>CAYUXB010000202.1:0-7387 GCA_964448525.1 uncultured Acidimicrobiaceae bacterium
TCGCGTGCGCGACGAGCGGTGGGGGCCCCGCACCCTCGACGTCGACGTGCTGTGGGTCGAGGGCACGGCGGTCGACGAGCCCGATCTGATGGTGCCCCACCCCCGGCTGTGGGAGCGGCGCTTCGTCGTCGCCCCCCTCCACGACCTGGCGCCCGACGTGGCGGATGCGGCTGCGGTCGCGGGTTCGGGCGGGCGGGTCGAGCGGCGTGGCGCCCTCGACCAGCTGTGACCCGCGACGACCTGTGACCCCGGGCGATCTGTAACGCTGGGCGATCTGTGACCACGTCTGCTCGCCGACCGGGGCGCACCCGGCACGTTCGCATCGTCGGCCCGGGGCGGGCCGGCACGGCGCTGGCTCTGGCGCTGACCAACGCCGGCTGGGACGTCGCTCCCATGCTCGGCCGGGACGACGACCTGTCGGGGGCGGCGGCGGGTGTCGATCTGCTGGTGCTGGCCACCCCCGACAGCGAGATCAAGGGTGTCGCCGGCCAGATCGAGCCCGACGAGACCACGGTCGTCGCCCACCTGGCAGGCGCCCGCGGGCTCGAGCTGCTGGCCCCCCACCCGCGCCGGGCGGCGGTGCACCCGCTGGTCGCGCTGCCCAACGCCGAGCTGGGCTCGCGGCGGCTGGTCGGCGGCTGGTTCGCCGTTGCCGGCGACCCCCTGGGCACCGAGGTCGTGCGTTCGTTGAAGGGCCGGTCGTTCACGGTCGACGACGCCGACCGGGCGACCTACCACGCGGCGGCGTCCATCGCCTCCAACCACCTCGTGGCCCTGCTCGGCCAGGTCGAGCGCTTGGCCGCCCAGGTCGGGGTCCCGTTCGAGGCGTACCTCGACCTGGCCACCGACACGATGGCCAACGTGTCCGAGCTGGGCCCGCGCGCCGCGCTCACCGGCCCGGCGGCCCGGGGCGACGAGGCCACGATCCGCCGCCACGTGAGGGGGCTTCCGGCCGACGAGCGCCGCGCCTACCGGGGCATGGTCGACGCGGCCCGGCGCCTGGCCGCGGGGCCGGGCGCGGGAGCCGGAGTGGAGTCGACGGCCGGGAGGGAGCGCTCGTGAGGACGATCGCGACCGTCGCCGACCTGCGGGCCGAACTCGACGGGCACCGCGCCGCCGGCGCCACGGTCGGCTTCGTGCCGACGATGGGCTACCTGCACGAGGGGCACGCCTCCCTGATGCGCGCCGCGGATGCACACGACGACGTCGTCGTCTCCTCGATCTTCGTGAACCCGCTGCAGTTCGGGGCGGGGGAAGACCTCGACGCCTACCCCCGCGATCTGGCCCGCGACACCGCGCTCGCGACGGATGCCGGGGTCGACGTGCTGTTCACCCCCGCCGTCACCGAGATGTACCCCCGGCCGGTGCTGACCACGGTGTCGGTCGCGGAGGTGTCCGACGGGTTGGAGGGGGCGGCGCGGCCCACCCACTTCGCCGGCGTGGCGACCGTGGTCGCCAAGCTGTTCGCCATCGTGGGCCCGTGCCGTGCCTACTTCGGCGCCAAGGACTGGCAACAGATCGCGGTGGTGCGCCGCATGGCCGCCGATCTGTCGTTCCCGGTCGAGGTCGTGGCGTGCCCGACCGTGCGCGAGCTCGACGGCCTGGCCATGTCGTCCCGCAACGTGTACCTCACGCCCGAGGAGCGGGAGGCCGCGCCGGTGCTGTACACCGCGCTGCGGTCCGGTGCCGCGGCCATCGGCGCGGGGGAGCGCGACCCTGCGGCGGTGCGCGACCTGATGGCGGGCATCATCAGCGCCGAGCCCCTGGCGGAACTGGACTACGCCGAGGTGGTCGATGCAGAATCTTTCACCGTCCCCGAGCCTCTCCGTGGGAATCTGCGGCTGCTCGCAGCTGTTCGATTCGGGCGAGCGAGGCTCATCGACAACGTGGGGGTGACCGTGTGACGGCGCCCACCCAAGGAGGGCTCAGCCCCGTGCGCCGACGCATGCTGAAGTCGAAGATCCACCGGGCCGTCATCACCGACGCGAACCTGCACTACGTCGGGTCGGTCACCATCGACCCCGACCTGCTCGACGCCGCCGACATCCTGGAGCACGAGCAGGTCGCGATCGTCGACATCGACAACGGGGCCCGCCTCGAGACGTACACGATCGCCGGCGTGCGAGGCTCGGGCGACATGTGCCTCAACGGGGCTGCGGCCCGCCTGGTGCAGCCGGGCGACCGCATCATCGTGATCTCCTACGCCGAGTACGACGACGCCGAGCTCGCGACGTACGAGCCGCGCGTCGTGCACGTGGACACCGGCAACCGCCAGATCGACGCCGTCACCGCGGAGCTGCTCGCCGCCGAACAGCAGGGGCCGGCGCCTCACCGCTACGTCGAGGTCCCGAGCAACTGACCAGCCCCCCGCTGGACCTGCTGGTCCTCGGCTCGGGGGTCGCTGGGCTCTCCGCCGCGGTGCGTGCCGCCGACGTCCACGGCCTGCGCGTCGGCGTGCTCACCAAGGGCGAGCTGGCCCAGGCCACCACCCGCTGGGCGCAGGGCGGGGTGGCCGCCGTGCTGGGCGGCGATCCCGACTCGACCGACCTCCACCTGGCCGACACGCTCGCGGCCGGCGCGGGGCTCTGCGACGAGGACGCCGTGCGGGTGCTCGTCGACGAGGGCCCGACCCGGGTCAACGAGCTGATCGCTCTCGGGGCGGCGTTCGACCGCGACGCGGCGGGCGAGCTGCTGCTGGCGCGGGAGGGCGGGCACAGCCATGCCCGGGTCGTGCACGCCGGCGGCGCGGCCACCGGCGTCGAGGTCGAACGCGCTCTGGTCGTGGCCGTGAGCGAGACCGCAGCCGCGATCTACGAGCACACGTTCGCCCTCGACCTGCTGGTCGAGGACGGTCGGTGCGCGGGCGTCAACGCGCTGCGTGCCGACGGCACGCTGACCGAGGTGCGCGCCCGCCACGTGCTCATCGCCACGGGCGGGGCCGGCCAGCTGTTCGCGGTCACCACCAACCCCGCCGAGTCGACGGGCGACGGCATCGCCATGGCACTGCGGGCCGGCGTCGCCGTCGCCGACCTCGAGTTCGTGCAGTTCCACCCCACGGCTCTGCACCATCCGGCCATGCCCCGCCCGTTGCTGTCGGAGGCCCTGCGCGGCCACGGCGCCCTGCTGCGCGACGCGGCGGGTGAGCGCTTCGTCGACGAGCTGCTGCCGCGCGACAAGGTGAGCCGGGCGATCATGGCGGTGATCGCCGGGCAGGACCTCGACCACGTCTGGCTCGATGCCACGGGCCTCGAGCGGTTCGCCGACAGGTTCCCCACGATCACCGCCGCGCTGGCCGAGGTGGGTCTCGACCCGGCTCGCGACTGGTTGCCCGTGGCGCCGGCGGCCCACTACCTGTGTGGCGGCATCGTCGCCGACCTCGACGGGGCGACGACCCTCCCCGGGCTGTGGGTGGCGGGCGAGGCCGCCGGCAACGGGGTCCACGGCGCGAACCGCCTGGCCTCGAACTCGCTGCTGGACGGCATGGTGTTCGGCCCGCGGGTGGTCGAGGCCGTGGATGCCGGCCTCGACGGCCCCCGCCCGTCCGGGGCGATGCGGTGCGTGCTCGCGCCGGCGATCGGCTCCGACCACGGCGGGGTGCCGGGTCACACCGTGGTGGTGGCCCCGCCCGCGACCGGCGGGCTCACGACGTCGGGTGGCCTCGTCGGCGCCATCGCCGCAGGTCGGGCCGCTCTCCAGCAGGCGATGACCGCGGAGGCGGGCGTCCTGCGCTCGGCGTCGTCGCTGGCCCGGGCGGGCGAGGCGGCGGCGCGCGCCGCGGCCGTCGCCGCAGCGGGGTGCGCAGGCGGGCTCCACGAGGCCGGCGGGCCCGCCGACGGTCACGGCCAGCCCGATGTCCACGAGCTGCGCAACCTGGCGACGGTCGCGCTCGCCCTGGTGGCGGCCGCCTCGGCCCGCACCGAGAGCCGCGGTGCCCACGCCCGCATCGACTTCCCTCTGGCGTCTGACGACCACCGTGCGCGCTGCGTGGTCGAGTTCGCCTCCGGCTGAGCGGATTTCCAGGGGGCGCGCCTACGGATCTCCGACAGGCTGGAAGTAGCATCGGCGCCCATGTCACAAGCCTCATACCAGGCGGGCGGCGGCCAGGCGGGGCAACACGCCCCGGGCTGGTACCCCGACCCCTTCGGCCGCCACGAGACGCGTTGGTGGGACGGCCAGCGTTGGACCGAGCATGCAGCCTCCCACGGCCGCCAGGTGGTCGATCCGCCGACGGGCGGGGGACACATCCCCACCGTCGAGCGCGGCGCCGACCGGGTCCAGCAGGACGTGCAGCGCGCTGGCGTCGCCCAGGGCGCGGCCCCGGCGGGCGGCGGCTCGATCTTCACCGAGCCGATCCTGGTGGTGAACCAGAAGGCCAAGCTGATCGAGGTCAACAACGAGTACGCGATCTTCGACCAGCACGGCCGCCAGCTCGGCGCCGTCCGCCAGGTCGGCCAGAGCATGGCCAAGAAGGCCATCCGCGTGCTCACGTCCTATGACCAGTTCATGACCCACAAGCTCCAGGTGGTCGACGGGCACGGCAACGTGCTCATGGCGCTCACGCGGCCGGCCAAGGTGCTGAAGTCCCGCGTCATCGTGCAGGACCAGATGGGCAACGAGACCGGCCAGATCGTGCAGCAGAACGCCATCGGCAAGATCCGGTTCTCGCTCGAGGCGGGGGGCCACACCTGGGGCTCGATCAACGCCGAGAACTGGCGGGCCTGGAACTTCAACATCCAGGACCACGCCGGCAACGAGATCGCGCGCATCACCAAGACGTGGGAGGGGCTGGCCAAGACCATGTTCACCACGGCCGACAACTACGTGGTGCAGATCCACCGCCCGCTGGAGGACCCGCTGCGCATGCTCGTCGTGGCCGCCGCTCTCGGCATCGACACCGCCCTCAAGCAGGACTCCCGCGGCTTCGGCTGAGCGTCAGCGAAGCCGGAGCTCGGCCGGAGCGGCCCGCGAGCGCTAGGGCTTGACCCGCCAGTCGGCGATGCCGCCGGCGGCGATCTCGTTCCCGAGCTCATCGAGCGCGGCGGGGTCGCCGCCGCGCAGGTGGACGTCGAGGAACACGAGTGCCGCGTCGTTGAACAGCCGACCGGGATCGCCTGTGAACACGGTGATGTGGTCGGCGTTGCTGGGCCGCAGGTACCAGACCGGCCCGTCGACGAACTCGAACATGGCGTCGCCCGCGGCGATGGGCACCGTCTGGTCGAGCTCGCCGTGCACCAGCAGCATCGGTGTGGGCGGCGCGTCGTCGTAGGTGCCGCCCTCGAAGGGCAGGTTGCCGCCGGCCACGGTGATGGTGGCGTCGATCCGCCCGTCGAGGCAGCACGAGTTGTAGGCGACACCGAAGACCGTCGCGGCGCCGAGCGAGTGCCCGCCGACGGCCACGTGGTCGAGGTCGACCACGCCGGCCAGCGCATCGTCGGCCGGTTCGGGCCCGGCCAGTTCGTCGATGACGAAGCTGATGTCGCCGGGCTGGTTGACGAGGTCGTCGGACACGGCGATGCCTTCCTGGCTCAGCGGGAAGGTGGGCAGCGCGACGACGTAGCCGTCCCGGGCCCACCGCTCGGCGATCCCGAGCCCGTGCGCCGCACGTCCGTTCCACCCGTGGGCGAAGACGACGAGCGGGAAGGGCCCGTCCGCCGGCTCGGCGCCGACCACCGCGGCCCCGGCGGTGAGGAGCTCGCCCGTGGGTTCCGGCCCGGCGTCGCCGTCGGCGGGATAGAGGACCTCGACCTCGACGGACCGGTCGGGGCGTGCCGGCAGTGCGCCGGGCACGGCGTCGGTGGTGCGGCTGGCGTCGACGAGAGTCAGGCTGCGCTGGCCGACGGCGAACGGCCCCTCGGCCGGCGAGCCCGCCTCGTCATGGCCGGCGCCGCCGGCTCGATCCTCGGCCGCGGTGTCGCCGCCACGGGGGGCGGACGTGTCCGCGCCGTCGTCGCTGCAGGCCCCGCCCGCGAGGAGCGCGAGGACGGCGGCGAGCACGGGGACCGCCGTCCGCCACGTGGCACCGGTCACGTCGAACACGGCGGCGAGTCTGTCATCCGCGAGACTTGGCGACCGTGCACGACGCCCACCCGCCGATCACCGCCGTCCGCGAGGCTGTCGCCCGCGCCCTCGCCGAGGACCTGACGCCGATCGGCGACCTGACCTCCGCCCTGCTGCCGCCGGACCTGGAGGCCACCGCGCTGTTCGTGCCCCGGGCCGACGGCGTGCTGGCGGGCCGCCTGTGCGCGGACGAGGCGATCCGCCAGATCGACGAGACGCTCGCCGTGTCGTGGTCGGCCGACGACGGTGACCGGCTCACGGCCGGGAGCGAGTTCGGGCGGGTCACGGGACGGCTGGTGCCGATCCTCACGGCGGAGCGCACGGCGCTCAACTTCCTCGGCCACCTGTCGGGGGTCGCCACCCTCACCGCCCGCTTCGTCGACACCGTCGCCGCCGCTGGGGGCAGCCTGCGGGTGTGGGACACCCGCAAGACCACCCCCGGTCTGCGCCCCCTGGAGAAGGCGGCGGTCCGGGCCGGCGGCGGCGCCAACCACCGGGGCAACCTGTCCGACTGGGTGCTCCTCAAGGACAACCACCTCGAGCTGTTCGGGATCGCGGACGCCGTGGCCCGGGCCCGGCACCGCTGGCCGGGCCGCACGGTGCACGTCGAGTGCGGCGACGTGGAGGAGGTGCGCGAGGCGGTGGCCGCGGATGCGGACGCGCTGCTGCTCGACAACATGACCCCCGACCAGGTGCGCGCCGTCGTGGCCGAAGTCCGGGCCACCGGTCCCCGCCGCCCCCTGCTGGAGATCTCGGGCGGCATCGGCCTCGACACGATCGCCGCGTATGCCACGACGGGAGCGGACATGGTGTCGGTCGGTGCGCTCACGCACTCGGCGCCGGTGCTCGACATCGGCCTGGATGTCGTCCCGGCGGGTTGACGCCCGGGGCGGGGCCGGTTCGTCGGCATCCGCCGCGGGCGCGTAGCCTCACCGCCCGTGATGCTCCTGGCGATCGACGTCGGCAACACCCAGACCGTCATCGGGCTCTACGATCTCGAGCCCGACGACGCCCACAACGTGGGCCGCCGGTTGGCCGACACCCACCTGCTCGACCACTGGCGCGTGGCGACCAACGCCGAGCGCACGGCCGACGAGCAGGCTCTCGTGATCCAGGAGTTCCTGGGCTTCCACGGCTTCAGCTTCGACGACGACATCGCCGGCATCGTGGTGTGCTCGTCGGTCCCGCGGGTGACCGGGGCGCTGCGCCGCATGAGCGAGCGCTACTTCGGCAACACGGCGATCGTGGTGGAGCCAGGCGTCCGCACGGGCATCCCGATCCTCTACGACAACCCCAAGGAGGTCGGGGCCGACCGCATCGCCGACGCGGT
>CAYUXB010000203.1:0-7371 GCA_964448525.1 uncultured Acidimicrobiaceae bacterium
TCGTCGGCCCGATGGACAACAACGTCTACGTGCTGCGGTGCACCGAGACGGGCGACGCCGTGTTGATCGACGCGGCCAACGAGCACGACCGGTTGCTCGAGCTGTGCCGCGCGCTGAACGTGCGCTCGGTGCTCGAGACCCACGGCCACTGGGACCACATCCAGGCGGTGCCCGAGCTGCGCGATGCCGGTTACGAGGTGCACGTCACCGCGCAGGATGCCGACATGCTGCCCTCCTACGACGAGATCCTCGACGACGACAGCGTCGTCACGGTGGGGCGCCTGCGGTTGCGCACGATCCACACGCCCGGCCACACCCCCGGGTCGATGTGCTTTCTGATCGAGGGGGCGCCGGTGCTCTTCAGCGGCGACACGCTGTTCCCCGGGGGCGTCGGCAACACGTCGTTCCCCGGAGGCGACTTCCCCACCATCATCCGGGAGGTCGAGTCCAAGCTGTTCACCCTGCCCGCGGATGTGCGGGTGCTCCCGGGCCATGGCGATCCCACGACGATCGGCACGGAGCGCCCCCACCTCCAGGAGTGGATCGACAGGGGCTGGTGATGGCCGACGCTCTCCGCTACGACGAACGTCCCTACGACGAGACGCCGATCCACACAGAGGACCTGCCGCCGACACCGGTGCGCGATCGCAACATCCCCGCGGCGGCGTGGATCGAGGCGCCCGAAGAGGTGCGCCGCCTCGGCGACGACCTGCCCGGCACACCGGTCGCCGACTACAAGCGCCGCATCGGGCCGTGGCTGCTGTGGCGGGCCGGTCCGGCCGCCGGCGCCGACGCCCGCTACTGGGTGGCTCGGGCCGACGATCTGACGGTGACCTACACCTTCCGCCTCCACGCGTCCGGTGACGGCTCCGGCGTGGGCCCGAGCGGCGCCACGCACACCCGCTTCCGCGCGTGGAAGGAAGATCTGCGCGACGCGGAGTGACCGCCCGTCGAAGGTCGCCCACCTTCGACACCACATCATTCCAAGCTGTGACGCCATGTCACCTGTGTACCCGGCAATCGACGGGCCGGCCGTCGCGACCACATGGAACTGACCAGGGCATCCTTCCGAACGTGTGACATCGAGACGCACGCTCCAACCAACAGATGTCGGCCTTCGTCGGGCAGAACCACTTGAACCCGACGTCATATTCCGTTAGTACGACACCGGGAGGGTTTCGGCTTCTGGTCCTGGTCCGGGTGCGCCCGGCGGAAGTCGTGGCCGTGGGGGGCTTCGACGATCACGGAGGGGACACATGTCATCAGCCATCTCGCCGGCGCCCACGAGGCGCCGGCTGGTCGCTGCACTCGCGGCGACAGCCTTGATCGCGGGTGCGCTCGCGATCCTGTTCACCGGCACGGGCGATTCGGTCGCCGGTGCCCAGACGCAGTGCATCGAGGCGAGCAACCGCGACCACGTGAGCGCCGGGCGGGCGACCCGCCTGATCATCACGGTCCGGGCCGTCGGCTCGAACGACTACCTGGGCTCGATCTACTCGACGACGTCGCTCCAGCAGACGGCACCCGGGGTCTGGACGCGGGTGGACGACTGCGGGACGTCGCCGAGCACGACGACGACCACCCCCGGCGGATCGACGACGACCACCCAGCCGGGCGGTGAGCGACCGGCGCTGCGCGAGCAGTACCCGGCGATCTACGAGACCGACACGCGCCTGCGCGGCCACACGATCTACCGGCCGCAGAACCTGGGTGCGGTGGCCGACCTGATGCCGATCGTCGTGTGGGGCAACGGGGCCTGCCGGGCCGACGGCACGTGGTTCCAGGAGTTCCTGCAGCCGCTCGCCGCCCACGGCGTGCTCGTCATCGCCAGCGGCACGCCCGGCGGTTCGGGCTCGACCGATTCCGACATGCTGATCGATGCCATGGACTTCGCCGTGGCCGAGAACAGCCGCGCCGGCAGCAAGTACCAGGGCAAGCTCGACGTCGCCAAGATCACCGCCATGGGCCAGTCCTGCGGCGGGCTCGAGGCCATCGATGCCAGCAGCGATCAGCGGGTCGACTCGACGATCTTGTGGAACAGCGGGATCTTCGCCAGCGGCGGCATCGGGGGTGTGGGCAAGGAGGCCCTCAACGAGCTGCACGGCCCCGTCGCATGGTTGAACGGCGGTCCGTCCGACATCGCGTACAGCAACGCGCAGGACGACTACCGCCGGGTGCCCAACCGGGTGCCCTCGGTGTTCGGCGCCTACGGCGACGTCGGCCACATGGCGATGTTCACCGACCCCGCCATCGAGCGGGAGATCATCGACGTCGCCGCCGACTGGCTCGACGCCACGCTGTACGACAACGCCGCGGCGCGGTCCCAGTTCGTGGGGCGGAACTGCGGCCTGTGCAGCGGCACCGAGTGGGACATGGAGTCCAAGAACTGGCCGTGAGGCCTCTGTAGCGCCGGTGGCGACCGCAGGCGGGCGGTCGCCACCGGGCACTGCCGTTCGTGCTGCACGAGACGGCGACGAGCTCTACCCCAGCACGGAGGACTCGTCGACGGACGCAGTTGGCCCACCCTCGCCGTCCCCCGTCGCCCCGATCGGTTCAGACGTGGGGTCGGGACGGTGGGTGCGATGGACGTGCCGGGCGACGGCGATCCCGGCGACGGCGATGCCGACGAGGACGGGGAGGCGAATCGGGCCGGGGGTGCCGAGCTCCAGCAGCAGCGTACGGGCGTTGGTCACGAGCAGGAGCGTGCCGACGACCACGCCGAGCACCGACGAATCGGCATGGCGCACGAGCCACGCGGCGAGCGGAGCCGCCACCACGCCACCGGCGAGGAGCGCCAGCACGAGGGGCAGCTCGATCCCCTCGCCGCCCAGGCCGACGAGGAAGCCGGCACTGGCGGACACGGTCACGAGCAGCTCGGCCGCCGACACGGAACCGATCACGAACCGGGGCTCGACCCGCCCCGCCGCCAGCAGCGTGGGCGTGGCCACCGGGCCCCAACCGCCCCCACCGACGGCGTCGATGAACCCGGCGGAGAGGCCGAGCGGCGCCAGCAACCGGCGCCGCAACTGGCCCGGATCGTGCCGCTCGCCCCGCAGGTCGCCGCGCACCGAGCGCACGATCACCACCGTTCCGAGGCCGAACAGCACCACGGCCACCGCTGGCTTCAGCCAGTCTCCCGTGAGCGAGGTGAGGACCGTCGCTCCCAAGAACGCCCCGACCGCGCCGGGGATGCCGATGCGCCGCACCAGCGGCCACGACACGTTGCCGAAGCGCCAGTGCGAGACGCCCGAGGTGAGCGTCGTGCCCACCTCCGCCAGGTGCACGCTGGCCGACGCCACCGCCGGCGAGAAGCCGTTGGAGAGCAGAACCGTGCTGGTGGTGACGCCGAACGCCATGCCGAGCGCACCGTCGACCAGCTGCCCCACCAGCCCGGCCAGGGCGAACACCAAGAGACGGCGCACATCACCTCCACGTGACGTCGGACCCGTGCGTCAGAGCTGTGGGTTGGCCGCTTGGCCACTATTCCGACTGAATTAGTGGAGAATACAGTCCGCCGCTCGGGCAACCAACCCCGGGCGTGCCCCGGCGTCCGGCATCGCCGGCCACCGGGGCCTCGCCCTCATCGCCCGATCAGCCGAGGAGCGACTCGCAACCGCCGCTGTTCCGCTCCTCGAGGCGACCGCCGCAGGTGCTGCCGTAGTTCTCCAGCTCGCCGCCGATGTCGGTGCCCCAGAACAGGTCGTCGCATGCAGCCATGTCGCCGTCGTGACAGGCGGTCGCGAGGTCGACGAGCGCCGAGTCGTTCTCCGCCTCCTCGTTGTCGAGCGGGGGCTCGCTCGCCGGGCCGGCGTCACCGCTCGACACGCCGTCGTCGGAGGTGTCGTCGGTGGTGTCGTCCGACGTGTCATCGGTGGTGTCGTCTGTGGTGTCGTCGGGCGGGTCGAGGTCCTCCGGCGACACGGCTTCGCCGATGTTCACCTTCCAATCGCCGTCCACCTTCGTCAGCTCGACCGGCTCGCTCTCGGTCGTGTCGCCGCGGCTCCGGAACTCGACGGTGACCGTGGCCGATGTGTCGGTCTCCGCGTCGACGCTCATCGACAGGACCTCGGCGGGCAGGTCTTCGAGGGCTTCGGGCGGCAGGTCCAGCGCGTCGTCACCGGTCGCGAAGATCGACTGGCACGTGGCGAGCCACTGCTCGGGAGTCTGGTCGTGCAGCACCACCATGTCTGCCATCGCGTCGCAGTCGCCGGCGATCGCGGCGTCGATGTAGGTCCGGGCGGCCGCCTCGGGCCCGCTGTCGTCGTCGCCCGACAACAGGAAGAAGGCGCCGACCGCGACGGCCGCCACGACCGCCACGACCAGGAGGATCGGCACGAGCGGGCTCGACTTCTTCGGTGGTGGACCACCGAAGCCCGGCGGGGGCCCGTACCCGGGAGGCGGCTGCTGGCCGTAGCCGGGCTGGGGCTGTTGCCCGTAGCCGGGATCGCCGCCCCAGCCTGGGCCGGGGGCCTGGGGGCCGGGGGCCGGCTGGCCCCACCCCTGGTCGGGCGGGGGCTGCTGGTTCCAGTCAGGGGCGCCCGAGGGCGGCTGCGGGGGGTTGTACGACACGTGAAGGGTCCTCCTGGCGTGCGCGTGGGGGCCGCGGCATGCCCGAGCCGGTCGGGGGTGAGCGACGGCGCTGATGGGCGCCGTCGCGCGCCGGCACGGGCTGCCTGCGAGGTCCGGGGGAGTGTACGGTCACCTCGCCCTCCGACCGCACGCGGGGCACGATCGACCTCGCTGTACCGGTCGACCTCAGGACCCGGCTGCGAGTGGGCGCCGGGGCTCGGCGATCACCTCGATGCCGCTCGGCAGGTCCTCGACCTCGATCTCGTCGCCGTCGACCGACACGCTGACGGTGCCGCCCAGAAGGGGGATGCGCTCGACGCGCAACGACCGGATCGCGTCGGGCAGCACCGGCGACAGCCACAGCTTGCCCTGAGGGATGTGCGGGTCGAGTCGGAGCAGCGACCGCAGGTGCAGTAGGGGGGCGGCCGCCGACCACGCCCGGCTCTCGCAGGCGTCCGGGAACCGGGCCGGTGCGGTGATGTCGTCGCGATCGAAGCCGCACAGCACCGACATGCGCCCGCCGTCCAGGTCGGATGCGTCGAGCTGGGCGAGCATGAGCCGGTGGCCCTCGTCGACGAAGCCGTAGCGGACGAGGCCGGCTACGCACAGCGCGTTGTCGTGGGGCCAGACGGCACCGGTGTGGGGGCCGAGCGGGTCGTAGCCGCCCATCGATGCTCCGAGGGTGCGCACGCCCCACCCCGAGAACAGGTCGTCCGCGATCAGGTGCTTGGCGACGACGGCGGCCTTGTCCTCGTCGACGATGCCGCTCCACAGGCAGTGCCCGATGTTGGACGCCAGCGACGGCACAGGCCGGTTGTCGCCGTCGAGCGCCAGCGCGAACCACCCCGCGTCGTCGATCCAGAAGTCGCGGTTGAACGCCGTGCGCAGCTCGGCGGCGCGGGCGGTCCAGACCTCCGCCAGGTCGTCGTCGCCGACCTCGGTCGCGAAGTGCGCCCGCGCCCGATAGGCGGCGTACACGTAGCCCTGCACCTCGGCGAGGGCGAGCGGGCCCTGGGCCTCGGCGCCGCCGGGGAAGCGGACCGGGCGGGCCGAGTCCTTCCACGCCTGGTGACGCTCGCCGCGATCGGTCGCCCGCTGGTACTCGACGTAGCCGTCGCCGTCGCGGTCGCCGAACTCACGGATCCAGTCGAGCGCCCGATCGGCGTGTGGCAGCAGGCGGTCGACCACCTCGGGCGCCAGGCCCCAGCGCCGCAGCTCGCCGAGCAGCATCACGAACAGCGGCGTGGAGTCGACCGACCCGTAGCTGACGGCCCGGCGCGCGCCCCCGCCGTCGGCGCCGAAGCCGGCGGGGTCGAAGCGGAGGCGGTGGAGGATGCGGCCAGGCTGCTCCTCCGTGCGCTCGTCGACATCGACGCCCTGGAAGCGGGCGAGGGTCTCGAGGGTGCCGAGCGCCAGCTCGGGATCCACGATCAAACTCATCCAGGCCGTGAGCAGGGCATCGCGCCCGTGCAGGGCGAGGTACCACGGTGCGGCGGCGGCCACGACCGCACGACCGGGGAACTCGGGGTCGAGCACCCGCAGCGCGCCCAGTTCGTAGGCGCTGCGCCGCACCGCGGCGGCGAGCGGTGCGTGCTCACTCGCGACGCGTGGCACCGTCTGGTGCCAGCGGACGAGCTGGCGAGCCGACTCGCTGCGGTCGGGGGTGGCGGCGAGCAGCGGGCCGGGAACCAGCTCGGCACCAGCCACGATCGGGGCGACGACCAGGGTGAACGACCGAGCGCCCCGCGCGGGCACGATGGCCTCCCACGACAGCCCGGCGCCCTGGGCCACCACGCCGTCGGAACCCGTGACACGGCAGCCGGTGCGCCCCGGGCCGCGGCCGCGCACGAACAGCACCTCGTGCGGCCCGGCCCCACCGGGTTCGACCAGGTCGGGCACCGTGCCGCCGTCTCGCACCACCGCCAGGGACGCCAGGTCGGCGGCGAGGTCGATCTCGATCTCGACGTAGCTGGGCTCGTCGCTGCGGTTGCGCACCTCGATCTCGTCGCGCATGCCCGCGCCGAGGGTGCGGCGCCGGACGACGACCGGCCCGGGGACGCGGGCGCCGTCGACCGACGGGGCCCCGGGGACCTGGCCGACGAAGGTGGCGGCCGCCGGGTCGTCGCGGTGGTGGTCGACCGCGTCGAGGCGGTGGCCGTTCACGGTGAGCACGAGGCGCGACAGGAGGCGTCGGTCGGCCACGTAGAGGCCGGCATCGGCGCTCGCCACCTGGTCGGACATGTCGCCGGCCGGACCGGAGACGCAGAACGATCCGCCTTCGACGAGGACCACGGGAGTGCCCGGAGGGGTGGTCCGGAAGCCCATCGGCTGTGACCTTAACCGCATGCCAGAAGGGCGCAAGACACATTTCTCCTATCCGCGTAGTGCGAATACACTGGCCCCCATGTCGGCCACTCCCCTCTTCGAGATCGAGGACCTGCACGTGCGCGTGGCGGAGGCGCCCGACGGCGCGCCGGGGGCGGAGATCCTGCGCGGGGTCGACCTCACGGTGGGCGAGGGCGAGGTCCACGCCCTGATGGGGCCCAACGGGTCGGGCAAGTCGACCCTGGCCAACGCCCTGCTCGGCAACCCCGAGTACGAGGTGACGCAGGGGCGCATCCTGTTCCGCGGCGACGACATCTCGAAGTGGGACACCGACGTCCGGGGCAAGGCCGGCGTCTTCCTGGCCTTCCAGTACCCCCAGACGATCGCCGGCGTGTCGGTCATCAACTTCCTGCGCCAGGCCCTGTCAGCCCGCAAGGGCATCGACCTGTCGGTGCTCGAGCTGCGGCTGGCGATCAT
>CAYUXB010000204.1:0-5987 GCA_964448525.1 uncultured Acidimicrobiaceae bacterium
GACGCTCGGGGTGCCGCTGTTCCAGGAGCAGCTGATGCAGATGGCCATCGACGTGGCCGGGTTCACCCCGGCCGAGGCCGACGAGCTGCGCCAGGCCATGGGGTCCAAGCGCAGCCAGGAGCGCATGGAGCGCCTGCGCCGCCGCCTGTACGACGGCATGGCCGCCAACGAGGTCACCGGCGAGGTGGCCGACCGCATCTGGGAGAAGCTGGCCGCGTTCGCCAGCTACGGCTTCCCCGAGAGCCACTCGGTCAGCTTCGCCTACCTCGTGTACGCCTCGTCGTGGCTGAAGCGGTACTTCCCGGCGGCGTTCTGCGCGGCGCTGCTCGACGCCCAACCGATGGGGTTCTACTCGCCGCACTCGCTGGTGCAGGACGCCCGCCGCCACGGGGTCGAGGTCCGCACGCCCGACCTGGCCGTGTCGGCGGCGGGCGCCACCCTCGAGGTCGACGGCTTCCCACCGTTCCGCTCAGGCCGGGGTTCTGTTGATCCGGGCCGGGCTTTTCCTGATCCGGGCCAAGGTCCGGTTGACCGGGCGGGCCAGGACGTTCCGCCCCGGGCGGGAAGTCCCCGAGGCAATGGGTTCCGTCCGGAGGAGCCTGAGGCAATGGGTTCCGGATCCGGAACCCATTGCCTCAGGCTCGGAGAAACGGAACCCATCGCCTCGCCTTCCCCCACGCCGGGGGTGAGGCCGGGACGGGCGCCCGGGGCCGACGCGGCGCCGGAGACGTGGGGGAGGGGCGGCCCCGCGGTGCGGCTGGGGCTGGCGTCGGTGCGGGGCATCGGCGACGACCTCGCCCGGCGGATCGTCACCGAGCGCGACGTCCACGGCGCCTACGCCGGCCCGGAGGACCTGGTGCGCCGGGTGCCCGGTCTGTCGACCGCCCAGGTCGAGGCCCTGGCCACCGCCGGGGCCTTCGCCTCCTTCGGGCTCGACCGGCGCCGTGCCCTGTGGATGGCGGGAGCCGTGGCGCAGGCGGGCGCCGACCGTCTCGACGGCATCGTCACCGGTCTCGACGCGCCCACCCTGCCGGGCCTCGAACCGGTCGACGAGGCCCGCGCGGACCTGTGGGCCACCGGGGTCAGCCCGGAGGGACACCCCACCCTGTTCGTGCGGGACGTGCTCGACGGGTTGGGCGTGGTGCCGGCGGCCCGGCTGGTCGAGCGCGAGCACGGCGCCAAGGTGGTGGTCGGTGGCGTGGTCACTCACCGCCAGCGCCCGGCGACGGCGGGCGGCACCACCTTCGTGAACCTGGAGGACGAGACCGGCCTGCTCAACATCGTGGTGTCGAAGGGCTGCTGGGCCCACCACCGGCGGGTCGTGCGCACGGCCGCCGCGCTGCTGGTGCGGGGCCGGCTCGAACGGGTCGAGGGCGTCACCAACGTGATCGCCGAGCGCATCGAGGCGCTGCCGATCCGGGCCAACGTCCGCAGTCGGGACTTCCGCTGACCAGTCCTGTGACCAATGGGGGGTCGATGCTCACCGAGGCTCGGTCTATGGTCCGCGCGACGTGACGGAACGTGATCCCCTTGGCCGGCGGACGAAGGAGCTCAGATGACCATCCTGCACACCGACACTCCGACCCGCGCACAGATCGACCGCATGCTCACGGCCCGTGACCCCGCATCGGTCTCGATCTACCTGCCGACCGACCCGGCGTCCGACGGCGACGCCGAGCGCATCGCGCTCAAGAACGCTGCCTCCGAGGCCGTCCGCCAGCTGACCGACGCCGGCACACCCGCGTCCGACATCGCCGCCCTCACCGAGGATCTCGAGGGTCTGATCGACGATCCCGCGTTCTGGCGCGACCAGGCCCGCACGTTGGCCGTCCTGGCGACGCCCTCGACGCTGCGCACGTTCCGCCTCGCCACCACCCTCGCCGGCGAGCTCGTCGACGTGGCCGACCGCTTCATGGTCAGTCCCTTGCTGCGGGCCGTGGCCTTCCCCCAGGCCGCGCTCGTGCTGGCGCTGGCCCAGGGGTCGGTGCGGCTGCTCGAGATCGTCGCCGACGCCGAGCCGTTCGAGGTCACCGTGTCCGACCTGCCGGACTCGGCAGCCGATGCCGTGGGCAAGGAGCCGGTCGCCGACCGCCTGGCGCCCCCGGGTCCTCTGACGGGCTCGGAGGGCAAGAAGGTCGTCATCACCCAGTTCGCCCGCCACGTCGACAACGCCATCCGTCCCACCGTCACCGCCGCCGGGGTACCGCTGATCCTCGTGGCGACGTCGCCCACCGACCAGATCTTCCGGGCGGTGTGCAGCTACCCCGGCCTGGCCGACGAGTCGGTGCAGGAGAGCCCCGACAACATGAGCAACACGGAGATCGCCACGGCGGCGCGCGGGGTGCTCGACGAGGTCCATGCCGCCAAGCTGCGCGAGGTGCTGGCCACCTACGAGCTGCGCATCGGGCAGGACAGGGCCGAGACCGATCTCGCCATGCTCGCCCGGGCCGCCACGTACGGGATGATCGACACGCTGCTCGTCGACCTCGACGCGTTCGTGCCTGGCACCATCGACGACGAGGGCGTTCTCACCTACGCCGAGGCGGACGACGCCAGCACCTACGACGTGACCGACGAGATCGCCCGCCGCACGTGGCTGGCGGGCGGGGTGGTCATGCCCGTCCGCCAGGACCAGCTCCCGGGCGACACGTCGGCAGCTGCCCTGCTGCGCTGGGGGTTCTGACCCTGGTGCGGCTGGCGTCCTGACCGGACCCGGGCACGGGCAGCCCCCACCGGGCTCTCGCGCCGGGCCTGCCGGCCCCGGCCGGTGGGCCCGGAACATGGCGCTGGGCCCGGAGCAGGGCGGTGGCCCGGCGCAGGGCGGTGGCCCGGCGCAGGGCGGTGGGCCCGGAGCAGGGCGCACGGCACGGACCACGTCAATCGAACGGATCGAACGCGACCTCGGGCCGGCCGGCGTTGCGCACGAGCACCACGCGGTGCCGGCGCCCGGCCCGGAAGCCCGGGTTCCACCACCGGGCCGCGTAGCGGTTCCCCCGGTCGCCCGTGCCCCGGTCGCCGGTGCCGAGGTGCACGACCTCGACGTCGCAGCCACCGTCGTCGACCCGGCGACCGTGGGCCACCGCCGGCACCCAGGGGCCGTCGGGGTCGTCGGCCATCTCCACGCGTACGAGCGGCTCGTGCCAGTCGAGCCCGGCGGGGCCGACGTCGCGCCAGCGCTGCTCCCACACCGGGTCGGTCGTGCCGGTGGCGTCGGCGAACGTGGCCGGGCCGTCGGCCGCCCGCTCGACGGGTGGCCCGCCGCCGGTGGGCATGTAGCGGTGGTGGTGCAGGTCGAACGGCCGGTCGGACACCAGGTCGCACACCACGCCGTCGCGCACGGTCTCCTCCGCGAGGCGGGCGGCGTGCGCCGCGACGAAAGGCTGCGTGGACGGGCCGTAGAGCGTGTGACCACCCTCGTAGCGTTGCTCGGCGTACTCCTCCGGGGTGGTGCAGTAGCCGGCGTACTCGTTGGCCACCGAGGTGACGACGACGCCATCGACCCCGTGCGCGCCCACCCGGTCGGCCACGGCCGCCTCGATCCGCCGCCCGGTCTCGACCGTGAGCTCGAACGGCAGCCCGACCACAGCCACGCCCCCCACGCGCACGACCTGCACCGGTATCACCCGGGGGAACCCGCGCAGCGGCAGGATCAGGCGCTGGAACGGCCCGCCGATGACCCGCTTGCCGCCCTGAGGTCGGTCGGCGCGCCGGCGGGGGACACCCGGGCGGAACGGGGGGATGCGGTGGATGACGGGCGTCTCGTTCTCGTACGCGCCGGCGACCAGCGCGGCGCCCACGGCGGGTCGGTGGGGGAGGGTGATCCGGTCGATCGTGCGTCCCCCCGTCCGATCGAGGTCGATCTCGCGCAGGCCGCACGCCACCTCCGCACGGTCGGTCACCTCGCCGTCGAGCGACGCGTACAGCTCGGCTGCCCGGGCGCCGATGCTGCGACCGATGCGCCCGGCCTCCAGGTGTCCGGCCGTGCCGGGGTGCAGCGCGGGGGCCACATCGGCGTGGGTGCCTTCGACCGCCCCGACGACCGGCCGGCGTCCGTGGGTGCGCTCGATCCGTTCGCCGAGCTCGTCGGTCACGTAGGCCCAGAGGTCGGCGTTGTAGACATCGGACCGCATCGGAACCCCGGTGCCGTGCACGGAGAACACCGCCATCGCGGCCAACGGCTCGTGTCCCCCGTCGGCGGACCGGGCGTCGACGCGCAGCAGGTGGAGGCGAGGGTTCACCGACACGTAGTTCCGCTGGCGCCCGGTGCGGCGGTCGCCGACGTCGTCGTTGCGGACGTAGGACTGCAGCGACCGGTTGCGGGTCAGCCCCCACACCTCGGTGCTGCCCCACGCCAGTGCCGCCGGGCGACGCTGTTCGGTGGCCTGGAGGACACCGCCGGCGATCCGCGAGGCGAGGAACTGCGCCCACCCGGCGTCGAAGCCCGGCTTGTTCGACGCGAAGCGGTTGTAGAAGTCGGTGCCGAGGAACTGGCCGGGACCGCCGTGCGTGTGAGTGGCGCCGATGTAGACGCCGGCGGCGGGGATGTCGGTCGCCGCGGTCACGGCCCGGCCGACCAGTCGCTGCACGACGGCGGAGCCGCCCAGCAGATCGCACTGCACGAGCGCCACCGACCCGGTGCCGCTGCGCAGGTGCAGCACCCGGGCGCGGAGCCGGGACCGGAAGCCGACTCCCGTGTGGGCGTTGCGGGAGTACCCCGCCTTGGGCAGGCCGGGCGGGGGCGTGATGTCGACGTCGACAGCCCCGGCGAGCAGGCCCTCGACCGGGGGTACCGGCCCGGTCGGCACGGGAACCGGCAGGCGGAACCTTGCCCGGCGACCACCGGTCTCCGCGACCGGCAGCAGCGGGCTGTCCGCGTCGATGTCCCATGTGCCGGCGATGGCCTTGCCCACTTCGCACTTCCCCTCGTCGCGCCCGCGTCCGCTCCACCGCAGGCCCCCGGGTTATCACGTCGGGCCGAGGGTCGGGCTCGAACGGCGGCGGGGCCTCGGGTCGCCGTCGGTGGTCCTCCGGCTCTACCGTGGTCGACCGTGCCGGACAAGCGCCAAGAGTCGAAGCAACGTCGTGCGGCCCGCAACCGCGCCAACCGGGAGGCCCTCGCCGCCCGCCGCGAGAACGCGGTGGCGAACGCCGCGCCGGCCGCGACCTCCTCGGATGACGCCTCCGGGGCGGCGAAGCCGCGCGCCGCCCGCGGCCGGGCGGGGCGTGCCGGGTCCGGTGCGGCCGGTGCGCCGGCCGCCACGTCACCCGTCCCGTCGGCGTCGGCGTCGGGGAAGCGTCCCGGTGAGATCTTCCTGTGGATCGCGTTCGGGCTCGCGATCGCCGGCACCCTGGCCATGCTGTTCCTCATCAAGGCGCCGGTCGACGACCGTGGCGAGCCGATCCCGGGGGGTCCCAACGCGTTCGGCGGGCTCACCGTCGCCGCCCGAGAGGCCGTGACCGGTGAGCCTCTGCCCGACGATTCCGTCTCGTACCTCGACGCCTACGGCACCTCGGCCGTGATCTCGGCCGCCCTTCCCCTCAGCCTCACCGCGTTCGCGCTGTGGGCGAGCCGGCGCCGTGTCGACCGGTCGCGGATGCTGACCTACGCCATGCTGGGCATGGCGGTGGCGATCTTCATCGGTGGCGGCCTGTTCGTCTTCTTCCCGTCGCTCATCTTCCTGGCCGTGGGCGGGTTCATCGCGCGGCGCGCCGACCTGCCCGCCCGGGTGGCCGAGCGGGCCACCGGCACGGGCGGCGGGCTGTTCGGGCGGCGCGGCCCGGTGATCGACGCCGACTCCGAGGAGGTCGGGGACAGCGACGAGACCGGCGCCGACGATGGCGACGATGTAGCGGCGGACCAGCCGGCCGCAGCCCCGGCTCGGCGCAAGCGTCGCCGCGGCGTGCTCGCGGCCGAGGCCGACGACACGGGAGCGGCAGACGTCACCGACGACGACGCGGACGTCGTCGACGCGGACGTCGTCGACGCG
>CAYUXB010000204.1:6087-7369 GCA_964448525.1 uncultured Acidimicrobiaceae bacterium
CGACGCGGACGTCGTCGACGCGGACGTCGTCGACGCGAAGGTGATCGACGCCGAGGTGATCGACGCGGACGTCGCCGACGGAGGCGATGTCGCAACCAAGGACGCCGACGATGCGGACGTCGCCGACGCGGCTGACGTCGCCGAGGCCGACGAGGTCGATCCCCTGGCGGAGCTCGAAGCGGAGCTCGAGGCCGAGCGCGCCGAGGAGGCCGCCCGCGGTGGGCGGGCCGACGAGACCGACGACGGCGGCACACGCCGAAAGCGGTGAGCACGGCGGGCGGCCGGGTGCGTGTCCACCTGGTAGTGGCAGGTTCGGTCCAGGGCGTCTGGTACCGGGACAGCTGTCGCCGGGTGGCGGATCGCCTCGGCGTCGCCGGCTGGGTGCGCAACACGGCGGACGGGCGTGTGGAGATCGAGGCCGAGGGCTCGCGGCGAGCGGTCGAGGCGCTGGTCGAGTGGGCCCGCCGCGGTCCGGACCGCGCCGAGGTCACGGGGCTCTCGGTCGAGGATCTCCCGCCTGTCGGCGAGACGTCGTTCCGCGTCAGCCCCTGACGTTCACCCGCCCGCCGGGTCGGGTGAGGCCCAGGCGCTCAGCACGGCGGACGTGAGCGCGGGGGCCATCTCGATCGCGGCGGCGGCCTCCGCCCCGGGCTGTTCCGGGGCGATTCCCACCGGGTGCGACAGCGCGTACACGCGGATGTCGTAGTGGTGCGTGCCGTCGGTGGGGCACGGGCCGGCCCACCCCGGGCGGCCGAAGTCGTTGGTGGCCTCGACCGAACCGGCGGGAGGCGTCGCCTCGGCCACACCGCCCGAGTCGGGGCCGATGCCGGCGATCACCCAGTGCACGAAGCCGTCGGCGTCGGCATCGCGCACGACGACCGCCAGCTCGACGGTGCCGGGAGGGGGAGCGGTCCAGCTCAGGGGCGGTGACGTGTCGGCGCCCCGGCAGGTGTGGTCGACGGGAACCTCGCTGCCCTCGGCGATGACGGGGCTGGACAGGATCATCGGTTCGGACAGCGGCGGGGCCGGGGTGCCGTCCGTAGCCGATCCGGCGTCCACGCCTGCGGTGGTGGGCGGCAGGCTGGTGGCGACCGTCGTGGTCGTCTGGTCGGCCGAAGGAGGACGTAGGAGCCGACCGTCGTCGGCCGCCGCGCAGGCCGACGCGGCCGCCAGCACCGTGGCGGTCAGTGCGAGCAGGGGGATCCGCGGGATGGAACGGGCCCAGCTCGCCGATCGCGATCGCCTCGACGCGTCACCCGGCATGGGCTGAGTGTTGCAGACT
>CAYUXB010000205.1:0-7327 GCA_964448525.1 uncultured Acidimicrobiaceae bacterium
GGGTCGAGCAGGCGCACCGTCACCGGCAGGCCGTCCATCGCCTCGAGGATCCCGACGAAGTCCTCACGTTGCACCGCCAGGAGCTTGTCGAGGGCGGCGGCCTCGCCGTCGGGGGTGTCGGCCAGGATCATCTCGCGGACGACGGGAAGGCGGTCGTCGCCGAAGAACATGTGCTCGGTCCGGCACAGGCCGATGCCCTCGGCACCGAGCTCCCGGGCCTTGGCCGCATCCGCGCCGGTGTCCGCGTTGGCGCGCACGCTCATGCGGGCCCGGCGGCGGTTCTTGCCGTGGCGGACGGTGTCGGCCCAGGCGAGGATCGTCTCGAGCTCCGGCGGCGCCTCGCTGGCCGCCAGCTCGACCTCGCCCAGCACCACCTGGCCGGTCGTGCCGTCGAGCGAGATGACGTCGCCTTCCTCGACGGTCACACCGCCGGCCGTGAACGAACGACCGGAGATGGCGACCGACTCCGCGCCGACCACGGCGGGGATGCCCCAACCGCGCGCCACTACCGCTGCGTGGCTGACCAGGCCGCCTCGGGCCGTGAGCACCCCACTGGACGCCTGCATGCCGTGCACGTCCTCCGGTGAGGTCTCGTTGCGCACGAGGATGACGTCGTCGCCGTCGGCCGCCGCCTCGGCCGCGGCGTCGGCGGTGAAGTACGCCTTGCCGACCGCGGCGCCAGGCGACGCGGCCAGGCCCGTGGCGAGCACCTGGACGTCGGACGCCGCGAACTGCGGGTGCAGCACCTGCTCGACGTGGTCCTCGGTCACGCGGGCGAGCGCCTCGTCGCGGGTGATCTTCCAGCCCCGGCGGCGCTGGTTGGTCATGTCGACCGCCATGCGCAGCGCCGCGCGGCCGGTGCGCTTGCCGATGCGGGTCTGGAGCATCCACAGCTTGCCGCGCTCGATCGTGAACTCGGTGTCGCACATGTCGCGGTAGTGCGCCTCGAGCCGGGCGAAGATGCCGAGCAGCTCGTCCCTGACCCCCGGGAAGTGCTTGCTCAGGTCGTCGAGGTCGAGGGTGTTGCGGATGCCGGCCACGACGTCCTCGCCCTGCGCGTTGACCAGGAAGTCGCCGTAGGGCGTGTCCTCGCCCGTCGCCGCGTTCCGTGTGAAGCCGACGCCCGTGCCCGACGTGTCGTCACGGTTGCCGAACACCATCGCCTGGACGTTCACCGCGGTGCCGAGGTCGTGAGGGATCTTCTCGCGGTCGCGATAGGCGCGAGCCCGCGGGCTGTCCCAGGAGCTGAAGACCGCCTCGATCGCCCCGCGGAGCTGACGCTGCGGGTCCTGCGGGAAGGCACGGCCCGTGCGCTCCTTCACCACCTTCTTGTAGAGGACGCACAGGTCCTTGAGCGCCTCGGCCGGCAGCTCGGCGTCCGAGGACGCCTTGGCGTTGCGCTTCGCCCGTTCGAGCTGCTCGTCGAACCGATCGCCGTCGACGTCGAGCACGATGCGCGAGTACATGGCGATGAAGCGACGGTAGGAGTCGTAGGCGAACCGCTCGTCGTCGGTGGCGCGCGCCAGACCGCGCACGCTGCGGTCGTTGAGGCCGAGGTTGAGGACCGTGTCCATCATCCCGGGCATCGAGTACTTTGCCCCCGAGCGCACGCTCACGAGCAACGGGTCGGACGGGTCGCCGAGGCGCCGCTCCATCGCCTTCTCGAGACGCCCGGTGTGGCGGTCCACCTCGTCGGACAGACCGGCCGGCCAGCCCGAGCGCATGTAGTCGCGGCACGCGTCGGTGCTGATCGTGTAGCCCGGGGGCACCGGCAGCTTGAGGACCGAGGTCATCTCGGCGAGATTGGCGCCCTTGCCACCGAGGAGATCCTTCATCTCCATGGGCGGGCGCTTGTGGCGGTGGTCGAACGCGTAGACGTAGGGCACGGCGTCCCCCCGGGTCGGTGGCGTGCGGGGCTGCGACGCCGAGCCTACGCCCGCGCCGACGCGCGGGCGTCGACCTTCGCCGCGCTCGTCAGGTCGTGTGGTGGGCGCGCAGGCTGTACATCAGTGGCACCGACGGCATGTCGTCCGGCAGGCGGAACGTGTCACGCCCAGACCTCGTCAGGAAGGGCCAACGCAGCCGGTTGAGGGCACAGAGGCTCGTGTAGACCATGTCGAACGTGCGTCCACCCACGATGGCGACGGCGTCGCCGTCGCGACGGCCCGCGTTCCCGCGGGGACGCAGGCCGTCGCGTCAGGCCACGAACCTCAGCCGAGCGGACCGTTGCGCCAGGGTCCGGTGATCGCCAGCGTCACACCCGGGGTTTGGATGTTCACGAACATCCAGTCGCCGCAGAACGTGGCACCGGCGAACTCGTCCCACGACTGGGGCGTCGACGAGCCCGGGATCGTCCCGGGACGGATGTTGGCCGCGAAGTCGTACAGGTCGCCGTCGCTGCCGATCCCTCGCAGGAACGACTGACGGGCCCGGTCGGGGTCCTCGCACAGGAGGACACCGCCGCGGGGGCTGACCGTGAGGTTGTCCGGCTTGAGCAGGACGTCGCTCGACGGCGACTCGTACACGAGCTCGACGTACTCGCGCCGGCGCTCCCGGTACCAGGCCCAGATCTGGCCGGCACCGGCGGCGCCGCCGTCGGTCGACGCGAAGTAGATCGCCCGGTCGACCGACGAGTACCACGCGCCCTCGAGACGCCGGAACGCGGCGCCGCCCCGCGCGGCGCCCTGTCCGAACACGGTCTCCCCCGCGGCGATGTCGGCATCGGGCCGGTCGATGTCGACCCACTCGATCTCGTGGCGGGTGCCTGCCGCCTGGCCGACGCTGAGGTCGACGTTGTCGGCACCGACCACCTTGAGCATCTGCAGCCGGCCGTTGGACAGGGGGCGGCGGGCCGAGCGTGGCACGTGGCGGTAGAAGCCCGACCTCGCGCCCGCGTCCTCGGTCAGGTAGACGATGTTGGTGCCGGGCTCGACAGCGACGGCCTCGTGGGCGAACCGGCCCATGGTCACGATCGGGGTCGCCCGCTGGAACCGATCCGCCGACACCGGCACGTCGAACACGTAGCCGTGCGGCTTGTCCTGCGTGTCGACGGTCTCCTCGCAGGTGAGCCAGCTCTGCCAGGTCGTCGCACCGCCGGCGCAGTTGGTGCTCGTACCGGCGAGCACGCCCCACGAGCGGGATCGCGACGGGCGCCGCGGATCGAACTCGATCATGGTGTTGCCGCCGCCGGTCTGCGGATCGTACGCCTTCGTGCCGCCGCCGAAGGCCGCGGCCCTACCCCGCACCTCGTGGTTGCGCACGATGCGGATCTTGTTTCGCCAGGGGAACGCCGCCATGCCGTCGTGGGCGGGCGGCGTGGCGATCCCGTCGCTCATGACCGAGCCCACGTCGCCGAGGGACCAGTACTCGAAACCGGCCGGCAGGGCCAGGATCTCCTGGCCCGTGGTGTGGTCGGCCACCGGGCTGAGGGGGCCGTAGTCGCGGTTGCGGCGACGACCGCCGCGGCCGTGGCCGTGCCCGCGTCCGTCGGCCGGGGCGGCGCCCGCGGTGCTGGCGGTGAACGCGTGCAGCGTGCCGGCGAGCGCCAGACCGCCGGTGCCCGCGGCCGCGGACTTCAGGAACGCACGTCGATCGATCGAGGACACAGGACCTCCGGAGGGTGGTGTGCGGTTGCGGCCGCAAGGTAACGAGGCGACGAAACGGCCTGATGAGGGTCCGGCGAACGCCGTCTGAACGCCGGAGGGACCTTTGGTGGTGGTGCCCCGCGGCAATCCCATGCGCTGCGCGTCACACCCCGCCGGTAGCGTCGAACGGTGATGTCGAGCCGCCCGCCCGCTTCCGTCCCGGCTGCCGCGCCCACCATCGGCGAACCCTCGGCCGACGCCCCGCTGATCAGCGCCGAGGGCCTCACCAAGCACTTCGGTCGGTACGTCGCGGTCGACGGGGTCGACTTCACGGTGCAACGGGGCGAGGTCTTCGGGTTCTTGGGTCCCAACGGCGCCGGCAAGACCACGACGATGCGCATGATCGCGTGCGTCTCCCCCGTCACCGGCGGCGAGCTGCGGGTGCTCGGCATGAACCCGGTGCACGATGGCCCGGCGATCCGCGCCCGCCTCGGGGTCGTCCCCCAGGAGGACAACCTCGACACCGAGCTGACCGTGTGGGACAACCTCCTCATCTACGGGCGCTACTTCGGGCTGCCGGTGCCGGTCATCCGCGAGCGGGCGGAGGAGCTGTTGCACTTCGCCCGGCTCGACGACCGGCGCACGTCGCGGGTCGACCCGCTGTCCGGGGGCATGAAGCGGCGCCTGACCATCGCCCGCGCCTTGATCAACCGGCCCGACCTGGTGCTGCTCGACGAGCCCACCACCGGCCTCGACCCCCAGGCCCGCCACCTGCTGTGGGAGCGCCTGTACCGGCTGAAGCGCGAGGGCGTCACGCTCGTCCTCACGACGCACTACATGGACGAAGCGGAACAGCTGTGCGACCGGCTCGTCATCATGGACGAGGGCCGCATCGTCGCCGAGGGTTCGCCCCGCCAGCTCATCGAGCAGCATTCCACCCGTGAGGTCGTCGAGCTGCGCTTCGCCGCGCCGGAGCAGCAGGACGCCGCGCTCCCCCACCTCGACGGGGTCGGCGATCGGGTCGAGCCCGTGGCCGACCGGGTGCTGGTCTACACCGGCCACGGCGACGACACGGTGGCCCGCATCGGCGACGCGGGGGTCCAGCCCGACTCCGTGCTCGTGCGGCGCAGCTCGCTCGAGGACGTCTTCCTCCGCCTCACCGGGCGGTCGCTCGATGAGTGATCAGACGAGCGACCGGGTGGACGACCAGGTGGCCGGCGCCCACCCGGCCACCGAGCGCCCGCCGGAGTGGGCATTGCCCCTCCGGCTCGTGGACGCGCTGCCGATGCTGCGGGTGGCCGAGCGCGAGGCGCGGGTGTGGGCCCGCTACTGGCGCACGACGTTGCTGTCCGGCACCCTCATGCCGCTCATGTTCCTCGGCGCGATGGGCGTCGGCCTCGGTGGGCTCATCGACGACAATCGCGGCACGGTCGAGGGCGTCGGCTACCTGGCGTTCGTGGCGCCGGGCATCCTGGCCGCCACCGCGCTGCAGGGGGCGGCCGGCACCTCGCTCTGGCCGGTCATGGGCGGCATGAAGTGGATGCGCACCTTCCACGCCGCCGCCGCATCCCCGGTGTCCCCCGGGCAGGTCTACGCCGGCTACCTGGCGTGGGGCGTGGCCCGCATGGTGATCAACGCCTCGTTGTTCGTCGCCATCGCCGCCCTGCTCGGCGGGGTGCCGTCGCTGTGGGGTGTGCTCGCGGTGCCCGCCGCGGCGCTCGGTGGCCTGGCGTTCGCGGCCCCTCTCACCGCGTACTCGGCCGGGGCCGAGAGCGACGTGACGTTCCCGATCGTCATGCGTATCGCAGTCATGCCCATGTTCCTGTTCTCGGGCACGTTCTTCCCGGTGGACCAGCTACCCGACTGGCTCGAGCCGCTGGCGTGGGTCAGCCCGCTGTGGCACGCGGTCGAGCTGTGCCGCGGCGCGACCACCGGGTCGATCACGCTCACCGCCGCGCTCGGGCACCTGCTCTTCCTGGCCGCGGTCACCGCCTGGGGGGCCCGCTGGGGCGTACGCACGTTCCGGTCGAGGCTGGCGGCGTGAGGCCATGAGCACCGCCGTCGCACTCCTCGGCACCCGGCGCGCCCTGCGCGTGGTCGAGCGCAACGGCCGGGTCAACCTGCGCGTCTGGCCATCGTTCATCAGCGGGTTCGTCGAGCCGATCTTCTACCTGTTCTCGATCGGCGTCGGTGTCGGCGCCCTCGTCGGCCAGGTGCCCGGGCCCCTCGGCCCGGTCGACTACGACCAGTTCGTCGCCCCCGCGATGTTGGCGACCGCGGCCATGAACGGCTGCGTGTTCGAGACGACCTTCAACTTCTTCTTCAAGTACAAGTACGCGAAGACCTACGACGGCATGCTGGCCACCCCCCTCGGCGTCGACGACGTCGTGCGCGGCGAGCTGACCTGGGCACTGCTGCGCAGCGTGCTCCACTCGGCGGTGTTCCTGGTGACGATGTGGGCGATGGGGCTGATCCCCTCCGCCTGGGCCGTGCTCGCTCTCCCGGGCGCCGCCGTCATCGGCTTCGGATTCGCCGGCGCGGGTCTCGGCCTGACGACCTTCATGCGGTCGTGGCTCGACTTCGACTACGTGCAGCTCGCCATCATCCCGCTGTTCCTGTTCTCGGCCACGTTCTTCCCGCTGTCGCAATACCCCGATGCACTGGCGTGGGTCGTGCGGCTCAGCCCGCTCTACCAGGGTGTGGCGATCGAGCGGGCGCTGGTGCTCGGCGACCCGTCGCCGATCCTGCTGGTGCACGCCGCCTACCTGCTGGCGATGGGCTGGTTCGGCCTGCGGGTCGCCGGGCGGCGCCTGGGGCTGATGCTGCAGCCCTGACGTCGGCTCCCTGCGCAACGGACCCGTCTCGATGGTCCCTTCGGGTGGCGCGTCCGGCAGGCTGGTGGGGTGGCTTCCTCCGACGGCGACCTGACGACCCCGCGGGGCCTCACCCTGCCCGCGGTCGCGATCGAGGAGAAGTTCGCGCGCGGTTCCGGCCCCGGCGGCCAGCACAAGAACGTGACGGCGTCGGCCGTCGAGCTGGTCGCCGACCTCAACGCGCTGGACGGGCCGGCCGCCGATCGCGTGCGCTCGCGGCTCGGCGAGCTGGTGCGGGTCAAGGCCGAGGACTCCCGCTCGCAGTGGCGCAACCGCGGCATCGCTCGGGACCGCCTGGCCGAGCTGATCGACGAGGCGGCCGTGCCGATCACCCCTCGCCGCCCAACCCGGCCGTCCCGTCGCGCCCGGCAGCGCCGCCTCGACGAGAAGAGCCGCGCGTCGGCACGCAAGCGCGACCGCTCCTGGCGGCCCGGCGACGACTGACCCCCTCCCTCCCCCTCCCCTCCCGGATTTTCTACGCGGTTCTGGTCGCTGGAGCGACCAGAACCGGGGGCGAAATCCCGAAGTGGGGAGCGACGCGACGCCGGTACCGTCGGTCCATGTCGACCGACGACGGCTCGCTGCTCGACCGCCTCGCGGGGATGACCCGCGACCTCGTCGCCGGGCGCCGGGTCATCCTCGCCGGCTTTCCCACCGCGGCCGCCTCCCCGACCGTCACCCTCCTTCGGGACGCGGGGGCCGAGCGGTGCTTCGTGCTCGGGCCGATGGTCGGCACCGGTGAGGAACCGGACGAGGCCGACGCCGACCGGCTGTCGCTCGATCTGGAGGCCCCCGACCCGGTGGCGGAGTTCCGCCTGTTCGAGCGCGCCATGGCCGAGCCGCCGCCGGAGGTCGTCGCGGCACTCGACC
>CAYUXB010000206.1:0-7321 GCA_964448525.1 uncultured Acidimicrobiaceae bacterium
CCCAGAAGCCGCCCATCTGCTCCTTGGTCTCGGCGTAGGGGCCGTCGGTCATCGACACCTGGTCCCCCGGGCGGATCACGGTCGCCGAGGAGGCGGGCAGCAGGCCGGCACCGAACACCCAGGTGTTCGTGCTCTGCAGCTCGTCGTTGAGGGCGCCGACCTTGGCGCCGATCCGTTGGGCGTCGGGTGAGCTGAAGTCGAGGTCGTACTCGTCGTCGTGCCAGACGGAGAGCAGGTACTGGGGCATGGGATTCCTCCTGGTCGGGATGGTTGTTGGGTGTGGTGGTCCGGTGGGGTGGTCGTGGCGGTCTGGTGGAGTGGTGGTCAGTGGCGGGGGCGACCGGTCTCGGTCGTCCGGCGGGCGAGCACCGGCACGATGATCGCGGCGGCGAGCACGTGGGTGGCGACGAGGGCGACCCGGGTCGCGACGTCCTGCGGGAAGGCGACCGACGGGACGCACGAGAGGACGGTGAGCACGGTCGTCGCCAGCACGAACAGGTGGCGGGGGCGGGCGCTCCAGCGGTTGAGGCCGGCGGCCATCAGACCGCCGAGGACGGCGCCCAGCACGGTCATCTGCGCGAACCCGGCCAGCGGGATCATCTCGCCCTCGAGCTCGAACGGGACGCCGGCGGCGTGGGCGGCCGCAGCGGCAGCCGTGACCGCGACCGCCGCCACGGTCCCCGAGGTCAGGGCTGCCCGGCGCACGGGGTGGCGACGAGCTCGGGTTCCCCGATCGGCCGGGTTGGCCGGGTCGGTCGAGCCGGGGGCCGCGATCCGTCCGGTGGTGGCGGGGGCGGGGCCAGGGGCGGTGGCGGGGTCGGGGGCGGTGATCGGCTCGGTGGCGGTGACGGCGGACATGGCGGACGTGGTGGACATGGTGGTGCTCCCTCCGGTTCGACGGTGCGACCTCCGCACCGCTCGCCCCCTCCACGAAGCGCCCCGCCGGAATCGACACGGCCCGACGAGAAAATCGTCTGCAATCATGACGAGGGCAACCCTCCCGAGGAGGGCGAAATCCTCAACTTCGTCCTGACTCGGGCACCCCGGCCTCGAGCAGTCGAGGTTTCTGCGTCTTCGACGGCGGTTCAGGGAGTCGGCTCGGTTCCACCTTGTTCCGAATGTGCGCCGGGCGCGGCATCGAATTCGGAACAAGGTGGAACCGGACGCCGGTGCAGCGCGTTGCTCTCGGATCGACCTGCCCCGCCCGCACCGCACCGCAGGGGCGACGCACGGCTGCCACAGCGACGAAGTCGTCGGTGCCGGCCTGTTGGGCGATGTCGGCAGTTTGGCGGTGCCGACGGGCCGGGCGGTGCCGGCGCCTCAGCCGGTGGTGGTGAGGATCTCGATGCCGTCGTCGGTGACGAGCAGGGTGTGCTCGAACTGGGCGGTGCGCTTGCGGTCGACCGTGACCGCCGTCCAGTTGTCGTCCCAGATCTCGTGCTGCCAGGCGCCCATCGTGATCATCGGCTCGATCGTGAAGGTCATGCCGGGCTCGATGACCGTGGTCGCCCGCGGGTCGTCGTAGTGCGGGATCTGCAGGTCGGTGTGGAACTGCTCGGCGATGCCGTGGCCGACGAACGCCCGCACGACCCCGTAGCCCTCGCCCTCGGCGTGGGCCTGGATCGCCCGGCCGATCTCGCGCACCTCACGCCCCGGCTTCGCCGCGGCGAGGCCGCGGTCGAGGCACTCGCGGGTGACCTCGACGAGGCGGGCCGAGGCGTCGTCGATGCGGCCGACGGGGAACGTGGCGTTGGTGTCGCCGTGCACCCCGTCGAGGTAGATCGTGACGTCGAGGTTGACGATGTCGCCCTCGATCAGCGCCCGGTCGTCCGGGATGCCGTGGCAGATGACCTCGTTCACCGACGTGCACAACGACTTGGGGAACGCCCCGTAGTTGAGCGGGCTCGGGTAGCCGCCTCGCTTGATGCACTCCTCGTGGCACAGCGCGTCGAGCTCGTCGGTGGTGACGCCCGGCGCCACCGCCGCGCCGACGGCCTGCAGGATCTCCGCCGCCGCTCTGCCCGCGACCCGCATGCGGTCGATCACGTCGGGGGTGCGCACGTGCGGGCCCGGGGTGCGGACCGGGACGCCCGACTCGGCGTACGGCGGCCGCGGGATCTCGGGCGGCACGGGCCGCATGGGGCTGACGCGACCAGGGCGGATGTGATCGGTGCTGGCCTTGTGGCAGCGCTTGAACTTGCGGCCGCTGCCGCACCAGCAGGGATCGTTGGCCTTGAGGGCGAGCGCGGTGGTTGCCATGACCCCGCCAGGCTACCGAGGGTGCGGACGCGAGCGTCCCCGGCCACCGTCGCCCGGCTTGGGATGATGGAGGCGCGACCACCGCCCGGGAGGCGGTCGCCGGCCCAGCCGCCCACCCTGACCAGCCCGGAGACCGACGAGGAGATGGCGATGGAGGTCGTGCTCGCGGCCGTCGAGCTGCGTGTCATCCGCATGCCCCTCGCCGAGCCGTTCGTGACCGCACGGGGCACGCGGCGGCGCCGGGAGGTCGTGCTGGTGCGGGCGCTCGTCGCCGACGGCCCGGACGGTTGGGGCGAGTGCGTCGCCGAGCCCGAGCCGACCTACTGGCCCGAGTACACCGCGGGCGCCTACGACGTGTTGCAACACCACCTGGTGCCTCGCCTGCTCGACGGGCGGTCGCTGCGACAGGTGCGCGGCCACCACATGGCCAAGGCGGCGCTCGAGTGCGCGGCGCTCGACGCCGGCCTGCGGGCGGAGGGACGATCGATGGCCTCGTTCCTCGGCGCCACCCGGCCCGTCGTCCCCACGGGCATCGCCGTCGGGCGCGCCCGCACGATCGACGGGCTGGTCGACGCCGTCCTGCACTGGCACGGGCAGGGCCACCGCGCGTTCAAGATCAAGATCGAGCCCGGCTGGGACGTCGAGCCCCTCGAGGCCATCCGAGGCACCGTCGGCGACGAGGTGGCACTGCTGGCCGACGCGAACGGCAGCTACCGCAGCGACTCGATCGAGGAGGTGGCCACGCTCTGCCGCCTCGCGGATGCGAGCATCGGGCTGGTCGCGCTCGAGCAGCCGTTCGCCCCCGACGACCTGGTCGGGCACGCCCGGCTGGTGCGCCAGATCGACGTCCCGGTGTGCCTCGACGAGTCGATCGGCTCGCTCGCCGATCTCGAGTCCGCGCTCACGCTCGAGGCGTGCGGCGCCGTGAGCCTGAAGGCCGGACGGGTCGGGGGCCTGCTGGAGACGCGCCGCATTCACGCCCGTTGCCGCGACGCGGGGGTGTCCCTGCGGTGCGGGGGCATGTTGGAGACCGGGCTCGGGCGGGCCCTCAACCTGGCCGTGGCGGCGCTGCCCGGCTGCAACCTCCCCCCGGACCTCGGCCCCTCCGCCCGCTACTTCACCCGCGACGTCACCCCGCCGTTCGAGTCGAACGGTGGCACCATGATCGTGCCCGACGGGCCCGGCCTCGGCGTCGAGCCCCGGCCCGACATCCTCGACGAGGTGACCTTGACCCACCGCACCATCTGGGCGGACGAGTGAGCGACCCCGGCCGCCGCGGCAGCGGCGTCGCGAACGGCCGCGCCAGCGGCGTCGCCGACGATCCCGACCGCCCACCCGGGGCTGCGGCGCTGCCCGTCGGCTACGACGACGTCGTCGCCGCCGCGGGCCGCATCGACGGCGCCGTCGAGCGCACCCCGAGCTCTCACTCGCGCACCCTGTCCGACGTTCTGGGCTGCACGGTGGTCGTGAAGTTCGAGAACCTCCAGTTCGTCGCGTCGTTCAAGGAGCGGGGGGCGCTCAACAAGCTGGCACAGCTCGACGCGGCCGAGCGGGCGGCCGGTGTGGTGGCGATGTCGGCCGGCAACCACGCCCAGGCCGTCGCCTACCACGCCACCCGCCTGGGCATCGACGCCACGATCGTCATGCCGACGTTCACCCCCTTCGTCAAGGTGCAACGCACCCGCGAGCTGGGCGCCACCGTCGTGCTGCGCGGCGCGGGCCTGGCCGAGGCCGAGGGGGAGGCCGGCCGGCTCGCCGCCGAGGAGGGCCGCACCTACGTCCACCCCTACGACGACCCGGACGTCATCGCCGGCCAGGGCACGTGTGCGCTCGAGATGCTGGCCGACCATCCGGACCTCGACGTGCTGGTCGTGCCCGTCGGGGGCGGTGGGCTGCTGGCGGGCATGGCGGTGGCCGCCCGCCACCTGCGCCCGGACATCCGGCTGATCGGCGTGCAGACCGAGCGCTACCCGGCGATGGCCGACCACGTCCACCACACCACCTCCGTGCTCGGCGGCTCGACGATCGCCGAGGGCATCGCCGTCCCCCGCCCCGGCCAGCTGACCTCGCGCATCATCGACGCGCTGGTCGACGACGTGATCACGGTGACCGAGGAGCACGTCGAGGAGGGGATGAACCTCCTGCTGGAGATCGAGAAGGTCGTCACCGAGGGCGCCGGCGCGACCGGCATCGCCGCCCTGGTCGAACACGGCGACCAGTTCGCCGGCCAGCGGGTCGGGGTGGTGCTGACGGGCGGCAACGTCGACCCTCGGCTGCTGGCGTCGGTGATCATGCGAGGCCTGATCCGCAACGGCCGGCTGACCCGCCTGCACATCGAGGTGCCGGACGTGCCCGGAAGCCTCGGCACCATCACCACCGTGCTCGGCGACGCGGGCGCCAACATCGTCGAGATCCTGCACCAGCGGATGTTCGTCGACCTGTCGGCCAAGTCCGCCGAGATCGAGGTCACGGTCGAGACCCTCGACAAGCCCCATGTGGGCCGGGCCGTCGCCGCGCTGGAGGACGCGGGCTACGTGGTCCGCGTCGGCACGTTCACCTACCGCGACGCCCCGCCCGACGTCACCCCCCGCCCCTGAACCTCCGGCGTCGCCGGAGCTCGCGGCCCTACTCGTCCACGATGTGGACGGCCTCCTCCTCGGCCGGGCGAGCCACCCGCTCGGGCTGGATGTCCCGGGTCGTCTCGTCGCCGGTGAACTCGTCGTCCGGGGCGAGCGGACCGGTGTCGGGCTCCTCGACGGCACTGCCCACCAGCTGGGCTTCGTCGTCCACCGCGCCGACGTCGGGGTCGCCGATCAGCTCGACCCCCTCCGCGTCGACCTCGCTCGACTCCCAGACCTCGGGTTCGGTGCCGCCGTCGTCGTCGAGGCGCGGGGGTCGGTCCGGTGGGAAGTCGGCGCCCACCGACTCGTCGAGCTCTTCGCCACGCTGGTCGGGATCGGTCATGACAATCCCCTACCCGCTCGACGGTGGTCCTCAACGGTCACGACACCGCCCGCACGAGCGCCGTGGCCACCGCAGCCGCCACCACGACCACCACGAACGGTGCCCGCAGCCAGGTGGCCAAGACGGCGACAGCCAGGCCCGCCGCCCGGGCGTCGAGCACCAGCCGCTGGTCCCCCGAGAACGTGTTGACCACCACCAGCGCGGGGAGCAGCGCAGCCGGGAGCAGCGCGGTGAGGCGCAGCGCCCGCCCACCGGCCGCCCGGGGCCCGAGGACGATGAGGCCGGAGGCCTTCAGGCCGTAGGCCGCCGCCGCCAGCGCGAACAGCACCCACCAGCTCATGCGGCACCGCCTGGTTCGCCGGCGGGACCCTCGGGCTCGGCGGCGTCGGGATCACCCTCCCGCGCGGCGGCCAGGTCGTCTCTCGCGTCGGGAGCGCCCCCGAACAGCACCGCCGGCACCACGCCGAGGGCGGCGGCAACGATGGGCACACCGGCCGGGGTCAGCGGGATGAGCACCAGCGCGATGACCGCCCCGCACACCGCCGCGACCTTGCCCTGCCGGCTCCCCAGGTGGGGAACGGCCAGCGCCACGAACCCCGCGGGAAACGCGGCGTCGAGCCCCAACGCCTCGGGATCGCCGATGGCGTCGCCCGCCACCGCGCCGAGCACCGTGCCGATGTTCCAGCAGACGAACACGGCGAGCCCGGTCGTCCAGAAGGCCTGCTCGCGCGCGACTCGCCCCGGCTGGGCCATCGCCAGCGCGGTGGTCTCGTCGATCACGACCTGGGCGGCGATCAGGCGCCGACCCAGCGACCGGCGTGACAGCGTCGGCGCCAGCGCGACGCCGTACGCCGCGTTGCGGGCCGCGAGGAGCAGCGCGGAGCCGAACGCCGAGCCCATCGAGCCTCCGGCTTCGAGCACGCCGACCACCGCGAACTGGCTGGCGCCCGTGAAGACCAGCACCGACATGGCGCACGCCTGCGCGACGGTCAGGCCCGCGGTCGTGGCGAGGACCCCGAACGAGGCGCCGAACACCCCGACCGCTGCGCCGAGCACCCAGATGTCCCGCCGCACCCGCGCCGGCAGGTGACGTTCGTCCGCCTCCTCGGCGTCGTCGGCTCCGCTCATCGCCGACGAGCCTGGCACGGCGCCGCCGCCACCCCGCAACCGTTCCTCAGTCGGGCGACCCCTCGGTCAGGGTGTCGACGACCACCGCCGTGGCATCGGCGATGAGCTGATCGTCGTGGTCGGCGCCTTCCTGGTCCCGGCTGGAGAGAACGGCGATGACGATGGGGTCGCCGTCGGGTGGCCAGACCACGGCGATGTCGTTGCGTGTCCCGTACCCGCCGTTCCCCGTCTTGTCGCCGACCACCCAGCCGTCAGGGACCCCGGCGCGGATGAGAGCGTCGCCCGTCGTGTTCCTCACGAGCCAGTCGGTCAGCATCGTGCGCCCGTCGTCCGCAAGCGCGTCGCCGAGCACGAACGTCCGCAGGCTGGTCCCGATCGAGCGCGGCGTGCTCGTGTCGCGGGTGTCGCCCGGGACGCTCTCGCTCATCTCGACCTCGTATCGGTCGGTGCTGATGACGGCGTCGCCGTTCTCCCTGAGCGCGTCCTGCAGGACGCTGGGCCCGCCGATCTCGTCGAGCAACAGGTTCGTGGCGGTGTTGTCGCTGTGGCGGACCGCCGCATCGCACAGCGCACCGATGCTCATCCCGGTGTCGACGTTCTCGCTGGTGATGGGCGACCACTCGACCAGGTCGTCATCGGTGTAGGTGATCACCTGGTCGAGGTCGTCGATGGAGTACCGCTGCAGGACGACGCCGCAGAGCAAGGCCTTGAACGTGGACGCGTGGCCGAAGCGCTCGTCCGCTCGGTAGCCGAGCTCCAGCTCCGTCCCCGAGTCCACCGCGTACACCCCGAGCCGGGCGTCGTACCGGCTCTCCAGCGCCTCGAACTCCTCGTCAGCGGAGACGGCGGGAGGAGCGCTGGAGGGGACACCCGTGTCGGTGGTGGCATCGTCGTCGTCCGTCGACGAGCAGCTGCCGCCCGCAACCAGTGCGACGACGGCCGTCGCTGCCAGCAACGCACGTCGGGTCGA
>CAYUXB010000207.1:0-7257 GCA_964448525.1 uncultured Acidimicrobiaceae bacterium
CGTGGATGATCTTGGCCTCGGGGGCGAAGCCGTCGAGCTTGCCGGTGACCCGGTCATCGAAGCGGCTGCCGAGCGCGATCAGCAGGTCCGAGCGCTGCATGGCGGTCACCGCGGTGTAGTTGCCGTGCATCCCCGGCATGCCAAGGCAGAGGTCGTGGCCGTCGGGGAAGGCGCCGCGGGCCATCAGGGTGGTCACGACGCGGATGTCGGTGAGCTCGGCCAGCTCGCGCAGCGCCTCGGCCGCCCGGGCCTTGAGGATGCCGCCGCCGGCGTAGATGACGGGCTGACGCGCCTGGAGGATGAGCTCGGCCGCCTGGCGGATCATCTTCGGGTGACCCTTGGTGGTGGGCCGGTAGCCCGGCAGGCTGGCCGCCACCTCGTCGTCGGTCGGCCAGTACCACTCGAGCTCGGAGCGCGGGTTGCGGGGATCGACGATGTCCTTCGGCACGTCGAGCAGCACCGGGCCGGGCCGGCCGGTCGTGGCCAGGTGGAACGCCTGGCGCACCATCAGGGGAATGTCCCGCGCGTCGGTGATGAGCTCGTTGTGCTTGGTGACCGACCGGGTGATGCCGACGGTGTCGCACTCCTGAAACGCATCGGTGCCGATCGAGCTGAACGCCACCTGGCCCGTGATGCACACCATGGGGACCGAGTCCATGTAGGCGTCGCACAGGGGCGTCACCACGTTGGTGGCCGCGGGGCCCGACGTCACCATGCACACGCCCGGCTTGCCGGTGGCGTGAGCGAAGCCCTCCGCCATGTGGCCGGCGCCCTGCTCGTGGCGCACGAGGATGTGGCGGATCGGGCTGTCGATGATCGGGTCGTACACGGGGAGGATGGCGCCACCGGGCAGACCGAACATGGTCTCGACGCCCTCCAACTCGAGGGCCTTGATGAGGGCTTGTCCGCCGTCGATCTTCATGGCGGTGTGCTCCTTGGGTGCGGTGGGCGGTGCGGGCTGGGCCGAAGGATCGGGGCGGTGGTCCGGCGGACCGGTGCCGAAAACGGAAACGACCTCCCAGCGGGAGGTCGGAGCAGCGCACGCGGGTGGGAGCCGGCGTGCGCTAGACGAGGACTACGAGCGTGCAGAGGCGTCGCATCGGTGGACAACTGTAGGGATGCCGGCCAGGAAACCACAAGACGGACGCCGCGGGGTCGGCACGGTCCCGGCCTCGCGCCGTTCGTCCGGCCGGTGGGGCGGGCTGGTGGAGTGACCTCCGCATCCGTGTCACACCGCCGGGACCGAGGCGAACAGATCGAGCCCCAGGCGCTGCGAGAGGAACCGGGCGGCCAGTTGGCCGCGCACGCTGTTGCCCGCCTCGTCGAGCCGGGGCGAGAACGTGCCCAGCCCGCCCTTGCCGGGCGAGATGGTGACGATGCCGCCGCCGATGCCGCTCTTGCCCGGCAGGCCCACGTCGTAGAGCCAGTCGCCCGACGTCTCGTACATGCCGGCCGTGGCCATCACGACGAGCGCACACCGGCAGCTCTCCGCGTCGACCACCTGCTCGCCAGTGCGGGGGTTCACGCCGCCGTCCGCGAGGGTCGCGCCCATGACCGCGAGGTCCTCCGCTGTCACCGCCACGCAGCTCTGCCGCGTGTACAGCTCGATCGTGTCGGCGGGCGACGCGCCGAGGCCGCCGTAACTCTCCAGCAGCCAGGCGATGCCCCGGTTGCGGAAGTTCGCCGTGCGGGCCGACTCGTACACCTCGTCGTCGAGGGCGAGGGGCCGCCCCGCGAAGGCCGACAGCCGATCCGACAGGAGCGCCCACCGCTCGTCGACCGATCCGCCGGGCACCAGCCCGGCCACGGCGATCGCACCGGGGTTCACCATCGGGTTCGTACGACCGTCCGGTCGGCGCTCCATGGGCGTGAGGAGGTTGAACGGCAGGCCGGTGGCGTTGACGCCGACGGCGTCGCGCACGGCGTCACGCCCGAGCGCGTCGCAGACCACGGCGAAGGTGAAGGCCTTGGCGACGCTCATCACGGCGAACGGCACGGCGGTGTCGCCTGCGCCGTAGGTGCGGCCCGTCGTGGTGACGACGCACACGCCGAACCGCTCGGGCGACATGCGGGCCAGCGCCTCGTAGCCGGTGGAGACCTCGCCATCCTGCTCGTCGGCGAAGCGGCGGTGCGCCTCGTCGACCTCGGCCTGGAGATCACCGGGCGACGGCAGATCGCCGCTCGACACGAACGGGTGCTCGGTGGGGATGCGCCGCAGGTGCTCGATCGTCACGGCCGCAGGGTACGGCGACGCCGACCCGGGTCGGGCGTCGGGAGGATCAGGCCGTCTCGATGCCGGACCGCATGGCCGCCGCCGACACGCCCCGGGTGGAGTCGACGATGCGGATCGTCGCCCGGGTGAGCGGGACGAGGCTGTCGACGTCGACCTTGTCGAGGGTGTCCATCGCGTCGAACAGGTAGAAGGGCGCAGCCAGGAAGTTGACGATGGGCACGCCCTCGGCGTGATAGAAGGCGCCGTCGGTGGGCGGCTGGGCGCCGAACGCATCGGGTGCCGCCAGCATCGAGCGGTCCACCTGCTCGGTGGTCAGCGCGTCGAGCACCGCCGCCTCCAGGTCGGGGTTCCGGCTCGTGAACCACCACCGCGGCGTGGCGAGGCCGGTGGGCTCCAGCTCGGCCGGCGACGTCGCCGAACCCGAGGCCGGATCGGCGACCTCGAGCGACGCGTGCTCGAGGTGCACCTCGAGCACCACCGCCGCCAGCTCGTCGCGATGGTCCTCGATGTAGCGGTGCAGGCCCGCTCCCCCGGACATGTGGCCGCCCTGGAGCAGGAAGCGCAACCGGTGCGGGCGCTCCTCCACAGGTCGGGCCGCCCAGTAGGTGGCCTGGGCGAGCACGAGGGCGATCCCGCTGCCGTCCTCCACGGCCGACGCCCACGGACCGTCGTGGTGGGAGGCGATCATCACCACGTCGTCGTCGGCGCCCGGAAGCTCGCCCACCACGTTGTAGGACTCGACGGTGCGCGCGTCGGTGGCGACGCTCAACCGCACCCGCACCGGACCCGCCGCCAGCAGGTCGTGCAGGCGGGCGCCGTCGCTGCCGCGGATCCACACGCCGGGGAGCGGCCGCTCCACCCCGTCGTAGGGCACGAAGTACTCGTAGGAATCGCCCGGGTAACCGGCGAGCACGCCGATGAACGCCGCAGCGCCGGCATCCATCGACGGTTCGAGCACGTCCTGGAAGTCGGCGCCGAAGGGGATGACGTGCTCACCCGGCAGCGTGCCGTCGGGGTCGACCGAGCGCGAGGCGGGCGTGGCGCCGTCGGGGATGCTGCCCTGGCCGGCCATGAAGTCGCCGGGCAGGCGCAGCAGCGTCACGTCGTAGAGGGCGGCCTTGCCGGCGACCACACCCGGGTCGGCCGCGTCGAACGCGGCCAGCTCGACGTCGAGCCCCTCGACCGGCGCCGCGTAGGGCACCGGGAAGCAGTCGAGCGTCGTGGTCGTGCCGTCGGCGGCGGTGACCTCGAGCGACCACGCGGTCGGCTCCCAGCGCAGCACGTCGACCGGTTCCAGGGCGACGCCCGACAGGCCGATCTCGCGGAACCGGTCGGCGCACCACTCCTCCGCCCACTGGTCGGCGGCGTACCCCGGGCGGCGGATGCCCTCCGCCACGACCGTCTCGACCCAGCCGAAGATCGTCGCCACCGCCGGGACGTCGGCCCCGTGGATCACCCCGTCGTCGCGCACGCCCTCGCCCCCGCTGTCGCCGTCGTCACCCTTGTCGCCGTCGCGGGAGTCCGCCCCGCGGCCGTCCTCGCCGTCCTCCGCTGTGCAGGCGGCACCCACGGCGAGCGCGGCACCGACCGCGCCGGCCCCGAGGAGGAAGCGGCGACGCGTGCTGCGGTCGGCTCGGCGGCCCACCGGCCCGCGGGGCTGGCCCACCTCCGGCTGCCCGGTCACGCCCACCGGCCCACCGCCCGCTCGCGTCGTGTCCGCACGGCGGGACACGGTAGCGGCCGACCACCGGGGCGACGAGGCGTCCGCGGTAGGTTCCGGTCCGTGACCCGGTACGTCGCCCTGCTGCGGGGAGTCAACGTCGGCGGCATCACCGTGCGATCGGCCGAGCTGGCCGCGATGGCCCGCGACCTGGGGCTGGACGACGTGCGCACCGTGCTGGCCTCCGGCAACCTCACGTTCGCCTCGGACCAGGCGCTCGGGCCGCTCAAGGCGCGCATCGAAGCCGGCCTGCGGGAGACGTTCGGGTACGACGCCTGGATCGTCCTCACCACGGTCGAGCACCTCGACGCCGTGATCGCGGCCTACCCCTTCGACCCCGAGCGCGACGGCTACCACCCCTACGTGCTGTTCGGGTCGGACCCGGCGGTGCTCGACGAGATCGAGGAGGCGGCCGGCTCGCTCCCGGCATCCGACGAACAGGTGGCGAGGGGCGACGGCGTCCTCTACTGGGAATGTCCCCGGGGGTCGAGCACCAAGACGCCCGTCGCCAGACTGATGGCCAGGCCGCGCTACAAGTCGACGACGACCAACCGCAACCTGCGCACCCTCCGCAAGCTGCTCTGACGCCGCGAGGGCCGGACCGCACCGCGGCCATCGACGCCGCCCCCGGCACCGGCCGTGCTCTGACCGCGCGGCCGGCCGGTACCTCCCGGGGGCGGGCGGGGCCTAACATCGCCGTTCGCCATGGGCTACTTCCTCGGGGTCGACCTCGGGACCACCTACACGGCGGCAGCCACCCGGCGTGGTGGGCACACCGAGATCGCGGCCCTGTCGGACCGCTCCTCCATGGTGCCCTCGGTGCTGTTCCTGCGCGACGACGACACGATCCTCGTCGGCGAGGCGGCCAACCGCCGGGGCGTGTCCGAACCCGGCCGGGTCGCCCGCGAGTTCAAGCGCCGGTTCGGCGACTCGGCCCCGCTGCTCCTCGGCGGTACGCCTTATGGCGCGGACATCCTCACCGCCCGGCTGCTCCGCTGGGTCGTCGACCGTGTGGCCGAGCGTGAGGGCACACCACCGGAGCAGGTGGCCGTCACGCACCCCGCCAACTGGGGCCACTACAAGCTCGATCTGCTGCGCCAGGCCGTCCGACACGCCGACCTCGATCACGACGCCGTCACCATCAGCGAGCCCCAGGCTGCCGCCACCTGGTACGCCACCCAGGAGCGCGTCGAGCCCGGGGAAGTCGTCGCCGTGTACGACCTGGGCGGCGGCACCTTCGACGCCGCCGTGCTGCGCCGCACCGACGACGGGTTCGCCGTGCTCGGCTCACCCGAGGGGGTCGAGCGCCTCGGCGGCATCGACTTCGACGCCGCCGTGCTCGCCCACGTGGCCGGCGTACTCGGCCCGTCGTGGGATGCCCTCGACCCGGACGAGCCCGCCGCGCGGGCCGCGGTCTCCCGCCTGCGCCAGGAGTGCGTCGAGGCCAAGGAGGCGCTGTCGAGCGACAACCAGGTGAGCATCCCGGTGGTGCTGCCCAGCATCCACACCGAGGTGCGGCTCACCCGGGCGGAGCTCGAGGCGATGGTCCGCCCCGCGCTCGCCGAAACCCTCGCGGTGCTGCGCCGGGCCTTGCGCAGCGCCGGCGTCGAGGCCGACGAGGTGGCCAAGGTGCTTCTCGTCGGCGGATCGTCGCGCATCCCCCTGGTCAGCGAGGTCGTCGGCGCCGCCCTGGGCCGCCCGATCGCGGTCGACGCCCACCCGAAGAACGCGATCGCTCTCGGCGCGGCGTTCGCCGCGGCCAACGCCGCGGCCGCAGCTGGTGGCACGGACCCGTCGCCGTCGGGGGTCGTGCCGGTCGTGGCTGTCGCCGCCGAGCCCGGGCTGTCCGGCGAACCCGCGACGCCGGCCGGCCCCGACGGTGCCGCTGCCGACGCAGATCCCCGGCCCCCCGTCGTCGTGCCCGCACCGCCGACGCCGCGTCGGGCTCCGCCGCCGGCTCCCCCGCTCCGGCGGCCCCCTGCCGCTCCGTCCCGAAACCCCGGTGCGCGGCCATGCGGGGCGGGGGCAGGCGGTGCGCGGGCCGGCGGTCCGTCCGGTCAGCACCGCCCCTCGACCAGCGGGCAGCGCCCCGCGGCGAGCGGGGGACGCAGCGGTCGCAGCGTGGTCGCGATCGCCGCGCTCGTCGTCATGTCGATCGCCCTCGTCGGCGTGGCCGGTGCGATCCTGCTGCAGCCCGACGACGACGCCGGCACCACCACGACCACGACCACGGACTCCACGACGACCACGAGCGAGCCGCCCCCCGAGCTCGACGCGGACGACAACGGCAGGCTCGATGCGCCCGGAGCCCCGCCCGGGCACGTCGAACCGGCGCCGGCCACCGCCGCCCCCGAGGTGAGGACGCTCAACCACGGCGTCCACGACGGCTTCGAGCGGGTGTCGATCGGCTTCACCGGCGACCTGCCGCCGACCGCGGAGCTGCACCGCGATCCCGACCACGGGCTGCTCCGGCTCACCTTCCCGGAGGTCGATCCTTCGGGCGCGGTGGACGGCGAGGCCATCACGGGCCTGTTCGAGGAGTCCGCCCTCGGGCTCAGCGCCTTCCTCGTCGTCGACGCGGAGGGCGACGCGTTCGTCGACGTCCACGCCGACGTCCCGGTGACCGCCCAGCACGTCCGCCTGATCACCGAGTCCGGAACGCCCGTGATCGCGATCGACATCGAGGAGGCCGCCACCGGCGGCACGTGGAACCCGATCCCGGTCGATGCCGACGGTGGGGTGATCCTGGAGCCGATCGACGGCTCGCCCCTCCTCGGCTCGACGAGCCTCTACATCGAAGCCTACGGCCGCCGCGACATGGGCTACGGCACGGTCGAGGTGCTCGACAGCTCCGGCGGGATCGTCAACCAGTGGACCGTCACCGTGCCCGCCCCCCAGCTGGCCAACGGGTTCTTCGGGCTCGACGCGTCGTTCCCCGAAGCGCTGGCGCCCGGCAACTACACGATCCGCTTCAGCGGGATCGCGGCCGACGGCGAGGGCACCTCCATCGACTCGACGTTCGTCATCGAGTGACCCCGCCGCCCGCCCGTACCCCTCGCCGGGTCATCACGACGCGGGTCACCACCAGGCCGCGAGCGGGTCAGGCCTCGGTGATCGCCCCGCGCTCGGCGCCCGAGGCGAGGCGGGCGTACTTCGCCAGCACGCCGGTCGTGTAGCGGGGCTCCGGCAGCTTCCACTCGCCGCGGCGCCGGGCCAGCTCGTCCTCCGGCACGTCGAGGTCGATCGACGCCCCGACGACGTCGATGACGATGCGGTCGCCGTCGGCCACGAACGCGATCGGGCC
>CAYUXB010000208.1:0-7188 GCA_964448525.1 uncultured Acidimicrobiaceae bacterium
GTCGTCCCGTGGCTGGAGGTGGAGTTGTGGGGGTGGGCGGAGGTGGGGGTGGCGGTACCAGAGGCGGTTGTGGAACGGGCATCCGGAGCGGCCGTTGTCTTGGCTGGTCTCTCCGCCTTGGCTCCAGGGCACGATGTGGTCGCCTTCGCAGTCTTTGGCGGGGACGAAGCAGGTGGGGTCGTCGCAGCGGGGGTGGGTGATCTCGAGGATGCGGCGCAGGATCCCGCGGAAGCTCCGGGCGGTGGAGATGTCGCGGACCCGGTTCGGGCCGTCGGCGACGACGCGTTCGATGAGGGTGTCGTCGTGGGCGAGGAGGGCGGTGATGTCGCCGGGGGCGATGACGGTGCTGGTGCCGGCGAGTTGGCAGACCCGTCCGGCCAGGGTGGGGAAGTCGACCATGACGGTGACCAGCGGCGCGGGCCGTTTGCCGTCCGCGGGTGCGGTGGTGGCGCGGATGGCCATTTCGACGAGGGCGTCGTGGCGTCGTTGGGCGGGGGTGCGGGCGAGGTCGGCGATGGTGGTGGCGTCGCCGTGGAGTTGGCGGGCGGCGGCCCAGTCGGCGTCGAAGAGTTCGCGGTCGATGCGGGCGAGTGCTTCGTTGACCGTTTCGGCGGCGATGGGGGTGAGGTAGCCGTCGGGGTGGCCGACGCCGCCGAGGCCGGTGGGGATGCGGAAGCGGCGTAGGTCCTGGTCGCGTTGGCGTTTGTGTTCGGGCCCGTCGGGATCGGCGCCGGCGAGCCAGTGGTCCACGACCTGTTGCCAGTCATCGAAGCGGAGCCAGCGGGCGTGGTCGACCAGGCCGGGTTCGCCCTCGGGGAAGTGGGTGGCGGCGCGGGGGTGGCCGGCGAGGCCGCACAGGACCCGGAGGTGGGCGGGGTTGATGTCCCCGGTCCGCAACGCCGCCCGGGTGGCGGGCATGGTGCGCAGGCGGCGGGCTTCGCGGACTTCGCGGGCGGCCTGAGGCCGGGGGATGCGGCACCGGACCGCGATCCAATCGGTGGCCGACCGGGACCCATCCGCGGCGTGGACCTGGCGGGTGTCGAACGCCGCGGTCATCTCGGCCACCACCGCCGCGAGGCGGGCCTGCTCCCGCCGCAGCCCGACCATCGCCTCGGCCAACTCGCCATCCGTCAACCCGCCGGGGTCGACGGAGAGCAGCCCATCGAGCGCCTCAGCCAGCCCGGCAGTGCACGACGGCGACCCTGTCGAGGTCATGGTCGAGGTCGGCGGGGCGGGGGCGGGCATCGCATCCCCCTCGGCGGGACTCTTGCCTCGGTCAACGAACATCAGTTCGTACTCTAGCGCGCGGGTATGACATCGAACGCACGGGAAGACGTTGAGTTCCCTCCGCTCTGACGCGACAGCTGAGGCGTTGGCGCCGTCCGAATCTGCACGCTGGCGACCACCGGGTGCCCAGATGAAGGCCACTACGGAGCGTGGTCGCGCGAAGCGAGGTGCCTCGGCGACGCTCCTGGCCGGGGCAGGGTGATCAGGGATTGTCGTCGAGTGCTGCTAGGGCGATGTCGACCCACGCGTCGAGGGCTCGATCGTCCTCGACGCCAAGGGGTACCGCGCCGAAGGTCCAGCGGTTGCGACGAAGGTTCACGAGCCCCCCGATGAGGACGACGACGAACGCGTCGGGATCGTCGACATCGGGACCGAGCCAGGGAGCGAAGATGTCGACCAGGTTGCGGTAGCCATGGTGGAGTACCTGCTCGGCCATCTCCCGTCGGGCAGCCGCAACTCGGTCTCCTTCCTTCTCGAGGATCCGGTGGATTGCTTCCTCGTTGTCGATTTCGGCGAGCATCAGCCGCCCGAGCAGAAGCAGCTCGAACCCACCGGAACCCGATCGGAGATACCGGATGAACGCACTCCACCGTCTCCTCGTCGCGGCTGCGGCCCTCGCCGCGGGAAGCCTCATCGGCCTGTTCCTTCGGCACAGGCGCACGCTCCCGCGAGGCTCCACGAAGTCGCCAACAGTGCTGCCTGCCGGGCTCGTCGTCGTCACTGCGCCGTATTGCACACGATGCACCAGTCTCCTGGAACGACTTGTCAGCGCTGCGTGACGAGATGGCCCTGAGTGTGACGATCTGTCGTGTCGGAGCAGTCGGGCTCGTCGCCGTCCTCGCCGTGGCGTGCGGCAACGGGTCCGACGATCGGGACGACGGTCGGGCGGGCCACCCGGCGACCGCTGGTGAGCCGAGCACGTTGGAACCGTCGGGCTACGTCGAGCAGATCGCCGGTCTCGAGAGCGTCCTCGTGGTCGACGGCGAGACCCGAGCGACGGAGGTCGTGGCGGCGAGCGAGTCGGGGACCTCCGTGGAGGTCAGTCGCTCCTCGCCTGTGCCGGGCGACGGTCCGCTGATCAACATCACCGGCATGCAGGTGTCGCCGGATCGGTGGGTCGTCGCTGGCAACGATTGCGACACGGTCGAGACCGTCGATCCGGCAGGGTGCTCTCCGGGAACGCTCACGCTGGCGATCCTGGAGGGCGACCGGTGGGTCGAGGTCGAGGATCTACCGGCGGACTTCACGAGCGCCTTCGTGTCGATCGACAGCGCTGGCAACGGACGAGCTCTCCTCGTTCGGTGGGACCGTGGCGAGTCGCGCTACTGGGTGCTCGACCTCGAAGACCGCAGCGTCGAGCCCGTCGCATGGACTCCCCGTGCGCTCGAACTCGGCGAGGAGCTCGTCGTCGATTCGGGGGTGAACGCCGGCGGCCAGGCGAGGACCCAGTGTCTGGTCGAGGACCGTCTCGTGGTGGTCCACGCCGGGGAAGGGTCCGTTCTCGAGGCTCGGATCACGGTCGTGGACATCAGCCGGCCCGACGCGGCGGCCGTCGTCGCCGACGAGTTCGTCACGGGCGCCGATGCCATGGCGCAGATGCCGCTGGTCTGCCGAGACGGCGATGCGCCCCATCTCATCGCCACCGGCGTCGATGGCGCTCCGCTGGCGTACGAGGTCCAGCTCGCCGATGCCACGCTCGGCCCGGTCCTTCCTTCCGAGCTCGGCGGACCGCTGAGCGCCATCACCTACGGCCCGGGAACCGTGGCGGTCCAGCACCAGACCGGTCCGGCGTCGCCCGGTGGCACGGTGCTGGTCGTCCCGGACGGGTCCTCACTTGAGCACGACAGCGTTCCGCCGGCGCAACCCGCCGCCCGCGTTGCCGTCTTCCGCGACGGACGATGGCGACTCGTCGGCACTGAAGCAGGGGTGACATCCGGTGACGCGGTCCTACCGCTCGGAGATCCGGACCTGTTGGTGGTCGCCACAGGCGACCGTGTGCGAGACACGACCTACCGGCTCATCCACATGTGAGCTCAACCCCCGGCCGAGCCGGCACCGGTGAGCTCGAGCCGGTACGGGCCTCCCCTGGGGAGGGCGGTCACGTAGGCGCCGCCGTCGACCGGGGTCACGGTGGGTTCGGCCAGGCCGGTCACGGTGACGGCCGGGTCGTCGGCGCCGCGCACCCAGACCACCAGCTCGCCGCGGTCACCCTCGCCGGCGGGAACCGCCGCGCCGAAGGTCCCGGCGACGACCAGCGCACCGGTGTGCGGGTCGGACCGCAGCTCGGTCAGCTCCCCGGGTGCCGCGCGGGGATAGGCCCGGCCGACGACGCGGAGGAACGCCTCGTTGGGACCGCCGTCCCGGTCGCCGGGGCAGTCGACGAAGTTGAGCTGCACGACACGGCCGTCGGCCACGCTGCCCGGGTTGCCGACGGTGTGCGGCTCGCCGCAGTGCTGGCGCCACTGCCAGGCGGCGCCACCGGCGAAGTCCGCATCCTGGGTGCCGGCGAACCGGCGCAGGACGTCGAGCTTCTCCTCGGAGGTGTCGAAGATGCCGTACTCGCCGATCCACAGCGGCCAGCCCCGCTCGGCGGCGGTGCCGGCGTCGATGTCGGCGGTCTGCTCGACCGTCAGGATCTCGGGCCCGATCGACTCGGCGTAGTTGTGGGGTGCGAAGACGATGTCGCGGTCGTCGGTGAAGCCCGCCTCCGGCATGGTGCCGGGCAGGGGGAACAGCACCAACGGCTCGAGGAACAGCAGGTGGGGGAACCCGCCGGCCTCGTCCTCGGCGGCGCGCACCGCGGTCACCAGGTCGCCGGCCAGCTCGGTGTAGCGGGCGGACGACTCGTCGGCCGGCAGGACCATGTTGGGCTCGTTCATCAGGTCGTAGCCGGCGACGGCGGGCTCGTCGGCGAACTCGCCCGCCACCCGGGCCACGGTGGCCACGTACGCGTCGCGGACGCCGTCGGTGTTGCCGTAGAAGCTGCGGAACGCGGCCTGCACCGCCGGCGAGCCCTCGCGGTAGCCGACGGGGCGGCAGGTGCTCTCGCCGTCGGTGAGCGTGGCCCACTCGGGCGCACCGTCCCACCCGATCGCCGGCTCGGTGCCCTCGGGGCAGGTCGTGCCCGCAGGGGTGGCGACGAACTTGGCGTAGGCGTCCTGGTGGAAGTCGATCACCGTGTAGATGCCGCGTGCGGCCGCGTCGTCGACCGCGGCGCGGATGCGGTCGACGTAGTCCGGGTCGAGCTCGCCCCGCTCAGGCTCCAGCGCCGACCACGAGACGATCAGCCGCACGACCGAGAAGCCGTTGGCCGCCATCTGGTCCCAGTCGTCCGCGGTCGGCGGGCGGGTCGGCGGCAGGTCGGGATCGTCCTGGTGGTAGTCCCCGAGGGCGTTGAAGTTGGCGCCGCGCAGCAGGATCTCGCGGCCGTGCTCGTCGACGATGCGGGGCCGACCCTCCCGGGCGACCGACAGGGCCCCGAGGTCGGCGATCGGTGCCGGGGCGTCGCCGTGGTCCGCGGCGTCGCTGCTGTCGCCGCCACCCCCGTCGCCGCGCTCCTGCCCGCCGGAGCAGGCGGCGACGGCCAGGGCACCGACCGCCGCCACCGCCCCGATCGTCCTCACCCAGGCCCCCATGGGTGGGTGAGGCTACGCCAGGTTCACTCCGTGATGCCCGGGTCGCCGAGGGCGAGCTTGCCGGCGTACGACAGCGTGGCCTCGGGGGAGAACGGGTGGAACGTGCCGGCCCGCACGTCGCGGTAGGCCCGCTCCAGCGGGGAACGCCGGAAGTACGCCCGACCGCCGAGGACGTCCATCGCCAGGTCGACCGCCTCGATCGCGTCCGTGACCGCCTGGCGCTTGGCGATCATCGCCGTCGACACCGTCGCCGGGTTCGCGGTGTAGTCGTCCCCCATCTCGTCGAGTGCGCCGAGCAGCCCCCACCACGCCCCCCGGAGCTTGGCGTCCATCAGCCCGACCTGGCGGTGGACGCGGGGCAGGTCCGAGAGCGATCGGGGCCCGCGCGCGCCGCCCTCGGCAGCGGCGACGGCCACGTCGCGGGCGCCGGCGGCGATGCCGAAGTACGTGGCGCCGCCCACGGGGGCGAAGTGCGCCAGGGCGGCCAGGAGCGGTGCGCCGAACTCGCCGTACGGGCGGCGCCCCGCGATCTTGTCGGCGGGCACGATCACGTCGTCGAGCACCAGGTCGTGGCTGGCGGTGCCCCGCATGCCGAGCGTGTCCCACGTCTCGACGATGCTGACGCCGGGGGCGGACAGCGGTACCGAGAAGTGCGCCACCTCGGCGCCGTCGCCCGGCTCGCCCAGCACGGCGCACGTGGCGACCGCCGTCGCCTCGGGCGACTGGCTGCAGAACGCCTTGCGGCCGCTCACGTGCAGGTTGCCGTCCTCGTCGGTGACCGCCGTCGTCGTGGGCCACAGCCAGTCGGACCCGCCGCTGGTGGCGATGACGATGCCCTCCTCGGCCACCCGGCGCAGTACGCCCGCGGCGTCGGGCGCGCCCATGCGGTGTCGGTAGCCCTGGGTCAGGGTGAGGTACAGGTGCATCGCCGCGGCCAGGGCGGTGGCGCCGTCGTGGCGGGCCAGCTCGGCCTGGGCGTAGCAGACCTGGCGCATCGTGGCCCCGAGCCCGCCCAGCTCGGTGGGCACGGCGAGCGACAGGTAGCCGGTGGCCCGCATCGCCGCGTAGGCCTCACCGACGAAGGTGGCGTCGCGGTCGTGGTCGAATGCGTGCTCGGCGGCGATGGCGCCGATGTCGGCCGCCAGCCCGACGAACCGGTCGTCGTCGGGGCGCACCGGCGTGGGGAAGGTGCCGGATCCGCTGCGGGTGGGTGCGTCGATGGTCGTCAAGGTTCTCCGCCTCCTGTGGGGTCACCCCGACGGTAAGGACGGGACGGATCGGCAGATAGTTCACAGACTGAACCGCCGAGCGCGACGAACCCGCAGGTGGAACACTCTGCGGCGTGCGGACCTACGCCCAGTACTGCCCCATCGTGCGGGCCATCGAGGTGCTCGGCGAGCGGTGGACGTTGCTCATCGTGCGCGAGATGCTCACCGGCTCCCGCCGGTTCAACGACATGATCCGCGGCCTGCCCGGGTTGTCGCGGGCGCTGCTCGCCCGGCGGCTGCGCCAGCTCGAGGCCGCCGGCATCGTCACCAAGCACGCCGACGGCGGGTACGACCTCACCGACGCCGGCAAGGACCTGTTCCCGCTGGTGTTCGGCCTGGCGGAGTGGGGTGCCCGCCACGCCTTCGGCGACCCCCGCGACGAGGAGCTCGACCCGGAGGTCCTGATGTGGTGGTTCCACGGCCGCATCGACACCACCGAGGTCGACCGGCGGGCCGTCGTGCAGGTCGAGGTGGCCGACCGGCGCAAGTTCTACTGGCTGCTTGTCGAGCCCCACGAGGCGTCCGTCTGCTACACCGACCCGGGCTACGAGATCGACGCCGTGCTGCGGGCGGACATCGCCACGCTCTACCGCATGTGGGAAGGCGAGATCGACCTCCGCGACGCCATCCGTGCCGGCGACATCCAGCTCACCGGCTCGCGCTGGATCGTCTCCGGCTTGCCCCGCTGGCTGCAGCTCAGCGAGGTCGCCCCCATCGTCCGTTCGGCACGCGAGCACATGGCGGCCGCGGGCCGTCCGGCGGCGTCGTAGCGACCCGCCCGGTCGTTCGTGAGCTCATGGGGGTCGGCGAGCGGTTCCCGAGGTCGTGCTGCCGCCCGCGGCCGCCATCGCGTCGTCAACCAGCGCCCGACCCGTCGCCTCGCGATCCGGACGACCCCGCATCGCCGGGTTTGCCGCGGCTCGAGGATGCGTACCCTTGAAGGGTGCTCGGACGGATCACCATCGACGACGTGCGCCCCACGACCCCCTCGGGCGAGT
>CAYUXB010000209.1:0-7110 GCA_964448525.1 uncultured Acidimicrobiaceae bacterium
TCTGCCCCAAGGGTTCCGCGCTGAAGCACCTGCACGAGGACCCCGACTGGCTGCGCGCGCCGATGGTGAAGCGCAACTGCCGGTTCGTCGCGGTCACCTGGGACGAGGCGTTCGCCGAGATCGCCCGTCGGCTGGCTGCGGTCGTCGACGAGCACGGGCGCGACGCCACCGCCGTCTACGTCGGCAACCCGAACGCCCACTCGCTGGCCGGCCTGCTCTACCTGCGCCCGCTGCTCCGGGCGCTCGGCACGCCCAACGTGTTCTCGGCCAGCACCGTCGACCAGCGGCCGAAGGAGGTGGCGTCCGGGCTGATGTTCGGCGGGGCACTCACCGTGCCGGTCCCCGACGTCGACCGCACCGACTTCCTGCTCATGCTCGGCGCCAACCCGTTCGCGTCCAACGGCAGCCTGGCCACGGCGCCCGATTGGCCGGGGCGCATCAAGGCGCTCGTGGCCCGGGGCGGCTCGCTCGTCGTGGTCGACCCGCGGCGGTCGCGCACGGCCGAGGAGGCGACAAAGCACCTCGCGATCCGGCCCGGTGCCGACCCCTTCCTGCTCATGGCCCTGGTCAACGTCCTGGCGGCCGACGGCCTCGTCGACACGGCAGCGGCGGGCGAGTACCTGAACGGGGTGGACGAGGTGGTCGGCCTGGCCGCGCCGTTCACGCCCGAGGCCGTCGCCGCGGTCACCGGCATCGAGCCGGAGGTCATCCGCAGGCTTGCCCACGACCTGGCCGCGGCGCCGACGGCGTGCGTCTACGGGCGCATCGGCACCACCACCGCCCTGTTCGGCACGGTCACGTCGTGGCTGGTCGACGTCCTCAACGCGTTGACCGGCAACCTCGACCGTCCGGGCGGCGCGATGTTCACCCGGGCGGCGGCGGGCGCGTCCAACACCCGCGGCACGCCTCGCCGCGGGCGGGGCGTCACCATCCACCGGCGTCACAGCCGGGTCCGGGGCCTCGGCGAGACGCTGGGCGAACTGCCCGTCGCCTGCCTCGCCGAGGAGATCGACACCCCGGGGGAGGGCCAGGTGCGCGCCCTCGTGACGGTGGCCGGCAACCCGGTGCTGTCCACCCCCAACTCGGGGCGGCTCGACGCGGCGCTGGCCACGCTCGACCTGTACGTGGCGGTCGATCCGTACATCAACGAGACGACCCGCCACGCGGACGTGATCCTGCCGCCCCCCACCGCGCTGCAGAAGAGCCACTACGACCTCGCCCTGCTGCAGCTCGCGCTGCGCAACGTCGCCAACTACAGCCCGGCGGTGCTGCCGCTCGACGACGGGCAGATGGAGGAGTGGAAGATCCTGGCGCGGCTCGCCCTCATCGCCCAGGGCATGGGGGCCGACGCCGACCCCGCCGTCGTCGACGATCTGGTCGCACAGACGCTGGTGGGAGCCGCCGTCGGTGCCGAGGACGGCCCGGTGGCGGGGCGCGACCCGGAGGAGATTCTCGCCGAGCTGGGCGAGCGCACCGGTCCCGAGCGGTTGCTCGACCTGATGCTGCGCACCGGCCCGTACGGCGACGGGTTCGGGGCCGACCCCGACGGGCTCACGCTCGACGTGCTGATCGCCAACCCGCACGGGGTCGACCTCGGCGCGCTCGAACCGCGGCTGCCCGAGGTGCTGCGCACGCCGTCGGGCATGGTCGAGCTCGCCCCCGAGCAGATCGTCGCCGACGTCGCCCGGCTGCACGAGGCGCTCGACGCGCCGACCGACGGCATGAGCCTGATCGGCCGGCGCGACCTGCGCTCGAACAACTCGTGGATGCACAACGTCGAGGTGCTGGTGAAGGGCAAGCCCCGCTGCACCTTGCACGTCCACCCCGACGACGCCACTCGCCTCGGCCTGGCCGACGGCGACACCGCCGCGGTGACGTCGCGCACCGGCAAGGCGCTGGTGCCCGTCGAGGTCACCGACGCGATCCGCCCCGGGGTGGTCAACATCCCGCACGGCTGGGGCCACGACCTCGACGGCGTGGAGCTCTCGGTCGCGCGCCGCTACGCCGGGGTCAACTCCAACCTGCTGTCCGACGAGGAGCTGGTCGATCCGCTGTCGGGCAACGCGGTGCTCAACGGCATCCCGGTCGAGGTCGCTCCGGCCTGACGGTCGCTGGCGGGCTCCAACGACGTGACCGTGGGCGCGGCGTTGACGGCCGTGGTCCCGCGCCGTGTGCTCACGCCTCGCTGATCTCGACCACCCGTCCCCGGTCGAGGACGACCACCCGGTCGGCCCGGTCGAGGACGTGGGGCCGGTGGCTCACCAGCAGCGCGGTGGCGAACCCGCCGTCGGCGACGCGGTCCCACAGTCGGGCCTCGGTGTCGACGTCGAGCGCGCTCGACAGGTCGTCGACCACGAGGAGGTCCGGCCTCCGCACGAGCGCTCGGGCCGCACCGGCCCGCTGGATCTGGCCGCCCGAGAGGCGCAGGCCCCGCGGGCCGATCAGCGTGGTGTCACCGTCGGGCATGGTGGCCAGGTCCTCGTCGAGGCAGGTCAGCCAGAGCGCGTGGTCCAGGCCGTCGGTGGCCGCGCCGAGCAGCACGGTGTCGGCCAGAGGTTCGCTGAACAACCGGGGGACCTGGGGGAGGTAGGCGGACCGGGGCGGAACCAGGACCGTCGACGGGTCGGCGACCGGCTCCCCGTTCCAGAAGATCGTGCCGGAGTCGGCACCCACGAGTCCGAGCAGGGCGCGCAGCAGCGTGGTCTTGCCGGCACCGACGGGTCCGGTGACGACGACCAGCTCGCCGTGGCGAACGACCAGGTCCACGTCCTCGATGCCCCGGCCCGACCCGGCATGGCGCACGGTCAGGCCCTCCGCCCGCAGCTCCCGGAGGCCGTGGCGGTCGACGGGGAGCGTGGGGGCCGGTGCGGCCGCGCCGCCCGTCACCGGGGAGGTGCCGGCGCCGGCGGCATCGAGCGGCGGGGGACCGTGGCGCAGCCACGTACGGGTGGGAGAGGTGACTGCCCGGCGGTCCGGCTCGGGGAGCAGCTCGGCCAACCGGTCGACCGACACGTCCGCCTGACGCTGGAACACCAGGTAGCGGCCGACCCACTTCGGGAGCTCGGCGATCACCGACGCGTAGGCGGCGAAGAGGCCGAGGTCGCCGACCGACAGATCGCCGCCGGCGAAGGCCGCGGCGACCACGACGAGCACCACGCCCGCCGCCACTTCGCCGGTGCCGTAACCGAGCGATCGCACCAGCTCCGAGCCCACCTGATCGCGGCGCCCGACGCGGGCCCGCTCGGCGTTGAGCTCGGCGAAGCGGCGCCGGACGGCCGGCTCGGCCCCGCCGGACTGGACCGCGAGGACGGCCCCGAACGTGTCGCCGATGAACCCGGTCACGCGGGCGGTGGCCTCGCGCGCCTCGCGCCGCCACACGCGGAGCCGGGGCCCGAGATACGAGGTGCCGGCCATCGCCAGCGCCACGGGCACGGCGACGGCCAGCGCAGCCGTCGCGTCGATCGTCACCAGCACGACGAGCGCGACCACCGACGACACGAGGGCGCCGGACAGGTCGAGCCACACGTCGAGCACCATCGACACGTCCTCGACGTCGTCGCGGAAGCGGCTGACCGCCTCGCCGGGGGCGCCGGGCAGACGCCCTGCCGTCGGGCCCGGCTCCTCGGCGAGCGACCGCAGCAGGTTCACGCGGGGGACGGTCTGCCAGCCGACCCAGCAGCCGTGCCACTGCACCGCGATGGCGACCAACCAGGCCCAACGCACGGCTTCGATGCCGACGACGGCGGCGAGCAGCGCCCACACGCCCGCGGTCGTGCCGTCGGCGACACGGTCGAGCACGACCTTGACCAGCAGGCCGGTCGCCAACGGCACCGAGAAGAACACGACCCAGCCCAGCCAGGTGGTGAGGTACGCGACAGGCTCGTTGCGGACCAACTGCCACGCCACGCGTGTCATCGACTGGCCCCTGCGGCCTAGCCGCCGTCCGGTCGCCGGGGCCGCGTCCTGGCCGGTAGCCCCGGCTCCCGGCGCGACGGTCATGCCGTCGCCTCCCCGGTGAGCGCGGCGTCGGGGGCGAGCGCAGGGTCGGCCAGACCCGAGGTGCCCGCGCTGGCCGCCGCCTCGCGCAGGGCTGTGTAGCGGCTGGTCGGCAGGCGGGCCAGGTCGTGGCGTCGGCCGTGCTCGACGACGCGCCCGGCGTCGATCACGGCGATCTCGTCCACCCGGTCCAGCGTGTCGAGCCGGTGGGCGATGATCACCGCCGTCCGCCCGGCGAGCAGGGCATCGGAGGCCTCGGCGACGCGCGCTTCGGTCACGGGGTCGAGCCGGCTCGACGCCTCGTCGAGCACGACCACCGCCGGGTCGGCGAGGAACGCGCGGGCGAACGCCACGAGCTGGCCCTCCCCGGCCGAGAGACCCTGGCTGCCGTCGAGGTGGGTGTCGAGGCCGTCCGGCAGCGCGGCCAGCCAGTCCCCGAGGCCCACGCGCCGCACGACGGCGAGCAGCTGCTCGTCATCCGCCCGGCGCGTGCCGAACAGGGTCAGGTTGTCGCGCACCGAGGCACGGAACAGCTCGACGTCCTGGGTGACGACCGCCACGCGTGCCCGCAGGGCGGCCGTGGTCAGGTCGCGGACGTCGACGCCCCCGATCCGCACCGCACCCGTCCCGACGCCGGCACGCCCGGTGGGCGGGCCGATGTCCCAGGTGCGGGCGACCAGTCGCCCGATCGTCGTCTTGCCGCTGCCCGTCCGTCCGATCAGGCCGAGGTGCCTGCCGGGGGCCAGGCGCAGCTCGACATCCCGGAGGACGGGTTCGCCCTCGTGGCCGTAGGAGAACGTGACGTGGTCGACGTCGACCGCCAGCCCGCCGGTGCCGAGCGTCGTGCCGTCGTCCGGGCCGTCCGCGATCGCGGGCTCGGTGGCGAGGAGCCGGGCCGCGCGCCGGGCACCCGCCATCGCCTTCTGGAACTCCTTGAGCTGCTCGGCGATCTGTTCGAGCGGTCGCCGCAGCATGTCCGCGTAGCGGTACAGGGTGAGCACGGCTCCCACGGTGATCAGCCCCCGCTGCTGGAGGAGGATGCCCGCGACCAGCGTGCCAGCCGTCCCGACGGCGAACACGACGGCGGCCGTGGCGTAGGCGCCGTCGCCGATCAGCGAGGCGCGTCGCGCCGCCCGCCACGATCGGGCGCTGTGGCTGTGCAACCGGTGCACGGCATAGCCGCCGGCGCCGTTGGCCCGCAGGTCCTCGAGCCCGCCGAGCCGCTCCTCGAGATCGCCGTAGAGCTGGGCGTTGACCTCGCGCTCCGCCTCCCGTGCCCCGACGGCCGCGACTCGGAGGCGTACGAGCGTGGCCGCTCCGGCGACGGCCGTGACGGTCAGCACCAGTCCGGTCACGGGGTCGATGGTCGTGGCGACCACGAGCATGCCGGCGATGAGGGCCACGTTGCCGGCGATCTGGACGGCCATGCCCGCGAAGAAGACCGCCATCGCCTCGACGTCGCCGTCGATGCGCTCGATGAGCTGGCCCGGGCTGTGGCGGCCGTGCCAGGCCTGCTCGAGGCGAAGGGCGTGGGCGGCGAGCCGCTCGCGCAGGCGGTTGCCGGCCCGCCAGGACACCCGGGCCGACAACCACACGACGACGAGGTCGAGCGCCGCGCTGCCGAGCGCTGCCGCGACGTAGAGCAGTGCGACGGACGTGAGCGCCGAGGTGGGTTCCCCGGACAGGGCATCGTCGGCGAACCTGCCGAGCAGCAGCGGCAGCGTGAGGCGCAGGGCCATGGCGGTGCCGAGGATCGCCAGGATGCCGGCCATCGGCCGGGCCTCGGGCCGGAGCGTGGCGGCGAGCAGGCGCGTCGCCCGCCCGTCGGGGTGGGAGAGTGGACGCGGCACGGGCTGTCGACACTACGGACGACGCCCGTCGCGCTCCGAGCGAGTTTCCGCCCCGTCGCCTGGTGCGACGCCTTGTCATTGACGCACGTTGTCGCGGTTCCCTTTGTCGCGTACGGTACGTACGTCACGTACGCATCGAGCCTCTGGAGGGCATGTGGCTGTCATCGATCCCGTCCGCTTCGACAGCTACTCCGAGGCGCGGGCGCATCTCAAGACACTTCTCGACGCCGCTGCCGAGGGACGTCCCGCAATTGTGCGGCGAGCCTCGACGACGGCCGTGGTCGTCGACGCCGCTCGCCTGCGGATGGCGTTGGCCCAGGTCGCGCCGTCGCCCGAGGTCGTCGCCGAGGCCGGCGGCTGGTCGGTCTTCATCCCTGGCGTACCGGTGGCTGCCGACGGCGCGACGTTCGACGAGGCGGTCGGCGAGATGGTCGATGCCCTGCGCGAGTACGTCGAGGACTGGGAGAGCCATCTCCGAACCGCCCCCAACCATGCGCAGAACTGGTCGCTCGTGCAGCTCGTCGCCTTGAGCGACGACGACGAGATGCGGCGGTGGGTGGCGGGCGAGGGGTGACCCGGCGCCACCCGACCGCTACCCGCGCCGATCACGACCGGTTCTGCCAGGTCGAAGGCTGGCAGCGAGTGCGCGATGCACGTGGTCGCACGGGCACCCACCACATCACCTACGAGCTCACACTCCCAGACGGGCAGGTGTTGCGCACGCGCGTGTCCCATCCACCCGATCGTACGGACTACGGGCGATCGCTCTTCGCCCACATCCTCCGGGACCAGCTGCGAGTGGACCAGGATGAGTTCTGGGCGTGCGTGAAGCAGGGCGACGTACCCGACCGCGGTCGGCCCACCCGCCCAGTGGACGCGATTCCCGCCGAGGTGGTCCATCTGCTGGTCGCCCGGGTCGGGTTGCCCGAAGCGGCCGTCGCCGCCATGACGAGGGACGAGGCGCTCGATCGGCTCAACCGCTACTGGACCGACCGAACCTGACCCCGCTGACGTCAGGGCGCGTCTGCGTCGTGCGGCCAGGGCACGACGGTGAGCCGCGGCCAGACGCGAGCCCAGCGGGCCGACTTCGTCTCGTAGACGTGCTGCGGCGCGACCACCGGGTTGGGCCGGACGACGAACGCGAACAGGTCGTCGAACCCCGACGGCGCGTACACGTCGTACCCACTTCCGGAGCCCGTCGCCGAGGTGCGCACCGCGACCCGGCAGGCGTGGGCGGCGTACCGGTCGACCGCCTCGGCGCTCG
>CAYUXB010000210.1:0-7086 GCA_964448525.1 uncultured Acidimicrobiaceae bacterium
AACGTCACCGACATCGAGGCGAGCATCGGCTTCTACGAGCTGCTCGGCCTCACCTGCACGAGCCGCACCGAGATCCCGCACGCGCACGAGGCCATCGTCGAGAACCCCGGCTCGGGCGCGAAGCTGCAGCTCGCCCAGCAGGTCGACCAGGACGGCCCGGTGCGGATGGGTTCGATGTGGAAGCTGTACGTGAACACCGACGACTGCGAGGGCCTGCACCAGCGGGCCGTCGAGGCCGGGCACCCGTCGCTGGTGGCGCCCATGCGGCTCGACCGCTGGCCGGTGACGATCGCCTTCGTCGGCGACCCGGACGGCTACCAGGTCGAGCTCGTCCAGCGGCACGAGGGCTGAGGCCCCGCCACCTCTACCGTGTCCCACCACCACGACCGTCCAGGAGGACGACCGATGATCCGACTCTCCGTGCTGTACCCCCGCACCGACGGGGCCACCTTCGACCACGACTACTACCGGGACCAGCACGTGCCGCTGGCCTGCACGACCTGGGGCCTCGACGGTGCCGAGGTGGACAAGGGCGTCGACGGTCCCTACGTGGCGGCCGTGCACTTCCGCTTCCCGTCGGTCGAGGCGATGCAGACCGCGATGGCCGTCGAGGGCACGCTCGCCGTGCAGGCGGACGTGGCCAACTACACGACGATCGCCCCCGTCATGCAGATCAGCGAGATCGCGGGCTGATCCCCGACGGGTCCGCCTGCCTGGTTCCGGCGTGTCGACGCGTGCCGGAGACGGCGCGCAGGACACGCCGGAGCGCGGCCGTGGGCGGACGGTGCCTCAGCGACGGGGGCGGGGGCCGCGCACGAGGCGACCGGGCAGCTCGCCCGTGAACTCGTCGTCGGCCACGGTCTGCACCCCCGCCACGAACGTGGCCGCGTAGCCGCGGCCCCGCTGCACGAGCCGGCGGCCGCCGGCAGGCAGGTCGAAGGCCATGCGCGGCGCGTCGAAGCCGAGCCGTTCGTCGTCGATGACGTTGAGGTCGGCCCGCAGGCCCGGCGCGACGAGGCCGCGGTCGCCGAGGCCGTAGAGCTCGGCGGTCTGGCGGGTCTGGCGGTGGACGACGTGCTCGACGGGGAGACGGGGGCCGCGCCGGCGGTCGCGGGTCCAGTGGGTGAGCATGAACGTGGGCATGCCGCCGTCGCAGATGGCGCCGCAGTGGGCGCCGGCGTCCGACAGCCCCATCCGCGTGTGGGGGTGCCGGGTGGCCTCGTAGGTCATCGACAGGTCGCCGTAGGCGTAGTTGAAGAACGGGGCGTAGATCAGGCCGTGCCCGTCCGCGGAGGTGAGCTGATCGACCACGAGCGCCATGGGGGGCACCTGGCGGGCGGCGGCGAGCGCGGCGATCGAGGTGTCGACGCGGGGCTCGTAGTCGATGTCGTCGCCCGCGACCGGCCACATGCGGTCGAGCTTGCCGAGCACGACCCGGTCGAAGAAGCCGCCGTCGTCGGGCACGTCGGTGATCAGGCGGCGGCGTCGCTCGGGCTCGGCGAGCGCCGCCAGCCGCTGGGGCATCGGCAGGTCGGCGACCTCGGCGTAGGCCGGGTGGAACAGCAACGGGTGCACGCTGCCGTGGAGCGAGTAGAGGATGCCGATCGAGCGGCCGGCGACCTGGGCGACGAGGGGCAACCCGTCGTCGGCCGCTTCCTCCAGCAGGCGCAGCACCTCACGCCACACCTCGGGGTCGCTGTCGGGCTGGTTGAGGTTGACGCTGACGGTGCGGCCGGTGCGCTGGGCGAGGGCCCGCATCCACGGCCACTCGTCGACGGGCACCCGGGCGTGGTCGGGCGCGAACTGGAAGACGCCGTGTCCGGCGGCGGCGAGGGCGTCGCCGATGTCGAGCAGCTCGGCGGCGTCCGCGTCGGTGCCGGGCACGAGCGTGCCGTCCTTGGCCCGGTGCAGCGGCGTCCGGCTGGTCGAGAAGCCGAGCGCGCCGGCGCGTAGCGCCTCCTCGACGATGCGGGCCATCGCCCGGCGGTCGTCCTCGTCGGCCGGCTCGTTGGCCGCGCCCCGCTCGCCCATCACGAACGCCCGGACCGGGCCGTGGGCCACCTGCGTGCCGATGTCGAGCACCCGAGGCCGGGCCTCGAGGGCGTCGAGGTACTCGGGGAACGTCGTCCACGCCCAGTCGATGCCCTCGACCATGGCGGAGCCGGGAATGTCCTCGACGCCCTCCATCAGGTCGATGAGCCAGTCGTGCCGGTCCGGGTGGGCGGGTGCGAACCCGACGCCGCAGTTGCCCATCACGACCGTGGTGACGCCGTGCCACGAGCTGGGCGTCACCCACGGGTCCCAGGTCGCCTGGGCGTCGTAGTGGGTGTGCACGTCGACGAAGCCGGGGGTGACCAGCCGGCCGTCCGCGTCGAGCACCCGGCGTGCTCCGGCGGTGGGGGCCGTGCCGGCCGGGACGACGTCGACGATCACTCCCGCGTCGACGACCACGTCGGCCGGCCGGGCGGGCTCCCCCGACCCGTCGACGAGGTCGGCGTTGCGGATCACGAGCTCGGCCATCGGAGAAGTCCAGCACACGGTGGCCGCCGGCACCGACCCGAGGGCTCGACCGAGGAGCGCCGCGTGCGGCCTCTGCTCGTGACGGCACGTGGGCGCGGAGGGACAGCGTGGCGGTCGACCTCGTGGCGGCGACGCCGTCGCGGTTGACATGCGGGTCCTCGCCGTCGATGCTCGACGCCCGGGCCACTTAGTGCTCACTAAGCAGCCCGAGGCGTCGGTCTTCCAGCGGGGGTCTCGTGTCGCGTCCCAACCTCGTCCTCTTCATGCCCGACCAGTTGCGGGCCGACGCCGTCGGCGCCTTCGGCAACCCGGTGGCGCGCACGCCGAACGTCGACGCGCTCGCCGCCCGCGGCACCCGCTGGTCTGACGCCTACGCCCAGCACAGCGTGTGCGGCCCCAGCCGGGTGTCGCTGTTCACCGGCTGGTACCCGCACGTCGCCGGTCATCGCACGCTCACCAACCTGATCAAGCCGTGGCAGCCGAACCTGCTGCGCCTGCTGCGCGACAGCGGCTACCACGTGGCCTGGGCGGGCATGCGCGGCGACACGTTCGCCCCCGGCGTCGCCGAGGAGAGCACCGACCGCGCCGGCTTCACCGTCATGCCGAAGATGATCTACGGCAGCTCGCCCTACGACCGCGACCACCGCTTCGCCCGGGCGCACTACCACGGTCGGCGAGAGCGCCCCGGGGTCTCGCTCGACCACGACGAGGCCGCCGTCCGCACCGCCGAGGCATGGCTGGCGGACGGGCTGCCCGAACCGTGGGTGCTGTTCGTGGCGCTGATCTTCCCGCACCCGCCGTTCGAGGTGGAGGAGCCCTGGTTCTCGCTGCACGACCGGGCCGACATGCCGGCGCCCCGGCCGGCGCCGCGCGGCGGGGCGCCCCGGTTCGTCGCCGACCTCGCCCGACTGCACGGGTTCGACCGGCTCGGCGCCGACGACTGGGCCGAGCTGCGCGCCACCTACTACGGGATGGTGTCCCGCGTCGACGACCAGCTCGGCCGCGTCGTCCGGGCGGTCGAGGCGAGCGGCGCCGGCGACCGCACGGTCACCGCCTTCTTCACCGATCACGGCGAGTACCTCGGCGACTACGGCCTGGTCGAGAAGTGGCCCTCGGGGCTGCACGACTGCCTGCTTCGCAACCCGCTCGTGCTCGCCGGGCCGGGCGTCGCCGAGGGCGAGGTGCGGGGCGACCCCACGGAGCTCATCGACCTGTTCGCCACCGCGCTGGAGCTGGCCGAGGTCGAGGCGCAGCACACGCACTTCGGCCGCAGCCTGCTCACCGGCGCGCCCCGCACGGCGGCGTTCTCGGAGGGCGGGTTCTCCGTCGAGGAGGAGGCGCTGCTCGAGCGCGGGCCGTTCCCCTACGACCTGAAGTCGGCGCTGCAGCACGACGAGCCGACCGCGGTGGGGCGCGCGATCTCGATGCGCACCGCCGAGTGGACCTACGTCTACCGGCTCTACGAGGACGACGAGCTGTACGACCGGGGCGCCGATCCCGACGAGCTCGACAACCTCGCCGGTGCCCGGCCCGACGTCGTGGCCGACCTGCGTGGCCGGGTGCTCGAGTGGACGGTGTCGACCGCCGACGTCATCCCGTGGACGCCCGACCCGCGCTTCTAGGCCGTGTCCTGCGAATCCGCTGTGGATCTCCGGGTCAGGGTGTCGGCAGGCAGCCGGGGCGGGGTGGCGCGTCCGGCGATGTCCGGGTGACGGTGGCGGGTGCGCGACGCTGCGGGGGTGCACCGCAACGTCCGACGCGTGACCGCCGCCGCCACCGACCTGGGCCTGCCTGTCGTGGTCCGGGAGTTCCCGGAGGGCACGCGCACCGCCGCGGATGCCGCCGCGGCCATCGGCTGCGAGGTCGGCCAGATCGTGAAGTCGCTGGTCTTCCTCCTCGACGACGAGCCGGTGGTCGCGCTCGTGTCGGGCGCCAACCGGCTCGACGAGCGACGCCTCGCTGCCGCGCTCGGCGGCGACCGGGTGGGTCGCGCCGACGCCGCGATCGTGCGGGACGCGACCGGCTACCCCATCGGGGGCGTGCCGCCGTTCGGGCACCCCCGCAGGCTGGCGACGGCCGTGGACGAGGACCTGCTCGCCCACGCGGAGGTGTGGGCGGCGGCGGGGACGCCGCGCGACGTGTTCGCCGTCGTCCCCGACGATCTGGTGCGGGTCACCGGGGGCGCCATCGCCCCGCTGCGGGCCGACACCGGGTGAGGCGACGACGCGCGTGACCTGCCAGGATGCGGCATGACCACAGAGCGGTTGGAGGTCCAGCGGACCATCGGTGTGGACCCGGCGTCGATCTTCGAGCTGCTGTGCGATCCGCAGGGCCACGTGGCGATCGACAGCTCGGGGATGCTGATGGACGCCACGGGCGACCCGGTGGCGGCGGTGGGCGACAGCTTCGTCGTGCACATGGACCGCGAAGCCCTCAACGACTACCCGCTCGGCCTGTACGACGTGACGGTGAACATCTCGCGGTTCACCCGGGATCGCGAGATCGCGTGGACGATCGAGGGCCAGATCAAGCCTCAGATCGGCCACGTGTACGGCTACACGCTCGAGCCGGTCGACGAGGGCACGCTCGTGACCTCGTACTACGACTGGTCCGAGATCGACCCGGTGTGGCGGGAGGCAGGCGTCTTCCCCGTGCTGTCCGAGGGCGCGCTGCGCGGCACGCTCGGCATCCTGGCCCGAACCGTGAAGCGCCGGGTCGAGGGCCGGCCGCTCGGCTGAGCCCCACCGGCGGCCGCTGTGCGCAGGTTCGACGTCGCCGAGCGGCGGGCCCGTCTGAGCCGCCGGCACCACCTCGCGCCCGCGCACCGGGCGCCCGACGTGCTGTGCGCCGCCGACGGCCTCGTCGCCCTGCACGCCACCGAGCCGTCGACCGTCCATCTGGCCGCCTGGGCCCGCGTCGACGGCCTCGCCGTCGCCGACGTGGACGCCGCGCTCTACGACGACCGCACGCTCGTGAAGCACCTGTGCATGCGGCGCACCCTGTTCGTGTTCCGGCGCGAGCTGTTCGGGGTGATCCAGGCCGCGGCCAGCGACCGGGTCGCCGGCCAGGAACGGCGACGCCTCGTCAAGGAGGTCGAGAAGGCCGGCTTCGTCGCCGACGGCGACGCCTGGCTGGCCGAGGCGTCGGCCGCGACCCTCGCCGCTCTGGACGTCCTCGGCGAGGCCACGTCGACCGAGCTGCGCGCCGAGGTCGAGCTGCTGCACGGCTCGACGATCTACGCGCCCCACAAGTCCTACGGCGGGCCCGTGCCGGTCGGCCCGCGGGTCCTCACCTGCCTGTCCGCTGCGGGCGAGATCGTGCGGGCGAGCAATCGCTCGGCGTGGGTCAACTCGCGGCCTGCCTGGGCGCGCACCGCGGCCTGGCTGGGCGCTCGGCCGGTCGAGCCGCCCGAGCGCGAGGCGCGCGCCGAGCTGGTGCGCCGCTGGCTCCACGCCTTCGGGCCGGCGACGGTGGCCGACCTGAAGTGGTGGCTGGGGTCGACGGTGACCGCGGTCCGCGCCGCCCTCGCGGACGTCGGTGCGGTCGATGTCGACCTGCACGGCGAGCCGGGCATCGCCCTGGCCGACGACCTCGATGCCGTCGAGGTGCCCGAGCCGTACGCGGCGCTGCTGCCGGGTCTCGATCCCACGACCATGGGCTGGCAGCACCGGGACTGGTACCTCGGCGCCCACCGCCAGGCGCTGTTCGACACGAGCGGCAACGGCGGCATGACGGCCTGGTGGGACGGCCGCATCGTGGGCGGGTGGAACCAGGAACCCGACGGCACGGTCGAGCTCCAGATCCTCGAGGACGTCGGCGCCGAGGCGCAGGCTCAGCTCGGTCGTCGAGCGGCCGAGCTGACGTCGTGGCTCGACGGCGTCGTCGTGGCGCCCCGGTTCCCCTCCCCGCTCTGGCGCTCGAAGGACCGACCGAGCTGACAGGGCCCGGCGTCCGCCCCCAGGCCGGCTCGATGTCTCGTCGACCGGTTGGGCCGGGCCTCCCGTCGCCGCGGGCCGGCGGTGGTCGGAGCAGGCCCGACGGCCGGAGTCCGCCCGTGGTGGGCGGCGGACGGCACACTACGACGGTGACCCTCGATGTGTACCGGGCGCCGATGCGCTCCCGGCGTGACGACGTCGACGCCGCGGCGGCGGTCGCCCGGGCGCTGCGGTGTGGGATCTGCGGGATCGGGGGCCGGCTCGATGCCGTGCCCGCCACCCTCGCTGCTGCGGTGGAGGCCGTGGCCGTCACCCACGACGCCCGGACCGCGGCACGCCTCGAGCGGTTCGCGGCGGTGCCGGACGGCAGCTTCGTGTGGACCCGCGACGGCGACGGCTCGTACTTCCTCGGCCGGTTCGCCGGACCGTGGCGCTACGACCCCGACCCCGAGGCGTGGACACTCGACCTGGTGCACGTCCGCGCCACCGACTGGGCTCCCGATCCGGTGCCGCCGGACGAGGTGCCTCCCGCCACCCGGCAGACGTTCGCCCGCGGCGGCCGCAACTTCCAGCGCACCCGCGACCCCCAGGTGGGTGCCCAGACGCTGGCGCTGTGGAGGGCACGGGGCGG
>CAYUXB010000211.1:0-7083 GCA_964448525.1 uncultured Acidimicrobiaceae bacterium
CGGTGCCGTCGCGGCCCACGTAGTCGACGCAGACGTCGAGGACGTGGGCGCCCTCGCGCTCCTGGTCGCGCGCCATCTTCACGCAGGCGTCCCAGTCGCCCGCCAGCATCGTCTCGCGGAACTTCTTCGATCCGTTGGCGTTGGTGCGCTCGCCGATGATGAGGAAGCTGGCGTCCTGGTGGAACGGGACGGCGCTGAACATCGACGTCGCGCCGGCCTCCGGCTTGGGATCGCGGCGGGCCGGGGTCAGGTCCTTGGCCACTGCGGCGAGCTGGCGGAGGTGCTCGGGCGACGAGCCGCAGCAACCGCCGACGACCTGCACGCCCAGCTCGGTGATGAAGCGCGTCTGGTACTCGACGAACTCGGCGGGCTCGAGGTCGTAGTGCATCTTGCCGTCGACGACCGACGGCAGGCCCATGTTGGGCAGGCACGAGATCGGCATGGTGGCGTTGGCCGACAGGTGCCGCAGGTGCTCGTGCATCTCGGACGGGCCGGTGGCGCAGTTGAGGCCGAAGATGTCGGGCTTCAGCGCGGAGAGCGCGCCGAGCGCGGCGCCGATCTCGGAGCCGAGCAGCATGGTGCCGGTCTGCTCCATCGTGACCTGGAGCTGGATGGGCACCGTGGTGCCCAGGGCCGCCATGGCCCGGCGGGCGCCGATCACCGCGGCCTTGGCGGCCAGCAGGTCGAAGTGCGTCTCGGTGATGAGCAGGTCGACCCCGCCCTCGATGAGGGCGCGGGCCATCACCTCGTACGCGTCGCGCAGCTCGACGAAGCCGATCTGCCCGAGCGAGGGTGACTTGGTGCCCGGCCCCATCGACCCGGCGACGAAGCCGCCGTAGCCGTCGGCCACCTCGCGGGCGACCCGGGCCGACGCCAGGCTGATCTCGTGGGCCCGGTCGGAGATGTCGTACTCGCCGAGGGGCACGGCGAAGGCCCCGAAGCTGTTGGTCTCGACGACGTCGGAGCCGGCACGGAAGAAGGACTCGTGCAAGTTCGCGATCACGTCGGGCCGCGTGACCGAGAGGATGTCGGTGCAGCCCTCGAGCTCCGGCCCGCCGAAGTCATCGGCGGTGAGGCCGAGCTCCTGCAGGTTGGTGCCGGTCGCACCGTCGTAGACCACGACGCGTTCGTCGACGAGATCGAGGAAGCGGCTCATCGGTGTGCCTCCAGCTCGCAGGCGAGCTGTCGCCCTTCCGCGTCGAGTAGGGGGCTCTGCTGATGATTCATGCGCACGTCGTGCTCTCTCCTAGATGAACGGCCAATCTACCGATCCGGGCGTCGGTGGGCCGATCCTGGCGGGTGGGCGGGCGTGAGCGTCACGGCGTCGCGAGGATGCCGCCTGCGTCGGCGGCTTCCTCCTCGCGCTGGGCGAGCAGCCGGGCCGTCGGGGCCGACGGCCCGGCGTCGAGCAGGGCCGTGACGAGGTCGGTGAGGTGGGAGGTGAACAGGCGGTCGTCCTCGCGCGGGTCGCCGGCGGCGCGTCGGGCGAGCTCGACGAACGCGAAGCGGATGGCGGGGAACCGGGTGTGCAGCACAGCCCGCTCCTCGGCCGGCATGAGGGGGTCGAGGAGGCTGTGCCAGCGCACGATGCTGTCGATCGGCCTGATGACCGGTGCGCGGTTGGGCTTGCGGCTGGGGCGCGTGTAGTACTCGGCGGACACCTGCAGGTAGGCGCGGCCACCGTCGATGTCGGCGAGCTTGGCCGCGGCCGGCGCCACCAGTGCCGAGGCCAGGGCCCGGAGATCCCGGACGCCGGCGTCCTCGTACATGTCGAGAAGCGCGTGACGCCGTGGCTCCGTGTCGCGCCGGTGCTTCATGATGATCGCCGTCACCAGGCCTTCGCGGTCGCCGAAGTGATACTGGACCGCGCCCGTGTTGGACTGGCCGGCCTCCCGGTTGATCTCGCGCAGCGACACGCCGTCGATGCCGCGCGCCGCGAACAGTTCCTCGGCGGCGCGGATGATCTGGTCGCGCGTATCGCCCTGGACGCTGGTGTTCGTGTTCATGCCCCGCTCGCCGATCCTTCCCCTGTCCGTGGCTGGTGACCTGGTCGGGACCCGCACTGCGAACGCGGCTCCGCCACCTGCCCGGCTCGGCCGGTGCCACGAGGGTACTGCCAGCCACCACTGCAAAGCTCCTTTGCCACTCTCGGTGACGCACCGTGGCCGACGCTGTTGGCGCCCGATGCGACCGGGTACCCACGGCCCATGGCCCTGCTGATCGGCACGTCGGGGTGGCAGTACCGGGACTGGCGCGGCCCCGTGTACCCGGCCGGCACGCCTCAGCGTGCGTGGCTCGCCCACTACAGCGGGCGGTTCGCCACCGTCGAGGTCAACAACGCCTTCTACCGCCTGCCCGAGCGCACCGTCTTCGAGCGGTGGCGCGCCGAGACGCCCCCCGGCTTCGTGGTCGCGGTGAAGGTCAGTCGCTACCTCACCCACATCAAGCGCTTGCGCGACCCGACCGAGCCCGTCGACCGCCTGGTCGGGCGAGCCACCGGCCTCGGCGACCGTCTCGGCCCCTACCTCCTGCAGCTCCCGCCCACCCTGAAGGGGGCGCCCGACCTGCTCGACGCCTGCCTGCAGGCGTTCCCGGACGGCGCGCGCGTGGCCGTCGAGCCCCGCCACGAGACCTGGTGGTCGGACGAGGTGCGGAACATCCTCGAACGGCACGGCGCGGCCCTGTGCTGGGCCGACCGGCGGGGTCGACCGATCACGCCGCTCTGGCGCACGGCGCCGTGGGGCTACCTGCGCCTGCACGAGGGCACGGCTTCGCCCCGCCCCGCGTACGGTCGCTCGGCCCTCCGGACGTGGCTCGACCGTCTCGACGCGGCGTGGCCGGGCGCGCGGGGGCACGACGTGTTCGTCTACTTCAACAACGACCGGGGTGCCGCCGCGATCCGCAACGCCCGCACGTTCGTCCGCATGGCGGGCAACAGGGGCTTCCGGGTGGCCGACATCCGGTAGAGGTTCTGCTCATGGCGGTCGACCGGCGTCCAGGCGAGGCGCCGGCGGGGGCGACGCGCGGGCGGCGCGCTCGCCCTCTAACGTTCGGCCATCGACCTGATCGACGTGCTGGTCGCGGCTGGGCCGCTGATCGTCGCCCCACTGGGATTCGCCTTGGCCGAGCGACTGCTTCTCGGCGCGGTGCCCGCGCCCCTGCGCATGGCCCGACGGGCGCAGCCCGCGGGTGCGGTGGCGGCCACCGCCGCACTCCTGATCGACGAGGGCACCCTCGCCGGCGTGTTGGCGTGCGGCTGGATGGCGGTGTGCCTCTGCGCCAGCGCCGGCGGCGTCGCCGTGCTGCGCGACGTGCGGCGGGCGCCACCCTCCCGCCACACACTCGGCCACCTGACGATCGCCGCCGGTCTCGGCTACCTGAGCGTCGGCGGGGGATTCCTCGTGCTGAGCAGGCTCGACCTGCGCCCCTTCGATCTGTCGACCGACATCGTGCGGCTGACGTCGGTGCACTTCCACTACGCCGGGTTCGGGTTGGCCGTGCTGGCGGCGGCGGGGCTGGCGTCGGTGGATTGGCTGGCCAGCGCGGTGTCGCTGGTGACGGGATGCGTCGCGGCGATGGCGAGTCCGCCGATCGTGGCCCTCGGCTTCCTCTTCGACTCCGCCGCCGGCCAGGTCGGTGGCGCCGTCGGCATGACGGTGGCGGCGTGGGCCGTCGCCTTCGGCACGCTGCTGCTGGCGACCTCGAGCTCGGCGCTGTCACCACCGGCGCACGCTCCCGCGTCCGCCTCGTCGCGCCGCGCCGACCTCGCGCGGCGCGTCGCTCGCCTGCTGCTGATCGTCTCGTCCCTGTCGCCGATCATCCCGATGGTGCTCGCCGTGCAGTGGGCGCTCGCCCAGCACACGGGGATGCCGGCGTTGACCATCGACGCGATGGCCAGCACGCACGGCGTGCTGAACGCGGTCGGGTTCGTGGGGGCGGGGCTCGTCGGCTGGCTGCTGACCGGACTGCCCGTGGTCGCCCCGCCGGCAGGAGCCACGACCGGGTTAGGGTCCCGGGCGTGACTCGGCTCTACACCGGCAAGGGCGACGACGGCACCACCGGACTGCTGTTCGGCGGGCGGGTTCCGAAGGACTCACCTCATCCCCGCGCCGTCGGGGCCGTCGACGAGGCACAGGCCGTCATCGGCGTCGCCCGGTCGCTGGCCGAGCGGGACGGCGAGCTCGACGGCCAGCTCACGCACGCCTGCCGCGACCTGTGGGTGCTCATGGGCGAGCTCGCGACCGCGCCCCACAACCACGACAAGCTGGCAGAGGGGCAGACCCGGGTCTCGGTCGCCATGGTGCAGGCGCTCGAGGCGATGATCGACGACCTGGGCGGACGGTTCGAGGCCCCCGCGGCCTTCGTCGTGCCGGGACAGACCCCGCTCGCCGCCCAGCTCGACCTCGCCCGCACGATCGTGCGGCGCGCCGAGCGCGAGGCGGTCGCCGCCGTCGCCCCCGGCTCGCAGGTGCTGCCCTACCTCAACCGCCTGTCGTCGCTGCTGTGGGTGCAAGCCCGCTGGGTCGAGGGCGAGCACCTGCTGAGCCGAGACGTCCCGACCGACGGCTGATGGTCTCGCGCCCGGCCTGGTCGGCCGCGCGTCACCCCGCCTCCCCGCCCCGGCGGTCGGGGTTCGTCCCGCTCGTCCGCGTGTCAGGCGACGCCGGCGGCCGCCAAGGCCCGGCCGGTGAGGACGCGGGCGAGGTGCTTGCGGTAGTCGGCGCCGGCGTGAAGGTCGGCCGACGGTTCGGTGCCCGCCGCGGCCAGCCGGGCGGCGGCCGCCGCGGCCGCGCCGTCGTCGAGCGCCTGCTCGACCGCGTCGGCCCGCAGCGGCCGGCTGCCCATGTTGACGAGCGCGACCGCGGGGCCCTCCGGACGGGCAACGGCGACGGCGCCGACGATCGCCCAGTCCTGGGCACGCCGGGTGAACTTCTGGTACGACCAGCCGGCGTCGCCGGTGACGGGCACCCGCACCTCGACCAGCATCTCGTCGGGGGCCAGAGCCGTCTCGAGGAAGCCGACGAAGAAGTCGCGGGCGGCCACCGTCCGCCGCCCGCGGGGCCCGTCGACGACGAGGGCACCGTCGAGTGCCAGGACGGCTGCCGGCAGGTCGGAGGCGGCGTCGCCGTGCACCAGCGATCCGCCGAGGGTACCGCGGGCGCGCACCTGCGGATCGCCGACCTGGCCGGCCACGTGGCCGAGCACGGGGCACGCGGCGCGCAGGTCGGCCGACCGTTCGAGGTCGCGGTGGCGGGCGAGCGCGCCGATGGCCACCTCGTCGCCCTCGACCCGGATGTAGCCGAGGTCGGGCACCCGCCCGACGTCCACCAGCACGGCCGGGGTGGCCAGCCGCAGCTTCATCAGCGGCAGTAGCGAGTGGCCGCCGGCGAGCAGCTTGGCCTCGTCGCCGTGGGTGGCGAGTGCGGCGAGCGCTTCCTCGGACGACGTGGCCGGGACGTAGCCGAACGGGGCGGGGATCATCGGGTCACCTCGACCGGGGTCTCGCTGCGCACGAGCGGTTCGCCGGCGACGGTGGCGCCGCCCCGCTCGGCGGCCCAGCGCACGGCGTTGACGATCATCTGGTAGCCGGTGCAGCGGCACAGGTTGCCCTCGAGGGCGGTGCGGATGGCTGCCTCGTCGGGGTCGGGATCATCGGCCAGCAGCGACGTGGAGGCCATGAGCATGCCCGGGGTGCAGAAGCCGCACTGGAGGCCGTGCTCCTGGCGGAACCCCTCCTGCACGGCGGACATGGCGCCGTCCGGGGCGGCGAGGCCCTCGACGGTGGTCACCTCGCGGCCGTCCGCCTGGGCGGCGAGCACGGTGCAGGACTTCACGGCCTCGCCGTCGAGCAGCACGGTGCAGGCCCCGCAGTTTGAGGTGTCGCACCCGACGTGGGTGCCGGTGAGCCCGACGTCCTCGCGCAGCAGGTGGACGAGCAACCGGCGGGGCTCGACCGTGCGGGCGACCCGACGGCCGTTGATCGTGGCCGTGATGGTCAGGCTGGTGGCGGCGTCGGTGCTCACGCCTGCTCCTTCCCGTTGGGGTGGGCGTCGCCGCCGCTCGAGGCGAGCCCGCTGGGGTAGACGGTGTTGTCCGGGTCGTGGAGGATGCGCCACACCTTCTCGGGTGTGACCGGCATGTCCACGTGGCGGACGCCGTGACCGGCCAGCGCGTCGACGACGGCGTTGACGACGGCCGGTGGGGCGCCGACGGCACCGGACTCGCCGATGCCCTTGGCCCCGAGGGCGTTGTTGGGGCACACCGTGGCGATGCGCCCCGACTCGAAGGCGGGCAGATCGGCGGCCGACGGCACCAGGTAGTCGACGAAGGTGCTGGTGACGGGCTGGCCCGCTCCGTCGTAGGACACCTCCTCGTACAGCGCCTGGGCGATGCCCTGGGCGACGCCGCCGTGGACCTGCCCCTCGACGATCTGGGGGTTGATGACCTTGCCCACGTCGTCCACGGCGACGTAGGAGCGGATGGCCGTGCTGCCCGTCTCGGTGTCGATCTCGACCGCGCACAGGTGGGTGCCGTGGGGGTAGGAGAAGTTCTCCGGATCGAAGATGGCGTGCCCGGTGAGGTCGGGCTCCATGTCCTCGGGGTAGTCGTGGGCGGCGAAGACGGCCAGGGCGAGCTCCTGGATGGACTTGGACGCGTCCGGTGAGCCCTTCACCGAGAAGGTGCCGTCGGCGAACTCGATGTCGTCCTCGGACGCCTCGAGCAGGTGGGCGGCGAGCTTGCGGGCCTTGTCGATCACCTTCCCGGCCGCCTTCTGGAGGGCGATGCCGCCCACCACCAGCGAGCGGGAGCCGTAGGTGTCCAGGCCCATCGGGGAGACCTGCGTGTCGCCGTGGAGCACCTCGATGTCCTCGAACGGGACCCCGAGCGCGGACGACGTGATCTGGCTGAGCGTCGTCTCGTGGCCCTGCCCGTGCGGCGAGGAGCCGGTGACGACCTGGACCTTGCCCGACGGCAACATGCGCACGGTTGCGGCCTCCCAGCCACCGGCGCCGTAGTCGAGCTGGCCGAGCACACGGGACGGTGCGAGCCCGCACATCTCGGTGAAGGTGGAGATGCCGATGC
>CAYUXB010000212.1:0-5368 GCA_964448525.1 uncultured Acidimicrobiaceae bacterium
CCGAGGATGCGGTCGAGCTCGACCGCGTGGCCCACCGACTCGTGGATCTGCAACGCCACCTGGTCGGAGTCGAGGATCACCGTGGTGACATCCGACCGGCACGGGGGCGCCGACAGCAGCGCCACGGCCTGGTCGGCCATGACCGCCGCGTTGGCGACGAGGTCGAGGCCGCGCACGAGCTCCCAACCCTGCGTGCCGTAGTGGCCGCGCACCCCCGGGTACGAGCGGCGCTGCGTCTCGCCGTCGCCGACGGCGGTGGCGTCGACGACCGCGCCGCACTCGACGATGCGCTGGTCGACCCGGCTGCCCTCGCTCGACGCGAACCACTTCTCGGTGTCCCACACCTGGTAGCTGGCCTGGGCTTGGGCGACCCCGGCGTCGTTGGCGGCCCCGGTGGCCGCGACCAGCAGGTCGGCCTTCTCGCCGAGGCCGACGTCGTCGAGCGGGTGCTCGACCCATGTCGATCGCCACGACTCGACGACCACCGGCGCCGGCGACAGGCGCAGCGGCGCGCCGGGCACGCGGGCCGAGGCCCGGGCGATCGCGCTGGCGGCCTCGCCGGCGGCTCGCGCCGCCGGTCCCGAGAGCGTCGGCGTGGCCTGGAACCCCCACGACCCGTCGACGAGCGCGCGCACGCCGATCCCCGCCTCCTCGGATTGGGTCAGGTCCTCGACGACGGTGTTGCGAGCCTCCATGGACTCGTGGCGGATGATCATGACCCGGGCGTCCGCGTAGCGGGCCCCGGCCGCGAGCGCGGCCTCGACCGCGGCGGTGGCGAGTTCGATCATCGGCCGGCACCGTAGTCGGGGCACCACATCTCGTGACGAAACGTGGCGGGCGCACGCCGATCGGTCACCGGCTGGCGCCGGATCGGATCAGGCCGTGATGTCGCCGTCGATGACGACCCTCGGTTCCTCGGTGAGCAGGTAGACGCTGTTGGCCAGGTCGAGCAGGTGGCGCTCGTCCGGAGCGACGACCCGCTGGTACTCCGGATCCGACACCATCGCCTCGAAGTCGTCGAGGCTGCGATACCACTGGAGCGTCAAGCCGTCGAACCCCTCGCTCCCGGTCCAGTGCCCGGCCAGGTCGGGCACGCGGGGGTGCTGCTCGTAGCGCACCACCGTGTCGGCGACGACGGGCACCGAGCGGATCTTGGCGGCGTGGACGTCCCGCCAGTGGGTGTGGAACTCCTCGGCCGTCAAGGCCGGGTTGCGCCGCAGCAGCGCGGTGAGACGGATCATCGTCGGACGCCCTTTCCGGGTACGTGACCAAAGGCACTAGCTTGCCTGGCCATGTCGAGCGACGCCCACGACGGCGGGTCCCCGAGGCCGACCGAGCCCCGGATCCCACCCCTCTCCCCCGACGACGCCGACGAGCAGGCCCGCGAGCTGCTCGCCCAGGCGGGTGGGCCGACCGCCGGTGCCACCAACATCTTCGCCACCTTCGTGCGCCACCCCGGGCTGTTCCGCAAGTGGATGCCCTTCGGCGGCAAGCTGCTGGCGGGCAAGCTGCCGGCGCGCGACCGCGAGCTGCTGATCCTGCGCACCGGGTGGAACTGTCGCTCCGACTACGAGTTCGCCCAGCACGTGCGCATCGGCCGGGCGGCCGGGCTGACCGACGAGGAGATCGACCGCGTCACCCAGGGCCCCGACGCGCCGGGGTGGTCCGACCACGACGCCCTGCTGGTGCGGGCCGCCGACGAGCTGCACACCGACGCCTGCCTGAGCGACGCCACCTGGGCGGCGCTGGCCGCCCGTTACGACGAGCCCCAGCTGATCGAGCTGCCGATGCTCGTCGGGCACTACCACCTGGTCGCCTTCACGCTGAACTCGCTCGGCGTGCAGATCGAGCCCGAGGTCGCCGCCGCCAACGGTGGGGATGCGTCGTGAGCCCCGCCGGTGACCCCGCGGTCGGCTCCACGGGCAACGGCGTCGGCGGCGGTCGGCTGGCCGGGCGCACCGTCGTCGTGATCGGTGCCGGCACCCAGCCGAACGCGGACGAGGACTCCCCGGTCGGCAACGGCCGCGCCATCGCCGTGACCGCGGCGCGCGAGGGCGCCCGCGTCGTGTGCGTCGACCGGGTGGGTGAGGCCGCGGCGCACACGGCCGAGCTCGTCCGGGCCGAGGGCGGCGACGCCACGGTCGTGGTCGCGGACGTGACGGACGAGGGCGACTGCACCGCGCTGGTCGATGCCGCGGTCGCCGCGGGTGACGGCCGACTGCACGGCGTCGTGATCAACGTGGGCATCGGTCGCGGCCGCGGCCTCGCCGAGACCACCACCGCCGACTGGGACACCGTGTTCGCCGTGAACCTACGAGGCCACTTCCTCGTGGCACAGGCCGCCGCGCCGCACATCCCCGAGGGCGGCGCGTTCGTCTTCGTCAGCTCGGTGGCCGGCCTGCAGCCGGGCAGTCGCTCCCCCGCTTACGACAGCTCCAAGGCCGGGCTCATCGGGCTCAACCGCCACATCGCCCTCGAGAGCGCCCGCCGCGGCGTGCGCTCCAACGTGATCGCCCCGGGACTGATCGACACGCCGATGGGCCGCAACGCCACCGCCGGTCGGCCGTCGCGGGGCCGCACCCCGGTGCCCCTCGGCCGCCAGGGCACCGGGTGGGAGGTGGCGTCGGTGGCGTGCTTCCTGCTGTCCGACGAGGCGAGCTACGTCACCGGCCAGGTGCTGGCCGTCGACGGCGGCCTCACGCTGATCTGACCGGCACTCCCGTCACGCCGCCGGCGCGTCCCCGACGAGCGGCGCCACCTCGGCGCCGAACACCCGCAACTGCTCGTACAGCTCGTGCACGTCGCGGCTGCGGAAGGCCACCTGGATGTGGTCGACCCCTAGCCCGGCGAGCACCCGGAGGAACGATGCGATCTGCTCCGGCGAGCCGTGCACCGCGCGACCGATGTCCCACCGCGGCTCGCCCACGTACAGCGGCCCGGAGTGCGCGCCGACGGTGAAGAGGGCGTCGGCCCGGCCGGCCCGTGCGCGCAGTTCGCGCAGGCGGGCGATGCCGGCCGACAGCCCGCCCTCCGGCGGTCCCGAGGCGAGCCACCCGTCGCCCCGTTCGGCGGCGCGACGAAGCGCCGCCGGGGACGAACCCCCTACCCAGATCGGCAAGCGGTCCTGCACCGGCCGGGGCGACTGCCCGACCTCCGCCCACGACCAGCGCTCGCCCTCGTGCGACGAGAACTCCCCGACGAAGGCGGCGCGCACCGCGTCGATGGCCTCGTCGAGCGCGGCTCCCCGGTCGTCGTGGCCGATGCCCAGCGCGGCGAACTCGCCCTCGAGGTGGCCTGCGCCCACGCCGAGGATCGCCCGCCCGGCCGACAGCGCGTCGAGCGTCATCCACTGCTTGGCCGCGGCCAGCGGGTGGCGCAACGGCAGCACGTACTCCTGGCTCAGCAGGCGGACCCGCCCCGTGACCGCCGCCAGGTAGGACAACGTGGCGATGCAGTCCCACCAGGTGGTGGCGTGGGTGGGCGCGTCGTCCTTCGGCACCGCCACGTGGTCGCACACCGCGACGTAGGTGAAGCCGGCGTTCTCGGCGACCGTGGCGACGGAGGTGAGCTCCTGGACGCCGGCCCGTTCCTCCCAGGGTTCGGCGAACAGGGTCGACTGGGCCTGCACGGGCAGCTGGATGCCGAACGAGACCGGTGCGTGTGCGTCGACGTCCCCCACGGCGATACCTCCCCGGCCAGCCCCAGCGTGGCCGTCGCCCCCGGACCGTAGTCGAACACCGTTCGTCACACACGCACCACGCAACGGACCGCGTGGCGTGCGAACGATCAGGCAGGCGTGGGAGGCCGCTGGCCGGTGGTGCCCCAGTAGACCTGGCGGGCCACCGACACCCGGACGTCCGCGGTGCGGATGCCCCAGAACTCGAAGCCGACGTGGTGCGCGGCCACGTTGGCCAGGGTGGTGACGAGCGTGCCCGCCTGGGCGAGCGGTTCGACACCCAGGTTCTTGCCCTCGGCCTGCAACTCGTCGATGACCCGGGCCAACTCGGTGGTGACCGCGTTGAGGAGGCGCACCCGGATGTTGCGGAAGCGGCGGTCGCCCTCCTCGGTGCTGAGGTCGACGACGCGGAGCACCGGCCGGTGCTGGTCCCAGAACTCGAAGAACGCGTCGGTCAGGTCGAGGGCCGTCTGGTAGCCGGCCTTGCCCTTCCAGTTGCCCCGGGCCACCAGGCGGACGAGCCGCTCGCCGTCGAGCGCCATCTCCTGCGCAAGCACGAGGATGGCCGCCTCGACGTCCGCGAAGTATTGGTAGAAGGTCGCCGGCGACGTGCCCGCCTCCCGGGCGATGTCGATGACCTTGACCGACCGGTACGAGGTCGTGCGGAGCATCTCGGCCGTGCAGTCGAGCAGCCGCTGGCGGGTGGCCCGCCCCCGACGCCCGGGAACGCGCCCGTCGGCGGCCCGCAGGTCGCCCTCCTGGAGATCCTGGTCCGCCTGGTCCGACACGCCGACACAGTACCCGGACCTGACGGATCATCAGGGGATTCGCTGCCGGATCGAGCCGCCGGCGGTGCTGGTCAGCCCGTGCGCAGCGGCGCGATGTAGGTCTCGCCGAAGCGTTCGAGGGCGCGCACGTTGTCGTCGCGCGACGCGAACTTCAGCCCCTCCATCATCCAGGCGGAGGTGACGAGCGTCGTGACGCCCACCTCCTCGAGCTGGGCGCACACCTCCGGCGACGGGAGGCGGTCGACGACGGAGGCCTGGATCTCGAAGGGCCGGCCGGTCGTGCCGTACTCGGCCCGGTAGCCCTGGAGCCGCTCGACGATGGGGACCAGCTCGTCGAACCCGTAGTAGACGCCCATCCACCCGTCGCCGATGCGGGCGGCCCGGCGGAGGGCGATCTCGCTGTGGCCACCGATGAGGATGGGCACCGCTCGCGGCGGTGCAGGTGCCATCTCCAGCCGGTCGAAGTCGTAGAACTCGCCGTGGTGCTCGACCATGCCACCCCGCCACAGGGCGCGGAGCACCTCGATCTGCTCCTCCATGCGGGCGCCGCGGCGCTCGAAGGGCTGTTCGAGCTGCACGAACTCCTCGCGCATCCAGCCGGCCCCGACGCCGAGCAGAACCCGGCCGCCGGACAGGTGGGCAGCGGTGCCGACCGCCTTGGCGACCACGAACGGGTTGCGGGCGGGCAACACGTACACGTGGGTCGAGAACGTGATGCGCTCCGTCACCGCGGCCAGCGCTCCCGTCATCACCCACACGTCGGGCCACTGCGTGTCCGGCGGGAAGATCGGCCGGCCGCTGTCGCTGTAGGGGTACGAGGAGTCGAGCTTGTCCGGGTAGAAGACGTGGTCGGAGAGCGACACCTGGTCGAACCCCGCCGCCTCGGCGACCCGGGTCAGCTCGA
>CAYUXB010000212.1:5468-7062 GCA_964448525.1 uncultured Acidimicrobiaceae bacterium
TCGAGGTCGGTGCCCCCCATCGGGCCGAGACCGTGGCTGCGGGCGAGGACGATGTCGGTGGGGTGCACCCCGACCTCGGGCACGACCTCGGCGGCCTCGGAGCCGGACGACAGCGTCACCGGTGCCTTGGCCATGGCGTTGAAGAGGCGGGCGTTGGTGTTGGAGCCCTTGGCGTCGGCCCGGCGAGCGAACGTGGCGTGGACCACGTCGACGTCGGCCCGGCGAGCCGCGGCGACCAAGCGGACGACCGCGGGCAGCATCGTCTGACGGGCCACGGTCGCGAGCTCGGGCAGGGCCGCCTGCTCGCCGATGACCCCGTTCTGGATCTCCGAGGTCACGACCGCGGTCCGCCACGTCGACACCAGTTCAGGGAGGTCCACAGCCATGCGGCGACCCTAACCGGCTCCGCCGCCGGCCGATGACCGATCTCGACGTCAGTTGCGGTAGCCGGTGCCGCTGCGCCCCGGTACCAGCGGGTCGTCCTCCCGCCGCCGACCGGCGAGCAGCCCGACGGCGATCATCGCGATGGCGAGGCCGAGGTGCAGCCAGTCGTCGGCCTCGTTGACGGGCACGAAGTTGGCGTCCGAGTCGTAGTCGATGACCATGCCGTAGATGAACAGGACGAGATAGACGGCCCCGCTGGCGAGCAGGTACAGCCGTGCGGTCGCCCAGATCCGAGCAGCCCACAGCCCGACGACGCCGAACAGCAGGTGCACGATGTTGTGCAGCACCGACACCTGGAAGATGCCGAAGAGCTCGGCGCGGGAATCGGGGCCGGCGAACGCGAGATCGTCGAAGTCGGTGGTGATCCCCGGGATGAAGCCAAGGATTCCCACGAGCAGGAAGGCGGCGCCGGCGACGATGGCGCCGATCTGTGCGAGTGAGCGGGTGCGGGTCGGACCGGCGTAATCGCCGGCGCGGGCTGTTGCCATGGTGGTGCCTCCGAGTGGACGGTGCCCGCCGATCGGTTGCGGGTGTACTTCCCTGTTCGGAGCCGCTCACACAGACTCGGTGCCATCGCTGCTGGCCATGAGGCGAGAATCGTATATTCTGACGGGGCGTCAGATCTGAGGCGCCACCCCAGGAGCTGCTCCATGTCCCCTGCCATCGAGATCCCCAAGATCATCAGCGTCGACGACCACGTGGTCGAGCCGCCCCACGTGTGGGACACGTGGCTGCCCGCCCGCTACCGCGACCGCGGCCCGCGCGTCGAGCGCCGCGGCATCGCCGGCATGCGCCACGTCGGCGGCGGCTCCTACGAGCAGGTCTTCGACGACGACGCCCCCGAGCAGGCGGACTGCTGGGTGTACGAGGACCTCGTCTACATCCACAAGCGCCACGTCGCCGCGGTCGGCTACAGCCGCGATGAGATGACGATGACGCCGATGACGTATGAGGAGATGCGGCCCGGCTGCTACGACGCCAAGGCCCGGGTCGCCGACAACGAGCTCAACCACGTGGACGCCTCGCTCTGCTTCCCCACCTTCCCGCGGTTCTGCGGGCAGACCTTCACGGAGGCCAAAGACCGCGACCTCGGCCTCGCCTGCGTGCGCGCCTACAACGACTGGATGGTCGAGGAGTGGTGCGGCGACTC
>CAYUXB010000213.1:0-5276 GCA_964448525.1 uncultured Acidimicrobiaceae bacterium
CGTCGACGTGCTGGTCGTCGATACCGCCCACGGGCACAGCCGGGCGGTGCTCGACGTGGTGAAGCAGATCAAGGGGGCGTTCGAGACCGAGATCATCGCCGGCAACGTCGCCACCGGCGAGGCCGTCGACGCGCTCGCCGGCGTCGGCGCCGACGCCGTGAAGATCGGCGTGGGGCCGGGGAGCATCTGCACGACCCGGGTGGTCGCCGGGGTGGGGGTTCCCCAGCTCACGGCCATCTACGACGGGGCCGTGGCCGCCGCCCGCCACGGCATCACGGTCGTGGCCGACGGGGGCATCCAGTACTCGGGCGACGTCGCCAAGGCGGTGGCCGCCGGTGCCCACACGGTCATGATCGGCAGCCTGCTCGCCGGCGTCGACGAATCGCCGGGCGATGTCGTGCTGCACCAGGGCGAGCGGTTCAAGGAGTACCGGGGCATGGGGTCGATGGGTGCCATGAAGGGCCGGTCCTACTCCAAGGACCGCTACTTCCAGGGCGAGATCGTCGACACCGACAAGCTGGTGCCCGAGGGCATCGAGGGCCGGGTCGCCTACAAGGGTCCGGTGTCGAACGTGCTCTTCCAGCTCGTCGGAGGCCTGCGCACGTCGATGGGGTACTGCGGCACGCCGACGATCGCCGACATGCACCGGCACGCCCGCTTCGTGCGCATCACCAACGCAGGTCTGCGTGAATCGCACCCGCACGACATCACGATCACGAAGGAAGCCCCCAACTACGGCAGTTGGTAGGGCGTACCGGCCGGCCGCCGGCCGACGCCGGCGCTCATCCCAGCAACGTGGCGATGCCCGCGGCCAGGCCCATGCCGACCGTCATCGCCCCGGCCATCCACATCGTCTGCTCCCGGAACCGATCGTTGATGCGGGCCTCGAGCTGAGCGATCTCGGTGTAGAGCTCACCGCGCAACGCCTGCACCTCGGCGCGGACACCGGCGATCTCGGCGTGGAGCGTCCCGCGGACGTCGGCGATCTCGGCGCGGACGAACTCCTTCGTGACGGGTTCGTCGAGGTCACGAGCGGGGAACTGGGAGAGCATCGCTTCGGCCTCCTCCTCCCCGAGGATCGGCGAGAGAGTCTGGAAGATCGAGCTGCGGTGACGTGTGCTGAGCGCCATGGCGGCGCACCTCCACGGGACGGATCGACATCGGAGGACGCCGGTGCGTCAAGTGGGAGATCCGCCCGCAGCGTAACCGCGGCGGACCCTAGGGATGGTCGAGGTCACCGCGGCCCAGGGTGCCGGTCACGATGCCGAGCATCTGGCGCAGCAGCGAGGCGGTGGCGCCCCACACGGTGTCGCCAACGAGCTCGAAGAACGTGATCGGCTGGACGCGACCCCCGGGGAACGTCCAGATCTCCTCGCGGAAGATCGTCGGGTCGAGCAGCTCGGCCAGCGGGACGTGCAACACGGCCTCGACCTCGGCCGGGCTGGGCACCGTCTCGGGCCGGCCCGACAGGGCGCCCACGTAGGGGACGATGAACGAACCGCTCGACACGGTCGCCAGGTGGTCGAGCTCGCCGATGATCTCGACGCTGCCCGGGTCGAGCCCGATCTCCTCCTGCGCCTCCCGGCACGCGCCGTCGACCGGGGTCTCGCCCGGCTCGACGCGGCCGCCCGGGAAGCTGACCTCGCCCTGGTGGGTGCGCATCCCCCAGGTACGACGGGTGAGGACGACGTGGGCGGCCGGTGCGGCGTCATCCACCCGCGGCGCCCACGCCTCCCGGCCGTTCCCGCGATCGGGTGCCGCCGGGACCTGGGCGTCCGGGAGGTACGAGGCGTCGTAGAGCGGGGCCAGCACGGCCGACGGGCGGCCGGTGCGCCGGGCACCGTCGATCGGCTCGCCGGCCCACCGCTGCGCGGGCCCCAATGGGGCGAGCGCAGCCCGGACGTCGCTCAAGGTCGGGCGCCGACGCTCGGGCGGGAGGTCGGCCCAGGGCGCCGGGCCGCCGGGGCGGGCGTTGTACGGCCGGGGGATCTTCTGGTCGCCGCCTCGCCCCGGTGGGATCGGCAGGGTCGGCCCGAGGGGCTCGTCGTCAGGACCTGGCCAGCCCGGAAGCCCACGGTCGAGTGCCTCGCGCGACGAGACGGCGGCGTCGGGCCACTCGGCCCGCGCCCCGTCAGGCATCGTGAGCGGCGCCTGCCTGCGATGCCTGGGCGGCCAGCGCCTCGAGCAGATCACGCAGGCCGCCGGTCTTCAGGCTGCTCATCACCCGGCCCGGAGGCGTCTCGCCGCGCTCCCACTCCATCCAGTGGGCGAGCAGCTTGGTGGGGTCGGGGGGCGGCTTCTCCATCCCCGGCAGGCTACCGGTGAGAAGGGCCGGGCCGGTGTGAGTTCCTGGTCACGGCGACATCCGTCCCCCTCCGGGGACATTGGGTAGGATCCCGGTCACATCGGTGAGAGGCGGGACGATGGGTGACACGACGACGGTACGGGTCTTCGTGGACGACGCGGTGCAGGGGCGCTTCCCCCGGGTGTGCGCACGCACCGGCCGGCCGAGCAACGGCTGGCTGTCGATCGACGCGGTGGTGGGGAGCTCGCGCTCCATGTCGTCGATCGTGATCGTGCTGCTCATCCTCTTCGGCGGGCCCCTCGGGTGGATCGTCGTCCTTCTGTTCAGCGGTGGCCAGCCGACGGACCGGTTGCAGGTCGAGCTGCCGTGGACGCTCGACACCCAGGACGAGATCGAGGTCCTGCGCCGGCGGCGGCGTCTCGGATGGTTGGCCACCCTCGCCGGTGTGGCGGGTGCCGTTGCGCTCGTTCTCACCTCCGCCGGAGGTGCCGGCTGGACGATGGCCGGCCGGGTCGTGCTTGTGACGATCCTGACGTCGACGGTCGCCGCGGCCGCGTTCGCCCTGTCGACGGAGCGGCAGATCGGGCGGAGGACGGTCGACGTCTCGCTCGATGCATCCCGCCGCTGGGCGACCCTCGCCAACGTGCACCCGGCCTTCGCCCGGGCGGTGCGGGCCGAGCAGCAGAGCCGCCGAGAGCACCAGAGCTGAGCACCAGGGCCGGACCGGTGGTGGGAGCGGCACGCGGTCGTGGCAGCCTGGTCGGGTGCCCGCCCGAACCCTCGTGCTCGCCTCCGCGTCGCCCGCCCGCCTCGTCCTGTTGCGGACCGCCGGCTTCGCTCCCCAGGTGATGGTGAGCGGCGAGCCCGAGGACGGCGTCGACCACCTGGACGCCCGCGAGACCGCGTGCACCCTGGCCCGCCGCAAGGCGGAGGCCGTCGCCGCACGCCTGTCCGCGATCCCCGACGCCGGAGAGGGCGACGGTCGCTGGCCGGACCCCGGGGAGGGTGACGATCGCCCGCAGATCCTCGGTCGACCCCTCGTGCTCGGCTGCGACTCCGTGCTCGCGTTCGACGGCGAGGTGCGCGGCAAGCCGGGCTCGACCGCGGACGCCGTGGCCTGGTGGAAGGGGTACCGCGGGCGCAGCGGCACCCTGGTCACCGGTCACGCGCTCGTCGAGGTGAACTCGGGTCGGCGGGCGGCCGCGCCAGCGGAGACCGTCGTGCGGTTCGGCCGGCCGAGCGACGCGGAGATCGACGCCTACGTCGCCACCGGTGAGGCGCTGGCGGTCGCCGGCGGGTTCACCCTCGACGGCTACTGCGCACCCTTCGTCGAGGGCATCGACGGCGATCACGGCACCGTCCTCGGCCTGTCGCTGCCGCTGCTGCGCCGCCTGCTGGCTGAGTTGGACATCGACATCACCTCGCTGTGGGAGTCCCGGTGAGGGCCGTCGACGCCGTCATCCCCGGGATCGCCGAACCGGCCCGACTCGGGTCCACGCCGCAGAGCCAGACCTGCCAGAGCCCGACCCCGCACAGCGCCACCCCGCAGAGCACCACGCCGCGGGTGCCGGCGCTGAAGGTCGGCCCGCTCGAGGTGTGGCCACCGGTGGTGCTCGCGCCCATGGCGGGCATCACCAACGCTCCCTTCCGCCGGCTGTGCCACGGGTCCGGCACCGCCGCCCTCGCCGAGATCGACACCACCGCGGCCGGGCACAGCGGTGCCACGGACACCGGGATCGGAGCCCCTGACAGCCGCATCCCAGAGCCCGGCACCTCCGACGGGCGCCTGCCCACCGCCGCGGTGGCCGGGCCCACGGTCGCGCGAGGCGGGCTGTTCGTCAGCGAGATGATCACCGCCCGGGGGCTGGCCGAGCGCAACGACAAGACCCTGCGCATGGCCCGGTTCACGGCAGACGAGCCGGTGCGGTCGATCCAGCTCTACGGCACCGACCCGGTGGCGATGGGCGAGGCCGTCCGCTTCCTGGCATCGTCGGAACACGCCGACCACATCGACCTCAACTTCGGCTGCCCGGTCCCCAAGGTCACCCGCAAGGGCGGCGGGTCGGCGCTGCCGGTGCACCGTGCCCTGTTCCGAGACGTGGTGCGGGCTGCGGTGCGGGGCGCAGGCGAGGTGCCCGTCACCGTCAAGCTGCGCATCGGCATCGACGACTCGTCGACCACCTTCCTCGACGCAGGTCGCATCGCCCAGGACGAGGGCGCCGCCGCGGTCGCTCTGCACGCCCGCACCGCCGCCCAGCACTACTCGGGCCGGGCCGACTGGTCGGCCATCGCCGCGCTGCGCGAGATCGTCACCGCCATCCCGGTGCTGGGCAACGGCGACATCTGGCAGGCGAGGGACGCCCTGCGGATGGTGGCCGAGACGGGCTGCGACGGCGTCGTGGTGGGCCGGGGTTGCCTCGGCCGTCCGTGGTTGTTCGGCGATCTGGCCCGCGCGTTCGCCGGGCGGCCGGTGCCCGAGGCGCCGCGCCTCGCCGAGGTCGTCGAGGTGCTGCGGCGCCACGCCCGCCTGCTGGCCGAGTGGCTCACCGAACCCGTGGCCGTGCGGGACGTGCGCAAGCACGTCGGCTGGTACCTCCAGGGCTACCCCGTCGGGGGCGAGGCCCGCCGGCGGCTCACCGCGACGACCAGCCTCGCGGCGCTCGACGCGGAGCTCGACCGCCTGGCGGCGTCGGCCCCCGACCTGGCGATCCTGCCGGGGGCGGACGCCCAGCCGCGGGGCAAGACCTCCGGGCCGATCGCGGTGACCCTGCCGGAGGGCTGGCTCGCCTCGGCGGACGACCCCTCCCCCGTCGTGGCCGACGAGCTCGACGCCGTGAGCGGCGGCTGACCGGCGGTCTGACAGCCTCCCCGCGCCCACCCGCCGAGCCCGGACGATCGACGTCGTCGTGGATCGCCGGGTCGGGCTCCTCGTGACCGGGTCCGGGTCGTCGGTCGGACGACAGGTCGTCGG
>CAYUXB010000213.1:5376-7052 GCA_964448525.1 uncultured Acidimicrobiaceae bacterium
CAGGGCGACGGGGAGGGTCGGGGCTGCCACCGCGGCGCGCCGAGCACGGTCGTCGCCGGCCCGCAACCCACCCTGGCCGACCTCGACGACCTGGCGCAGCAGATGCGAGAGGCCGGGCTCACGGTCGTCACCGACGTCGATCCCGCGTCCCGGGAGGCGGACGTCCTGCCGCCCGCCCTGGCGCTGTCCGCCTACCGGATCGTGCAGGAGGCGCTCACCAACTCGCTCCGGCACGCCGGCCGGGGCACCGCCGTCCGGGTGGAGGTCAGCCTGCACGCCGGCGCGGTCGAGGTCGAGGTCCGCGACGACGGCCACGGCACCGCGGGGCCGCCGGGCTCGGGCCACGGCCTCGCCGGCATGCGCGAACGGGTCGCCCTCGTCGGCGGCGAGCTGCGGACGGGCCGCCGTGCCGGCGGCGGGTACGAGGTGCGGGCGTGGTTGCCGCTCGACGGCCACCCCCGCGGCGCGCGCGTCCCGGACGCGCCCGGGCTCGCAGCCGAACGGCCCATCGCTGACCTGCACCGGAGCGACCGGTGATGGTGCGCGTCGCCATCGTCGACGACCAGGAGATGGTGCGCACCGGTTTCCGCCTGATCCTTGACGCGGAGCCCGACATCGAGGTCTTGGCCGAGGCCGGAGACGGCCGGGAGGCGGTCGAGGCCGTCGCCAGGACCCGGCCCGACGTGGTGCTGATGGACATCCAGATACCGGTGCTCGACGGGCTGGCCGCCACCCGCCAGATCGTCGACGCCGGCGACACCCGCGTCGTGATCCTCACGACGTTCGAGCGGGACGACTACATCACCGAGGCCGTGCGGGCCGGGGCGAGCGGGTTCCTCGTCAAGAACGCCCCGCCGGAGGATCTGCTGGCCGCCGTGCGGGTCGTGGCCGGGGGCGACGCGCTGCTGTCGCCGTCGGTCACGCGCCGGGTGCTCGCCCGCCTGGCCGCCGGCAGCCCCGATCCCGCGGCTGCGGCGCGCCTCGACCGCCTGACCGAGCGCGAGACCGAGGTGCTGGCGCTGGTCGCGGGCGGGTTCTCCAACAGCGAGATCGCCGGTCGCCTCTACCTGGGTGAGGCGACGGTGAAGACCCACGTGTCGCGGATCCTCACCAAGCTCGGCCTGCGCGGCCGGGTGCAAGCCGTCGTGTACGCGTACGAGAGCGGCCTCACCCGCCCGGGCTCCGGACGGACAGCCGCGCGGCGGACCCACGATCATCCCTGAGGAGGTTCCGGCGGGCCGGGCCGGACACCTACAACGGGCGTGTGCTCGAGCTCTGCGATCTCACCAAGCGCTACGGCGAGGTCATCGCCCTCGACAGCCTGTCGATGGCGGTGGAGGCCGGGCGCATCCACGGCTTCGTCGGGCGCAACGGCGCCGGCAAGACGACCACCATGCGCATCGCCCTCGGGCTGGCGGTCCCGGATGCCGGCGCCGTGCGTTGGCACGGGCGCCCGGCCACCGCGGACGACCGCCGCCGCTTCGGCTACCTGCCCGAGGAGCGCGGCCTGTACCCCCGGATGCGCCTGGGTGACCAGGTCGCCTACTTCGGCGAGCTCTCGGGGATGGACCGGGCCGGCGCCCGCGCCGAGGCGGAGCGATGGCTGACCGAGCTCGGGCTCGGTGACCGCCTCGGCGACCGGGCGGAGACCCTGTCGCAGGGCAACCAGCAGCGGG
>CAYUXB010000214.1:0-7022 GCA_964448525.1 uncultured Acidimicrobiaceae bacterium
GACCACCGCCCGGCTCTGGTCGCCCGAGGCGCCGTACGAGGTCTTGAACGTGACACCCTCCCCCTCGGGTGTCTCCGCCCACGCTTCGGCGATCGCCCTGTTGGCGGCCTCGGGCACGGCGAAGCCGACGATGCTGATCTCGGCGTCGGCACCGCTTTCGTCGGCGGAGGCGCCGTCGTCGCCTCCGCAGGCCGAGACCACCAGCAGGCCGGCGGCCGCGAGGCCGAGAGCTTTCCGCACGCGCGTCGTCATGTCGTCCTGTCCTTCTGCCCCACGGGCACCGTGCTGACCGGCGTTCCCGGTCGAACCGAGGGACAACCTAGGCAAAGACGACTTTAACGGTCAAGATTACGGGGAAGATCGTCTACTTCGGGAAGCGGAGGTCAGTTGCGTGGGGGAAAGATGCCGTCGATCGCGATGCAGTAGTTCAGGACCAGGACCGGAGACATGTTGTCGTGGGGCCCGGAGTCGCCGGACGACGCGATCATCTGCGGCGACATCACCGTGTCGTCCGGTGCCGCGTAGGACGCCCCCGCCTCGTCGTACCCGGGCACGGCTCCCGCCGGCGTCTTCGACGTCGCAGCCGCCGACCCCCTCACCGCGTGCCCGTGCGCCGGCATCTGCCCGACGGCGAGGGTCACCGCTTCGGTCCCGACCATCTCGCCGATGACCCTCGGGCTCAGACCGACACCGGTCCCCTGGTTGACCGGCGCCCGGCCCCGAAGATCCGGCAGACCGAACGTCGACTTCCCGTCGCCGCCGTAGGCGGTGCCGAGGAGAGAGAAGAGCGCCGAGTTCGAGGAGATGGAGAGAAGCTGGCCATTGCACTGCGCCCACCCGAGGGGGGCGAAGTTGAATCCGAACAATGCGATCTGGCCGATGTACGGCTCCATGGACCGCCCTCCTGTCGCTGAGGCGCCACGTGAAGTGCGGCGCACCTCTCGGATCGTACGGCCCGCCGTTGACGCTGAGAAGCGTCAGTCTCACGAATCGTGGCATCGCACATCTGAAGTCGGTAACCTCCCGCGCCTCATCAGGGGGTCTGGACATGGGCGAACGGATCGGGCAGCGTGCGACGTGGCGCCATGGCCGGAGAGCAGCGGTCGCCGCCGTACTCGCACTGGCCGCCGCCGCCATCGTCGTCGTGGCCGCGGCGCCGGCAGGGGCCGACGTCGTGACCGGCAGCAACACCACGGCCATCGCGGTGCCCGCCACCGGCTCGCCGAACCAGATCGGCCCGGCCTCCCCCTACCCCTCGGCCATCACCATCAGCGGGCTGACGGGCACGGTGAGCGACGTCGACGTGACGTTGTCCGACGTGAGCCACACGATCGCCACCGACATCGACGTCCTCCTGGTCGGGCCCGAAGGCCAGAACCTGATCCTCATGTCCGACGTGGCCAGCGGCGGGGGGTACCCCGTCGACGGCACCCTCACCTTCGACGACGCCGCGGCCGGGCCCATCCCCACCGTCGGCGCCGTGGGCACCGGCACCTTCCAGCCGACGAACGGGCCCGGCGACGACACGTTCCCCCCGGGAGCTCCGGCTCCGTCCTCCGCCACCGCGCTGTCGGTCTTCAACGGCACGGCGGGCAACGGCACGTGGGAGCTCTACGTCGTCGACGACGCCACCGGCGACGTCGGATCGATCGCCGGCGGCTGGTCGATCACGGTCACCACCGATGTGGTCGCGCAACCCGGCGCCCTGCACCTGTCGTCGGCCGGCTACCGCGGCGCCGAAGGCGACGGCGCGGTGACGATCACCGTCGAGCGCACCGGCGGGACGGACGGCCCGGTCTCGGCCCGACTCACCACGACCACCCCGGCCACCGCCACCGCCGGCAGCGACTTCACACCGCTCGACCAGATCGTCACGTTCGCCGACGGGCAGACGACCGCGTCCGTCGACCTGTCGATCATCGACGACGACGAGGTCGAAGGCGTCGACGAGACCGTGACCGTCGCGTTGAGCGACCCGGCGGGGGGCGCCACCATCGGCACGCCGGCGACCGCGCTCGTGACCATCGACGACGACGACGCCACGTTCGACACGACCCCGATCGTCATCCCGGCATCCGGCAGCGGTGCGACGTCCGGGGCTCCTGCCGCGCCCTATCCGGCCAGCATCCACGTGACCGGGCAGCCCGCCCCGATCAGCGGGATCGAGATCGCTCTGCACGGGTTCGGTCACACCGCGCCGATCGACGTCGACATCCTGCTCGTCGGGCCCGGAGGCCAGTCGGTGGTCCTCATGTCGGACGTGGGCGGCACCGCCCCCGTCAGCGGCCTCGACCTGGTGTTCAGCGATGCCGGCACGGGGCCGATCCCGGCGGGCGGCCCCCTCGTCAGCGGCACCTTCACGCCGAGCGACGACGACGTCGGCGGGACCGACCAGTTCCCGGCCCCCGCCCCGACGCCCTCGGCTGCGACCGATCTCGGCGCGTTCGTCGGGTCCGACCCCAACGGCGCGTGGCACCTCTACATCGTGGACGATGCCAGCGCCGACATCGGGGTGATGGCCGGCGGGTGGTCGCTCACGTTCCTGGCCGCCCCGCCCGTGGTCGTCGCCGATGCGGGCGGTCCCTACACCATCGACGAGGGCGCCCCGCTCAGCCTCGACGCCACGGGCTCGACCGCGGCGCCCACCGCCACCTACGCCTGGGACCTCGACGACGACGGCCTCTTCGACGACGCCACCGGTGCCACCCCCACCCTCACCGGCACCGACCTCGTCCCACTCGGGCTCGCCGACGGCCCCGCCGGTCCCCTCCCCGTCGCCGTCCAGGTCACCGACACCACCGTCACCGACACCGCGGCCACCACCGTCACCGTCGCCAACCTCGCCCCCGTCGCCACCATCGACGTCCCCACGCCGGTCATCGCCGGCACCCCCGTCACGATCAAGGTCGGAGCCGTCGACCCGTCACCCGTCGACGCGGCGGGCCAGTTCGACTACGCCATCGACTGGGAGGGCGACGGGGTCGTCGACCTCACGCTCACCGGCCCGGCCGACCCACCGGCGACCCACACCTACGCGACCGCGGGCCAGTTCGGACTGACGGTCACGGCCACCGACAAGGACGGCGCCACCAGCGCCCCGACCGTCCAGACCGTCACCGTCCAACCCGCCGCGACCGACCCGACCGTCCCGGGTGCACCGGGAACACCGGGAACACCGGGAACACCGGGAACACCCGACGCCCCCGGGTCCGGCGGCGGGACGTCCGAGAGCGACGGCGGTCGACGCTTGCCGGTCACCGGCGGCGACATCGGCTGGTTGCTGCTGGCAGCGGCCGGAGCGTTCACCGCGGGCGGGGCGCTGCTCGGGGCCCGGCGTCGGCAGGACGGTCGACCGGCCGAGTCGTGACGCCACGACTCGCCGGGATGGCCCCAGACCGGACTGTCACGCCAGCGTGGCGATGCCCCCGTCGACCGGGATGATCGTCCCGGTCAGGTAGGCGCCGGCGCGCGACGACAGGAAGATGGCGGTGCCCGCGACATCGTCCGGGCGCCCGATGCGCTTGAGCGGCGCCGAGTTGGCGATGGCATCGCCCGCCGCCTCGAGGGTGGCGGCCATCATCTTCGACTCGAAGGGGCCCGGGGCGATGGCGTTGACGGTGATCGCCGGGGCGAGGCGCTTGGCGAGGTGCCGGGTGAGCTGGTGCACCGCCGCCTTCGACGCCGAGTACGAGTACGTCTCGAGCATCGGGACGTGGATGCCGTCGATCGAGCCGATGTTGACGACGCGGGCGGGCTCCTCCGCCGTGCCGGCCTTGTCGAGCAGCGGCTTCAGGAACTTCGTCAGGTGGAACACGCCCTTGACGTTGAGGGCGAGGACGCGCTCCCAGGCGGCCTCGTCGAACTCGTCGAGCGGCGCACCCCAGGTGGCGCCCGCGTTGTTGACCAGGATGTCGAGGCTCGACTCGCGCGACGCGACCTCTTCGGCCAGGCGCCGGCACTCGGCCTCGGTGGAGAGGTCGGCCGGGAGGGCGATGCACTCCCCCACCTCGTTCAGCTCGGCGGCGACCTGCTCGCAGACGTCGGTTTTGCGCGACGAGATGTAGACCTTGGCGCCGGCCTCGACGAAGCCCCGGGCGATCATCAGCCCGATGCCCCGCGACCCCCCGGTCACGAGCGCGGTCTTCCCAGCGATGGAGAACAGATCCGTCATCCCCGCAGCTTGCCGGAAGTCTTGACCCCGGGTCAAGGTGCGGTCACATCACCGGCCGGCGGTCACCAGGTGTCGACGATCGGGCGCTTCTTGCCGTCGCGGACCGGGGGCGCCGGCGCGGAGGCGAGCATGGTCGTGATCCAGCGGCGGCTGTCGGCGGGGTCGATCACGTCGTCGATCTCGAAGTGGCTGGCCGAGTTGAGCGCCTTGCCGTGCTCGTAGGCGGCGTCGACCATGCGCTGGAACGCATCCTCCCGTTCGGCGTCGTCCTCGATGGCGGCGAGCTCCTTGCGGTAGCCGAGTCGCACCGCGCCCTCGAGACCCATGCCGCCCACCTCGCCCGTGGGCCACGCCACGCAGAACAGCGGGGCCTTGAAGCTGCCGCCGGCCATCGCCTGGGCACCGAGGCCGTAGCCCTTGCGCAGGATGATCGTGCCGAAGGGCACCGTCAGGCTCGCACCGGTCACGAACAGCCGGCTGGCGTGGCGGACGAGCGCGGTCTCCTCGGCGTCCGGCCCGACCATGATGCCGGGCGTGTCGCACAGGAACAGCAGCGGCACGTCGAAGGCGTCGCAGAGCTGAAGGAACCGGGCCGCCTTGTCGGCGCCGTCCGAGTCGATCGCCCCGGCGAGGTGCGCCGGGTTGTTGGCCACGACGCCGAGGGGCCGCCCCCCGACCTTCACGAGCGCGGTGAGCATGCCCGGGGCGAACCCGGCGCGCAGCTCCAGCACCGAGTCGGTGTCGGCCAGCGACCGGATCACCGCCCGCACGTCGTACACGCGACGCCGGTTCTCGGGGATCAGGTCGCGCAGCGCGCTCTGGTCGGCGCACGTCCAGTCTCCGCCGTCCGGGTCGTCCGGGGGGCCGGCGAAGTACGACAGGTACTGCCGAGCGACGGCCACCGCCTCGGCCTCGTCCGCGACCAGTACGTCGACCACCCCGTTGGCCGCCTGCACATCGACGGGGCCGATGTCCTCGGGCGCGAAGACGCCGAGCCCGCCGCCCTCGATCATGGCGGGGCCGCCCATGCCGATGTTCGACCCCTCGGTGGCGATGACCACGTCGCTGCTGCCCAGGATGGCGGCATTGCCGGCGAAGCAGCGACCGGTGGTGATGCCCACCCGGGGCACCAGCCCGCTCAAGCGACCCCACAGGTGGAACGCTTCGGTGTCGAGGCCCGACACGCCGGGTGCGTCGGTGTCGCCCGGGCGCCCGCCCCCTCCCTCCGCGAAGAACACGACGGGCAGGCGCTGGCGCTCGATGACGTCGATCAGGCGGTCCTTCTTGCGGTGGTTCTGGTAGCCCTGCGTGCCCGCCAGCACCGTGTAGTCGTAGGACATCATCGCCGTCGGACGTCCGTCGACGGTGCCCACGCCCGCCACCAGGCCGTCGGCCGGGGTGCGGGCGATCAGCTCGTCGACCGGGCGGCGGCGGCGCTGGGCGGCGATCGCGAGCGGGCCGTACTCGACGAACGAGCCGGGGTCGACGAGGTCGGCGAGGTTCTCGCGCGCCGTGCGATGCCCCCGCCCGTGCCGGCGGGCGACGACGTCGGGCCGAGCCGCGTCCAGGCCGACGGCATGGCGCGCCACGACCTCGGCCAGGTCGGCGCGGTCGGAATCGACGAGGTCGCCGGGCTCACCCGACACGGCATCCTCGCCGGCAGCGGTGGCCGCGACCGGATCGGGATCCCCGGACACGGCCGCCGTGGACACCACCGCCAGCACGTCGCCCGCCTTCACGGCGTCGCCGGCGGCCACCCGCACGTCGGTGATCGTGCCCCGCCCGGCGGCGTCGATGGCGTACTCCATCTTCATCGACTCGACGATGACGACCGTGGTCCCGGCGACGACGGCGGCCCCGACGGCGCGTTCGACGCGTGCGACCGTGCCGGTGAGCGGAGAGACGATCTCGACCATGACGCCCATGTCTACCGCCGCCGGGCGCGGCGACGAGTCGCCGTGTCCGGCGCCGGGCCCGGGGCCGGGTCGAGCACGACCAGCCGGGCGCCGGGCGGGTGGGGACCGTCCCCGTCGGCCGTCCAGCCGCCGTCGGGGGTGAGCACGGCCAGCACCATCGACGCCGGGGGTGCCGGGCCGTCATCGACCGTGCGGACGATGTGGCCGGCGCCGATCGCCTGGTCGAGCCGCTCGTGCGTCACACCGGCGGCGAAGGGGCGCGGCGCCCACATGTCGAGGTCCGGCTCGTGGTCCGGATCCGGCTCCGCGTCCGACGCACGGTCCGGCGCGTGATCGCTCGGCAGCACCCAGACGCGACGACGGCCGAACCGGCTGACCGCGAGGTCGAGCGCGGCGAGGTCGACCGCGTCGTCGAGCGAGGCGATCACCGCGCCGCCGATGTCCGCCAGGCGCCCCGCCCGCGCGATGTCCCGGATGAGGCCGGTGTGCACCGCGAAGGGCAGGTCGTCGCGTTCCTCGAGGTCGCGCCGGCCCCGGGCCACCACGAGCGTGGGCACACCGTGGCGCGCCAGCTCGCCCGCCAGGCCCAGCGCCCAGCGGTGGTCGCTCACCACCAGCGCACCGCGGGGGTCCGGTCGAGCCACGCCCAGCCACCGGGCGGCGGGGAGGGATCCGACCCCGTAGACGAGCGCCAACAGGATCACGACCGCGAACACGGCTGGCAGCAACACGTCGCTGGCCTCGCCGATCTGCTCGAGGCGGAGCGAGAACAGGGCGGCGGTGGCGGCGGCCACCACCCCGCGGGGCGCGAGGCAGGCCAGGAAGGCACGATCGGACAGTCCGAGCTGCGGCTGGCCGATCGTGCAGATCGCCACGACGAGGGGACGGATCACGACGACCAGCACGGCCGCCAGCACCAGCACCTCGGGCAGGTG
>CAYUXB010000215.1:0-4873 GCA_964448525.1 uncultured Acidimicrobiaceae bacterium
TGATCAACGGCGAGCGCTGCACCCGCGCCTGCGGCTTCTGCCTGGTCGACACCCGGCACCCTTTGGCGCTCGATGTCAGCGAGCCCGATCGGGTGGCGGAGGCCGTCGAGCGCATGGGCCTCGGGTTCGCGGTCATCACCGCGGTGGCCCGCGACGACCTTGCCGACGGGGGCGCGTCCGGCTTCGCCGAGACGATCGGCGCCATCCGTCGGCGCACGCCCGACGTGCAGGTCGAGGTGCTGATCCCGGACTGCAAGGGCGACGAGGCATCGCTCGATGTGATCTTTGACGCCCGTCCCGACGTGTTGAACCACAACATGGAGACCGTGCCGCGGCTGCAGCGGGCGGTCCGTCCATCGGCCGGCTACGCCCGGAGCCTGGCCGTGCTGGCCCGGGCGAAGCAGGCGGGGCTGACGACGAAGTCCGGCCTGATCGTCGGCATGGGCGAGACCGACGACGAGGTCCTGTCGACGCTCGCCGACCTGCGTGCGATCGGCATCGACATCGTGACGATCGGGCAGTACCTGCGGCCGACGACCCACCACCTGCCGGTGGCCCGGTGGGTCGAGCCCGCGGTGTTCGAGTCGTACAAGGCCGTGGGTGAGGTGATGGGCATCCCGCACGTCGAGTCGAGCCCGCTCACCCGGTCGAGCTACCACGCCCGCCAGGCCGCCGGGTCGACGGCGCCGGCCCCGGCGCCGCAGGTCAGCTCCGCCGGCTGACCGGCTGACCGGCTGACCGGCTGACCGGCGGCCCGCACGGCCGAGCACGTCGAGGAGGCGGGCGGGTGTGCTGGTGAGGGGACGCCGCAACTCGTCGGGCTGGCCAGGGCGGCATCGCTAGCGTGCGCACATGGGCAAGGTTCTCGACGCACTCGACGCGCACCTGACCGGGTTCGTCACCCGGCAGCCGGTGTTCTTCGTGGCGACCGCACCGGCGGGCGGCGACGGGCACGTCAACGTGTCGCCGAAGGGCGGCACCGGCTCGTTCGCGGTGATCGACCCGACGACGGTGGCGTACCTCGACATCACCGGCAGCGGCGTCGAGACCATCGCCCACCTCCGCGACGACGGCCGCATCACGCTGCTGTTCTGCGCCTTCGACGGCAAGCCGCTGATCGTGCGCCTCTACGGCCGCGGTCATGTGGTGCTGCCCGACGATCCGCGCTTCGCCGACCTGGCGATGCGCTTTCCCGACCAGCCGGCGGTGCGTTCGATCATCGTGGTCGCGCTCGACCGGGTGGCGACCTCGTGCGGCTACGGCGTGCCGATCATGGCGTACGAGGGCGACCGCTCGAAGATGCGCGAGTGGGCGGAGCGCCGCGGGCCTGAGGGCGTGGTGGCCTACCGGCGGCGGAAGAACGAGGTGAGCATCGACGGACTGCCCGGACTGCCCGGGCTCGCCGACTTGGCCGACCCCGACCCCGACCCTGAGCCCGAGCCGGAATCCGACCCCGAGCCGGACCCCGACCCCGCGCCGGCCACCGTCTGACCGGGCGGATCCGCCGCGACAGGGCGAGTCATGGGACTCGTCGCCGGGGGTGGGTGCAACGGCCCAGGACGGCCGGGCGTCTCCAAAGGGTGAGACACATGAACGTCGAATCGGGGGACACCGGCTCGCCAGAGGCGGGCACGGCCGGCGCCGACCACCACGAGTCGGTCGACGACGTCTACAGCCGCACGCGCGCCGATCTCCTCCGTCTGGCCCACCTGCTCACAGGGTCGCTCGACCTGGCCGAGGACGTGGTCCACGACGCGTTCGTGGCATCGAGCCGGCGCTGGACGACCATCGAGAGCCCGGATGCCTACCTGCGGCGGGCGGTCACCAACGCCGCCTACTCGGCGTTGCGCAGCCTGCGGCGGGACCGGGACAAGTCCGACCGCTTCGGGCGGCGGGCGACGGTCACGCTCGAGAACCCCGATCTCGACGAGACGTGGGAGGTGCTGCGCTCCTTGCCCGATCGCCAGCGCGTGGCCATCGTCATGCGGTTCTACGAGGACCGTCCCGAGGCCGAGATCGCCGCCCTGCTCGACTGCCGGCCGGCCACCGTCCGTTCGCTGATCCACCGGGGCCTGGCCAAGGTCCGCAAGGAGATGGACCGATGACCACGCTGACCCGACACCCCGACCATGACGACGAGGCCGTCGACCGCGTCACCCGGACCCTGCATGCCGTGGCCGCGGCCACCCCGGTCGACGATGGGCCGTCGCGCACGCCGGACGGCGAGCTCGTGGTCCTGCCGCAGGCAGAACGGCGCGACCCGCGCCGTTCCTGGATCGTGCGGGCGGGCGTGGTGACGGCTGCGGCCGCCGTGCTGGTCGCGGGCGTCGTCTGGATCCGCCAGGACGACGGTGGGGACACACCCACCGACATCGTCGACCAGCCGGTCTCGCCGCCCGTGCACATGGAGGCGACGTGGTTGCCTCCGGCGCTCGAATCCACGAACGGTGTCATCGACCGCTCGCCGGCGCTGGGTGTGCCGGTCGAGGCCGTGATGTGGGGCGCGGGCGACTCGGTGGTCGCGGTGGCGGCAGCCGACCTGGGAGACGCTGCCCATCCCGACCGGGTCCAGATGGCCACCGCGCGGGTGGGGAGCGCGCTCGCCGACCTCGTCGGAGGGGCCGGTGCCGAGATGCCGGTCACCCACGTCGACGGTGGCCGCGGTGCCGCTGTGGTCGCCGGACCCGCGGCGTCCGTCGACGCCCGGGCCCTCGCCGCTGTCGTGGGGTCGGGGACGCCGCCGGCCGACGCCAGGCCGGGCGAGCCCGCGCCTCGACCCCTCCCCGTCGACTGGCTCGGCGGCGTCGGTCCCACGGTCGTGGTCGCCCACCAGCCGACCGACCAGTCCGCGGCGCTGGGCATCGTCACCGTCGGCGGGGAGCTGCCGGAGGGCGACGTCATCGACGCCCTCGTGCCGGGGGCTGTGCCGGCGGAGGTCCGCGGCCGCACCGGGTGGCAGTACCCCATGCGGGACGGCGCGATGTACGCCGTGACGTGGCAGGAGCAGCCGGGGGTCGTCGTGACGGTCGCCGGGAGCGGCGTGCGCCCGACTGAGGTCGAGGCCGTGGCCGACGGGCTCGTGGCGGTCGAGGAACCAGGCGGGGATGCGGCCGGTGACCCCGTGGCGGTGGGCACCGTCGCCGATCGGCAGTACCGCATCGACGCCGAGCATCCCGCCGACACCGGCCGGGGCTGGTGCGTCGTGCTGACCCTCGACGGTGCACAGGTCGGGCGGGAGTGCGAGCGCATGGTCGACGGCGCGACGGAGGGCGGGTGGGGGATCGTGCCGGTGGCGACCTACGACGGCGGGACCGTCTGGTGGGGTGCGGTGGCCGCCGACGTGGTGACGGTGACCGTCGACGGCACCGACCTCGAGGCGGAGACGATCGAGGTCGCCCCGGCGACCGATGGTTCGGGTGGCCCCCGGGTCGTGCTCGTCGCGGTCCCCGGCGACCGCGAGCTCACCTTCCGCCTGCACGGGGCCGGCGGCGAGGAACTGGGCACGTCGACGTTCAATGACGGCGGGATCCACAGCGGGACCGGGGCGCCCGGAGGCTGATCGGGTCGCCGACGGTCGGTCATGCATCGGGTCGACGGACGGTCCCGAAGTCCACGGGGTCGACGGCCGGTGGGTCGTCCACCGGGATCCCGGACGGTCCCGGCGTCCTTCGGGTCGACGGCCGGTCCCGGCGTCGGCCGGGGGGCCGACCGGTCGTCCGTAGACTCGGCGCATGCTCGCCGAACGTGCCGACCGGATCCGCGCTCGCATGGGCGAGCTCGGTGTCGACGTGCTGCTGCTGTCGGTCGGCCCCGACCTGCCGTACCTGACCGGCTACACGGCGATGCCGCTCGAGCGTCTCACCATGCTGGTCCTGCCCCGCGACGGTGACGCCACGCTGGTCGTGCCCGGCCTGGAGGCGCCTCGAGTCACCGAACGGCCGGACGTGTTCTCGCTGCGGCCGTGGGGCGAGACCGAAGACCCGATCGGCATCGTCGCCGACCTGGTGGGCGCGGCCGGCAGCGTGGCGATCGGCGACCACACGTGGGCTCGGTTCGTGCTCGACCTGCAGGCCGCGCTGCCGGGCAGCCGCTTCGCCCGGGCCGCGGAGGTGACCGGTCCGCTGCGGGCCGTCAAGGACGCGGCCGAGGTCGAGGCCCTGCGGCGGGCGGCCGCCGCGGTCGACCGCATCGCCGCCGACCTGCAGGCGGGGAAGATCCCCCTGGTCGGGCGCACCGAGGCCGACGTGTCGGCCGACCTGGGCCGCCGCATCGTGGAGGAGGGTCACCAGCACGTGAACTTCGCCATCGTCGCCGCCGGAGCGAACGCCGCCAGCCCCCACCACGAGGCCGCGGACCACGTGATCGCCCCTGGCGAGGTGGTGCTGTGCGACTTCGGCGGCACCATGCTCGACGACGACGGCATCGGCTACTGCAGCGACATCACCCGCTGCGTGCACGTGGGGGAGCCGCCGGCCGAGGTCGCCGAGGCCTACGAGGTGCTGCACCGCGCCCAGCGGGCGGCCGCCGCCGCCGCGGTCGTCGGCACCCCGTGCGAGGAGGTGGACGCCGCCGCCCGCCAGGTCATCGACGAGGCCGGATACGGCGACCGGTTCATCCACCGCACCGGTCACGGCATCGGCGTGGAGGAGCACGAAGACCCCTACATCGTGTCGGGGAACAGCACGCCCCTCGCGCCCGGCCATGCGTTCTCGATCGAGCCGGGCATCTACGTTCCCGGGCGGTTCGGGCTGCGCCTGGAGGACATCGTCGTGGCCGCAAACGCCGGCCCGGACGAGCTCAACCGGGCCGACCACGGTCTCGCCGTCGTCGACGCCTGAGCTCGCCTCGGTGCGAGTGCCTCGGTGCGAGTGCC
>CAYUXB010000215.1:4973-6969 GCA_964448525.1 uncultured Acidimicrobiaceae bacterium
GCCTCGGTGCGAGTGCCTCGGTGCGAGTGCCAGCGCGAGTGCCGGCCGACCCCGGGCGTCGCCGTACGGCTGACCTGGCTGTCACGGGTCGGTCGGATTGCCCTCCGGGCGGGTGTCGGACCTACCCTCGCTCGCCGTGATCCGCCTCGACGCCGCCACCGTGTTGCTGCAGTGGGCCGTCGGCGGCCTGTTGTTCCTGTGGGTCACGACGCGGGGACGCGAGGTGGGGATCGGCTACGGCTGGCTGCTCCGCGGCACCTACATCCTGATGGCCGCCGGGGCGTTCGCCGTCGGCATCTGGCTCGACCCGGTGCCGGTCCGCGAAGCCTCCTCCCTGGCCGTGATCGTTGCAGCGAGTGTGGCCCTCGGCGTGTCGATCGTGCGGCGGAAGGCAGGTGTGGCGGGTGAGCGGGCCCGGGTCGAGCGCCGCTCGGCGCGGGTGGCGGCGATGACCGGCATCGACCGCCGGGCGGACGGACCGGACGACTCGGTGCCGGAGTTTCCGCCTCAGCTCGACCTGATCGCACCCCTCGTCGGCATCCCCGGGCTGATCGCGGCCGGGATCGCCGCCGGTGATCCCGCCGTGCTGTCGGTCGCCCGGGTGCTGGTGGGGGCGGCGTTCCTCGGCTCGATCTCCGACGGCATGCTGCTCGGTCACTGGTACCTCGTCCAGCCGGGGCTGACCCGCAAGCCGCTGCTCGAGATGGTGCGGTGGACCGGCATCATCTGGCCGTTCGAGATCGCCGTGCTCCTGTGGCCGGTCGGCATGGTGTCGGTGCTGAACGGCACGATCGACGACGGGTACGGCGGCATCTTCGGCTGGTTCTGGGTGGCCTGCGCGGTCACGACGATCGGCCTCGTGATCGTCACCAGGGCGGCCCTGCGGGAGCGGTACTACTCGGCGGTGATGGCGGCGACGGGCCTGCTCTACCTGGCGATCCTCACGGCATTCGGCACCGATCTGGTGGCGAGAGCCGTCCTCGCCACCTGACCGCCCACACGCGACCGATCGTCGACTCGCCCGGGGTGGGTCGGGCGCGGGCGGCCACGAGGGGACAGGTCGTCGACGGCGCGACGGGGCTCGGCCGGGTCGCGCATCCGTGCGGACGAGTGGGGGAAGGCAGGGCGGAGGCGAGAACCCTGGTCCGCCGCGCGGGACCGGACCACTGGGCGAGGCCGGGGGAGGGAGCTCGCCCGATGGTCCGGCCCTCTCGCGCGACGGTGACTCGCTCAGGTCCGGAGGATGTCCACCCGTCAAAGTAGTGTCACAATCACCCACAGTGCTGGAATGTTGTGAAACTGAAACAAGCCAGGGCCGGACGCCATCGGATGCTGGACCGCCAGCAGGGGCTCGACGGTCGGCGCACCGTGTTGGCCGGAGCCGTCAGGCCGCGGATCACGGTGGCTGGGGCGCCCGCCGCAAACTCCGGTGAAGGCCCGCGTGCGCCGGTCGTAGGGTGACCGGCGTGAGTGTGCACCAGCCGACGGAACCGTCCGGTGACCGGAATGGCGAGGCGTCGCCCGAGGCGACCGCCGAGGAGATCGGACTCTTCGCCTTCCAGGTCGCCAGCCAGATGTCCGGGGCGGTGACCGCGGCGATGATCCACCTCGGCGATCGTCTCGGCCTCTACCGGGCGATGCACTCCTCGGGCCGCCCGATGACGACGAGCGAGTTGGCCGCCGCGACCGGACTCGTCGAGCGCTGGGTCCGCGAATGGGCCTACAACCAGGCCGCCGCCGGGCTGGTGCTGGCCGAGACCCCCGAGACCGTCAGACTTGCCGGTGCCGCCGGCGGGGCGGACACCGCAGGCGAGGCGGATCCGGCCGACACCGCTGGAACCGGCGGTGCGGCCGCCGACGATGGAACCCACCGTGCGGCCGCCGGCGCTGGAACCGAGGGTGCGGCCGACACCGCTGGAACCGAGGGTGCGGCCGCCGGCTCTGGAACCGGCGGTGCGGCCGCCGGCGCGGAGGAGCGGTTCTCGCTCTCGCCCGC
>CAYUXB010000216.1:0-6954 GCA_964448525.1 uncultured Acidimicrobiaceae bacterium
GTTCATCTCGTTGCCCGGGATCGGGTGCGACGAGAGGATGACCGTGTCGTCCTCGTTGAGCTCGAGCCAGCGGTTGTTGCGCTGCGCCATGAGCGACAGCGCGGACATCGGCTCGCCCTGGCTGCCCGTGGAGATGACGCACACCTCGCCGGGCGGCAGGTCCCGCACGTCGTCGATGTCGACCAGCGCGTGGTCGGGGATGCGCAGCAACCCCATCTCGCGGGCGAGGCGCACGTTCTTCTTCATCGACATGCCGAGGGTGGCCACCTTGCGCCCGAACGACACCGCCGCGTCGGCGATCTGCTGGACGCGGTGGATGTGGCTCGCGAAGCAGGCGATGACGATGCGCCGGCCCTCGTGCTGGTGGAACAGGTTGTAGAGCACCTGGCCGACCGACGTCTCGCTGCGGGAGTGCCCGGGCTCGTCCGCGTTGGTCGAGTCGCTGAGGAGCAGCCGGATGCCGTCGCCCGACGCCAGCGCGCCGATGCGGGCGAGGTCGGTGAGGCGGCCGTCGACCGGGGTGAGGTCGAGCTTGAAGTCGCCCGAGTGCAGGATGACGCCCTGCGGGGTGTGGAAGGCGGTGGCGAACCCGTGGGGCACCGAGTGCGTGACGGGGATGAACTCGACCTCGCACGGCCCGATCAACCGGCGCTCGCCGTCGCGGACCGGGATCAGCTCGGTGCGGTCGAGCAGCCCGGCTTCCTCGATGCGGTTGCGGGCCAGCCCCAGGCTGAGCGCCGAGCCGTAGATGGGGAACGAGAGCTCGCGCAGCAGGTAGCTGAGAGCCCCCATGTGGTCCTCGTGGCCGTGCGTGATGATCGCGCCGTCGATGCGCTCGGCGTTGTCGCGCAGGTAGGTGAAGTCGGGCAGGACCAGGTCGATGCCCAACATGTCGAGCTCGGGGAACATGAGCCCCACATCGAGCAGGAGGATGCGGCCGTCGATCTCGATGCAGGCGCAGTTGCGCCCGATCTCGCCGAGGCCCCCGAGGAAGGTGATCTTGACGGCGTTGCTGCGACGGCGGCTCATCGGTGCGCACCGAGCCCGTCGAGCACCGTGCGGACGGCGGTTCGGACGGCGTCGTCGAGCGGTGGCAGTGGCAATCGCATCGACCCGCCGGGCTGGCCGAGGATCTCGAGCGCGGCCTTGACCGCGCTCGTCTGCACCCAGGTCGGCCCGGTCTCGACGGCGAACGACGGCAGGAGCCGCGCGTTGATCTCCCGGGCGGCTACTACGTCGCCCTTGTCGAAGGCGGCGATCATCTCGGCGTTCAGCCCAGCCGACCAGTGGGTGGACACACCGACGATGCCCACCGCTCCCACCGACAGCAGCGGGAGCGTCAGCCCGGTGTCGCCGGAGTAGACGTCGAAGTCGTCAGGCGTGCCGGCGACGATCTCCGCCGCCTCCTGCACGTTGCCGCGCGCGTCCTTGAGCGCGGCGATCGACGGCACCTCGTTGGCGAGGCGCACGATCGTGTCGACGGTGAGCGCCCGCCCTGTCCGGGCCGGAACGTCGTAGATCATGATCGGCAGGTCGACCGCGCCGGCGATCGCCCGGAAGTGGGCATCGATGCCGGCCTGGGGCGGACGGTTGTAGTACGGCGACACGACGAGCAGACCGTCGACACCCGTGCCGGCGGCGAGCTCGGACATGCCGATGGTGTGCCGCGTGTCGTTGCTACCGGTGCCGGCCACCAGCGGGACGTCGACGGCGGCACGCACGGTGCGCCAGAGTTCGACGACCTCGTCGTCGGTCAACGTCGGCGCCTCGCCGGTGGTCCCGGCGACGACGAGACCGTCGTTGCCCTGCGCCACCAGCCACCGAGCCAGCTCGGCCGCGCCGTGGACGTCGAGCGACCCGTCGTCGTGGAACGGGGTGACCATGGCGGTGAGGACCTTGCCGAACCGAGCGGTGCCCATCAGCGCGTCCCCGCAGGAGCGACGTGCATGGATCGTCGATTCAGCTTCGTCGCCGGCAAGGACGCAGGCCGAAGCCGCATCCGGAGGATGCGGCGAGGACGAAGACGACGACCAGCGGCGAAGCTGGCCGACGAGGCGTGTGCGGTACTTCTGCGGGGGCGCACTCGGTGGCTCCTGTGGGTGTGTGAGTGGGGGAAGGAGTGGACGCGAGCCGTGTCACGACACGGGTTCGCTGGCGCGGTCGAGGCCGAGGGTGGCCAGCAGGTCTTCGTGCAACTCGAACCAGACCGTGTGGTAGCTCGGCATGAGCGGCTTGGTGAACCAGTCACCGTCGCCGGCGGCGACGTGCCGGACGGCTCGTCGCAGGGCCGGCCCGTACGGCTGGTAGCGGTCGAGCGCCGACGCGAGGTCGTCGCAGACCGGGTCGGCCGCCTGCTGCAGGTGGGTGAGGTCGGCGATCACGGCAGCGTCGTAATCGGCGTCGCTGTGGTCGTTGATCACCGGACGGCCCTCGATGTCGCGCACCTGCCACCGGCTGCACGCGTCGAGCACGCCGGCGTTGAGCGCACGGAACCGTCGGTAGGCGCTCGTGACCGTCGGGCGGGCGTCGGCCTCGTCGACCTCGGCGGCGACCAGCCGCCCGTGCTCGGCGCGGCCGGGGGGCGTCAGCGACCAGCCGACCAACGCGCCCGTGCGCTCGAGGACGAGCCCTTCGGCGGCGAGCTGGTCGAGAACGGCTTCGACCTCGGCCACCGGAAGCCCCGCCGCCGCGGCCAACCCGGCGGGCGGCACGACGCCCTTCAGGCGCAGCCCGTGCAGGACGAGCAGGCGGGGGTCCGACGGCTGTGACATCGACCGAAGGGTACCAGCGGCACCTGGTCGCACCTGGTACCGGTTCTACCCCGCGACCAGGGCAGGAACACGAACCCCGGGGGCGCTCCCGACCGGGACGGACACGACGCGGTCCGTTCCGTGGCGGTGCCGCACCTGGCGGATCACCATTGCGGTCGCGTCCTCCGGCGGGACACCGAGATCGTCGAGCATCGCCTCGACCGCCTCGACGGCGGCGAGGGCGCCGGCCCGGTCCCGGCGTTGCAGGTGGCTGGCCATCACGAGCCGGTGGGCGCGCTCGTCGAAGGGGGACGCGCTCCGGGCTCGCTCGGCGCACGTCAGGGCCTCGTCGGTGCGGCCGGCAGACAGCCGGAGCTCTCCCATCCGCAGCACCGCCTCGACGAGCGACCGGCGCACGGCTTCGATGTCGCCGGCCCGGCCCGCGAGCGACTCGAGGTCGACCAACGGCTCGCCGCGCCACAACGCCACCGCCCGCTCGAGGTGATCGGCCTGGGCGGCCGCGTCGCCTGCGGCGTGGGCCCGATCGGCCTCGGCGAGCGCCGCGTCGAACTCGCGCACGTCGACCTCGACGCGGACCGTGTCGGCCAGGGAGACGGTGTCCCCGTCGACGGCCAGGACCGGCCGGAGGGCTCCGCGGATCGAGGCCGGCTCCACCACCTGGCGCAGGCGCGACAGGATCACGCGGAGGTTGCGCGATCCGCTCGCCGGGTCGTTGTCCGGCCACATCTCCTCGACGATCTGGTCGCGGCGCAGAGGCCCCGACACGGCGAGCAGGGCCAGCAGCGCGCGCACCCGCCCGCGGCGCAGGTGGGGGGCGTCGACCGGGACGCCGTCGACGAGCACCCTGGCGGGGCCGAGCAGTTCGATCCGGACGTGCGCCCCGTCCTCCGCTGCCAGCAGGTCGAGCAGGCGCCGGGCGCCGACCCGCACCACATCGTCGGTCCCCACAACGGGCCCCACCACTGCATCGTCGGTCCCCACAACGGGCCCCACCACTGCATCGTCGGTCCCCACCACCGGGCCCGCGCTCGCAGCCCCGTCCGCCGATCCGCCGCCGTCGGGAGCGTCAGCACCCGACCGCGGGGGCTCGCCTCCGGTCAGCCGCGCCAGCTCGGTGCGCACCGCGTCCCCGGCCCAGTCCGCCAGTCCGGCCGCGAGGTCGGCCCCCTCCCCTGGGCGTGCGGCGGCCACCCGGGCGGCGAGCTCGACCGACCACGGCAGAGGCAGGGTGGTCATCACCACGTCCGGCGACCCGGGCAGCGGGCACGGCGGGTCGCCGGCCCGCGCCGCCTGGAGCGCGCGGGCGACCGCCCGCGCCTGGACGTGGGTCGGGCCGAGGTCCGCGCCGTCCCAGTGCCGGCGCGCCTGGTCGTCGAGCACGTAGCCGACGGCCAGGATTCGGCGCAGGTGCAGCTCGCTCGCCGGGCAGCTGAGCGGATGGACGGCGAGATGCTCGGCGATCGCCGCGGCCGCGGCGGCGTCGTCGTGGTCGAGCACCGACCGGGTGGCGACCGCGCCGACGACGAGCGCGCTGTCCCGTGCGTCGAGCGCCCGGCCCTGCCAGCCGGCGACGATCGGCCACATCCGCTCGATCCCGGCCCGATCGCCCAGCGACGCCAGGACCGAGGTGCCGTAGGCGGCGTGGTAGAGGCGGTCCCGCTCGTTGGTGTCGGCATCCGGGGTGGCGCACAACGCCACGCCGCGCAGCGCGGACGGGTCGCCGGCCATCCATCGCACCACCCCCGGGAACAGCCGCACATACGCGCTCGGCGCGTCGGCCAGGGTGTCTCGGGCGACGTCCGCCGCCTCGTCCGCCCGGCCCGCCAGCAGCAGCATCGCCACCTCGAGCCGGCTCACGACCTCGGCGGTCCGGCGGTCGATGCCCCGGCGGGGCAGGTTCCCGATGGCGTCGAGCGCGCCGTCCACGTCGCCCTGCAGCGCCGCCAGACCGGCGTCGACCGCCCCGACCAGGAAGCCGAGGAACGGTTCGTCCGTCGCGCCCTGCACCTCGCGCACCCGGGCGGCGAGGCCGAAGACGCGCACGAGGTCGCCGCGGAAGTGGGCGGCGACCGCGCCCAGCGCGAGCGCCACGGCCTGGCCACCGGCGTCGCCCCTCGCGGCATGGGCGGCGACGACTGCATCGACGTCCGCATCCACACCCACCTCGCCCGGCCGGCGGGACTGGCGCACGGCCGCCCGAAGCAACGCCAGGTCGGGGTGCTCGTCGACGGCCGTATCGAGGCCCGCCAGCCATCGCGTCGCGGTCTCGATCGGCAGAGAGCCGAGGGTGGCCCGCACGAGCGCCCGCGCCGGCGCGGCGAGCAGCTCGACGTCCCCCCAGCGGCGGGCGCACCATCCGGCCCGGACGATGTCCCCCCGGGCGATGAGGGTGTCGACGGCGCGGCGCCGGATCTCCGTGACGACCTCGGGTGGGCAGGCTTCGGCGATGACGCCCTCCCACAGGTCGTGGGCACGGAGGTGTCCCGCGTCGTCGACGGTCACGAGCGGGACGTGGGCGGCGAGGGCGGCCGCGTCCACCGGCACGCCCGCGACGCGAGCGATGTCGTCGACCTCGCCGCCGCCGAGCGTGGCGAGCGCGAGCAGGCACACCCGCTGCGGACCAGGCAGCGCGGCCACCACCTCCTCCCACACGAACTCGCTGGTCGCCGATGCCGGCGCCGCCACGGCCAGCCGCACGAGAGAGGGCCACCCGGCCAGGCTGCGGGCCCGCGCGGCCTGCTCGTCGGATCCGGCCAGCGCGTCGACCTCGGCATCGGTGAAGGCGAGCTCAGCCTCGGTGACCTCCACCAGTTCGCCGGCCGCCCGCAGGCGGGCCAGCGGCAGGGTCGGCTGTCGCCGCCCGGCGAGGAGCAGGTGCAGGTGGGCGGGCCGGCGGCGCACCAGCTCGGCCAACAGGTCGACGGCCCCGCACCCGTCGGGCAGCTCGTGCAGGTCGTCGACCACCAGGCACACCTCCACAGGGCCGGCATCGACGATCGCCCCGAGGGCCACCTGGAGCGGTGGCCCGCCGCCAGGCTCGGCGTCGAGCGCTGTGGCGATCACGGCTGCGAGGGTGGCCGGGTCCTCGTCGCCGGGCTGGCAGGACACCCACGCGTCGACGCCGCGGGGCGACACCAGGTTGGTTCGCACCGCCTGGGCGAGCAGGGTCGTCTTGCCGAATCCCGCTCCGGCCACCACGGTCGTGACCGCGGTGTCGAAGCGCCTGGCCACGACGTCGAGCAGCGGAGCCCGCACCAGTTCGTCGGGCACGGCGGCCGGGGGCTCGGGCGCCCGACGGGATCGGAACGCGCCGGAGGCACTCACCATGAGGGTGACCCTACGGAGAGCGCGCCAGCCCGGCGTCAGCGAGCGGCCTCGCCCGGTGCCTGTGCCACGTCCGAGCCCGGACGCGGCGGTGGGGGGGGGGGGGGGGGGGGGGGGGGCCCGCGGCGGGATCACGTACGGCGTTCAGCCGGCCGAGATCGAGTAGTGCAGGGTCGCCCGCATCTTGCGATCGTGGAGCGCCACCTGGTGGGGGCCGTTGCCCCACCGCTCCGAGCGGTCGTAGGTGTGCTGGAAGTCCGCCTTCTCGTCCTTGCCGGCGAAACCCTTGTCGTTCTCGCCGAGGAAGCCGTCGACGATCAGGTCCTCGCGGTCCTTGAGCTCCAGGGACTTCGAGGCGCCGAGGTTGATGGTGCTGCCGTTGCCCGACTGGTGGGGGTTGCCCTCACTGCGCTGGGTCACGGCGTTGCCGTTGACGTTGAAGCGCCAGAAGAAGTCGCCCTTGCCATCGGTCACGGCTGGGTCGCCGTCCTTGTCGACGTCGATCCGGTCGAAGGTCACTCGCACGTTCGGCATGTCCGTCTCCTGTCGTGTGTCCTGTCCGCGCAACCTGCGCACGCACGACGCTCGTCGGACCGCGCTTCCGCAGCGCTTCCACACGGGGCCTCGGGGGCGGCACGAGCAGATCGCCGGCACGCTGAACCGGCGACCCGCCCGGCCGATCGGTCAGGCCGCGACCTCGCCCTCGGCGAGCGCGAACATCGAGTACTCCTCGCCGGTGTCGGGGTTGTCCTCGAAGCCGATGACGCCCAGCTCGGTGAACTTGCCCCGCAGCCAGCCGTCGTTGGCGTCGAGCAGGCCGAGCTTCTTGCAGTTGGGCACGATCTTGCTGAACAGCATC
>CAYUXB010000217.1:0-6917 GCA_964448525.1 uncultured Acidimicrobiaceae bacterium
GACATCACCTCGCTGGTCACGGTGACGGCCCGCACGGGAGCCACCGGCGGGTCGGGCGTGCCGGAGATCTCGGCGATCATCGTCCCCGCCGGCACGCCGGGGCTGACCGTGCAGCCGCCGTACCGGAAGATGGGCTGGCACGCGTCCGACACCCACGGGCTCACCTTCAGCGACTGCCGGGTGCCCGCCGAGAACCTGCTGGGGGCGCGGGGGCGAGGCTTCGCCCAGTTCCTCGAGATCCTCGACGAAGGCCGCGTCGCCATCGCCGCCCTGGCGGTCGGCGTCATCCGCTGCTGCCTCGAGCAATCGGTCGCGTACGCAGGCGAGCGCCACGCGTTCGGTCGGCCCATCGGCGCGAACCAGGCGGTGGCCTTCGCCTGCTCCGACCTGGCGGTGATGGCCGAGAACGCCGCCCTGCTCACCTACCAGGCCGCCTGGCTGCGCGACACGGGCCGGCCGTACAAGCGCCAGGCGGCGATGGCCAAGCTGTACGCCACCGAGTCGGCCGTCACCGCCACCCGCATCGCCACCCAGGTGTTCGGCGGCTACGGCTTCATGGACGAGACGCTGGTGGCACGCCAGTACCGCGACGCCAAGATCCTGGAGATCGGCGAGGGCACCAGCGAGATCCAGCGGCTCGTCATCGCCCGTGACCTGGGTCTTCCCGTCGGGTGACACACGGCACCACCGGGTTGTGTGCGGCCACCCGCAGGGCTGCAACAATGTCGGTCCCGTGAATCGTCTCGTCCGCCTCGGCGCGGGCGCACACCCGTCCGCTCGGCTCAGGAGAGCGCAATGAAGCAGTTCGTCACCGGCGGGGCCGGGTTCATCGGCTCGAACTACGTCCGCTGGGTGCTCGCCAACACCGACGACGAGGTGACCGTCTACGACGCCCTCACCTACGCCGGCAACCTGTCGACGCTCCGCGACGTCGACGACGACCCCCGGTTCAGCTTCGTGAAGGGCAACATCTGCGACCCCGGCACGCTGGAAGAGGCGATGGCCGGCCACGACGCGGTCGTCCACTTCGCGGCGGAGAGCCACGTCGACCGGTCGATCGCCGGTCCGGACGACTTCGTCAACACCAACTGCTTCGGCACCAACGTGGTGATGGACACCGCCCGCCGGCTCGAGGTGCCCCGGGTGGTGCACATCGGCACCGACGAGGTGTATGGCTCGGTCGAGGAGGGCTCCTCCCTCGAGACCGACCCGCTGGAGCCCCGATCGCCCTACTCGGCGTCGAAGGCCGGGTCCGATCTCATCGCCCTGTCCTACTTCTCGACCTACGGGCTGCCCGTCACGGTCACGCGCTGCACCAACAACTTCGGGCCCTACCAGTTCCCGGAGAAGGCGCTGCCGCTGTTCACGACCAACCTGATCGACGGCGGCAACATCCCGCTCTACGGCGACGGCCTCAACGAGCGCGACTGGCTCTACGTGGACGACCACTGCGCCGGCGTGGCCCTCGTGCTCGAGGCGGGCGCCCACGGCGAGATCTACAACCTGGGCGCCGGCAACGAGACGCCGAACCGCGTGCTGGTCGACAAGCTGCTCGCCGCCTTCGGCGTGGGCGAGGAGCGTGTGGACTACGTGGCCGACCGCCTCGGCCACGACCGCCGCTACTCGGTCGACATCGCCAAGGTCACCGCCCTCGGCTGGCGCAAGCAGCGCACGCTCGACGAGGCGCTGGAGGAGACCGTGGCCTGGTACAAGGCCAACGAGTGGTGGTGGCGCCCGCTCAAGGAGCGGGCGGGGCTGGCCTGAGGGTCGGCGGCTCCCCGATGAAGGTCCTCATCACCGGCGCCGGTGGCCAGCTCGGCCGCGACCTGCAGCTCCACTGCGAGGCGCAGGGCGACGAGGTGGTCGCCACGACCCACGCCTCGCTCGACGTCGGCGACCGCGACGCGGTCTACCAGGCGATCACCGGGCTGCAGCCCGACGTCGTCGTGCACGCGGCCGCGTGGACGGCCGTCGACGCCTGCGAGAGCGACCCCGACAAGGCCTACCGGGTGAACGCCCTGGCCAACCGGTGGGTCGCGGATGCCAGCCGCCGGGTCGGTGCTCACCTGTGCGCCGTGTCGACCGACTACGTCTTCGACGGCACGAAGGACGACCCCTACGTCGAGTGGGACCGCCCCAACCCGCAGTCGGTGTACGGCCGCTCGAAGCTGGGCGGCGAGCAGGAGGTCGCGGCGCACGCGCCCGGTGCCACCGTGGTGCGCACCTCGTGGGTGTGCGGCGAGTACGGCGGCAACATGGTCAAGACCGTGCTGAAGCTGGCCGAGCGCCCGGAGCTGGCCTTCGTCGACGACCAGCGCGGGCATCCCAGCTTCACCGCCGACCTCGCCGTCGGCATCCGACGGCTGGTGGCGGCGCGGGTGCCGGGCACGTTCCACCTCACCAACCAGGGCGCGGTGAGCTGGTACGAGTTCGTCGCCGCGATCCTCGAATCGGCCGGGCACGATCCCGCCAAGGTCCGGCCGATCAAGACCGCCGACCTCGACCCGCCCCGCCCGGCGCCGCGGCCGGCCAACTCGGTGCTCGACAACGCGGCGCTGCGGCTCGCGGGTTTCCCGTCACTGCCGCACTACCGCGAGAGCCTCGACCGCCTCGTCGCCGCGCTGTCACCGGGCTGACCGTCCGACGACATCGACGATTTTCACCGCGGTTCTGGTCGCTCCAGCGACCAGAACCGCGCAGAAAACGAGGGGTGGGTCAGCCCAGCAGGTGGAGGCGGCGGGCCAGGTCGCTGTTGAGGCGGCGGTCGGGATCCATGCCCGCGCGCACCTCGCGCCACTCGTCGAGACGGGGGTACATGATCGGCACGTGCTCCGGCCGCATGCGGCTGTCCTTGGCCAGGTACAGCCGGCCACCGACGTCGAGCACCCGCTGGTCGAGGCGGTCGAGCAGGTCGGCCAGACCGCCGACGTCGGTCGGCACGTCGATGGTGAAGGTCCACCCCGGGCTCGGGAACGACATCGGGCCCGGGTTCGAGCCGCCGAAGTACTTGAGCACCGACACGAAGCTCGGTGCGGGATGGCCGGCCACGTCCTCGACGATGCGACGCAACGCGCCCTCGGCGCCGAAGGGCACGAGGCACTGCCACTGCAGGAACCCGCGCCGACCGTACATGCGGGGCCAGCTGTCGATCGCGTCGAGCGGGTACCAGAACTGGTCGATCGTGTGCAGGTGGCCGCGGCGCCGCAGGGGAGCCTTGCGGTACCAGAACTCGTTGAAGGCGGCGACGGTCGCGCGGTTGAGCAGGGTGTTCGGCGCCACCGGCAGCGACGGCGCGGACGGCAGCGGGCGGTAGGCGAGCGGAGCGCGGCGCCGGCGGTCGCGTGCCGGCAGGTCGTCGAGCGTGGCGAAGTCGCCCTGGTCGAGCACGGCCCGTCCCAGCGCACGGCCCTTGGCCAGCGAGTCGACCCAGGCGACCGAGTACTGGTGCTTGCGGCCGCCTTCGAGGAGGAGGGACAGCAGCGTGTCGAAGTCGGCCACCCGGTCGCTGTCGACCTTGAGGAGGCTGGTCTCGATCGGTCGCAGGCCGACGGTGGCCTCGACGACGGTGCCCGTGAGACCCATGCCCCCACAGGTCGCCCAGAACTCGCGCGGGGTGTCGGTCGGGGTGAGGACGCGCCGGGTGCCGTCGGGCTGCGCCAGCACCATCGAGTGGACGTGCGCCCCGAACGTGCCGGTCGCGTGGTGTCCCTTGCCGTGGACGTCGTTGGCGATCGCGCCGCCGACCGTGACGTTGCTCGTGCCGGGTGTGACCTGGATGAACCAGCCCTGCGGCACGATCTCGTGCAGCAGCTCCTTCAGCGAGGTGCCGGCGAGCACGCGGGCGGTGCCGGCCTGGTGATCGAGCTCGAGCAGCCCCGACACCCGGGTGGCGTCGACCACGAGCCCTCCGGCGTTCATGGCCTGGTCACCGTAGGAACGCCCGAGCCCGCGGGCGATGGCCCCGCGGGGCCCCGCCGCCTTGGCGGCCATGGTCAGCTCGTCGGGGCTGGTGGGCCGGGTGACGTGCGCCGCCGTGCGCGGATTGCGTCCCCAGCCGGTGAGGACCTCCCACGGCTCGGGACGGGCGACGGGGTCGTCGGCCCGGCCCCGGTTGCGGTCTGCGGGCGGCTGGCTCACGCGGTGTACACCCCGATGGCGAAGACGACAGCCCAGGCGATGCCGATGAGTTGCAAGGGCCGGTCGCCGAGCACGATCTCCTCGGGCGCCGAGCCGCGGCCTTGGTCGAGCACGAGGGCGTAGCGCAGGAGCCCCATCACGAACGGCAGGATCGAGAGCTGGAACCAGGGCACGGTCACGTCGGTCACGATCTCGGCCTTCTCGAACGCCCACAGGCAGTAGGCCACGAGCACCGCGCCCGAGGTCACCGCCCGCAGGTACGCCGTGTACGACGGGCTGTAGGCGCCGAGCACCGACCGGAAGTCGGTGGCCTCGTCCCCCATCTCCTTGGCCTCCGCCGCCCGCTTGCCCGAGATCATGAACAGGGCGCCGAAGCTGGTGACGATGAAGAACCAGTCCGAGATCGGCACCTCGGTCGCCGCCGCGCCCGCCACCGCCCGCAGCACGAACCCGGCGGCCACGGCGACCAGGTCGACGACGGCGACGTGCTTGAGCCACGACGAGTAGGCCGTCGTGAGGGCGATGTACCCCCCGACCGTGTAGGCCAGGTTGGGGTTGACCGCGAGCGCGGAGCCCAGCGCGGCCGCGAGCAGGACCACACCGCCGATGTAGGCCACCCGTACCGGGACGACCCCCGACGCCACCGGCCGGCGTGACTTCTTCGCGTGCAGGCGATCGGCCTCCACGTCGCGGGCGTCGTTGATGTAGTACGTGCCTGCGGCAGCGAGGCAGAAGCTCACGAACGCCACGAGCGCGTCGAGCGCCCACTGCCTGTTGTCGAGCACGCCCGCCGCCGCCGGGGCGGCGAACACCAGGACGTTCTTGGCCCACTGCTTGGGCCGGGCGAGCTTGAGCAGCCCCAGGAGCAGCGAGCCGGACCCGGGCCCGGGCCCGGGGGCGTCCGCGGCGGGAGCGTCCGCTCCGGTGTCGCTCTCGGGATCGGGAACGTCCGCCGCCGAAGCCGACGACGCGGGCACGGTGGTCATCGTGGCGTCGGCCCTACATCCGTGCGGACAGCTTGCGCCAGAGAGGCCGGGGCAGGTGACGAAAGGCGCTCATCACGTACCGGAACGTACCCGGCACCCACACCGTGTGCCTCCCCGACGCCAGACCGTCGACCACCGCGTCCGCCACGGCTTCCGGCGTCGTCGACAGGGGCGGCGCCTCCTTGCCTTCGGTCATCGACGAGTGGACGAAGCCCGGCCGCACCACCATGACGTTGACACCGGTGGCCTCGAGCGAGTCGCCGAGGCCCTGGCTGAAGCCGTCGAGCGCGGCCTTGGACGAGCCGTAGACGTAGTTGGACTGCCGCACGCGCTCACCGGCGACCGAGCTGAGCACGATGATCGTGCCGTGGCCCTGCTCCTCGAGGCGCCGCGTGACGTGCAGCAGGGTGGACACCGGGCCGGCGTAGTTGGCGACCGCCAGGTCGGCGGCGGCCGCGGGGTCGTCCTCGAGGTGCTCCTGGTCGCCGAGGACCCCGGCGGCGAGCAGCACGCAGTCGATGTCGCCCACGTCGGTCGCGTTGCCGTCGTCGTCGTTCGACTGACCGGCGCCGTTCTGTGCGGCGGAGCGCCCCGCGGGGAGTGCGGCCCAGGCCGCCTTCATCGCGTCGGCGTGGCCGGGGATGTCGGTGGCATCCCAGGAGGTGACGGCGACCTCGGCCCCGGCGACGCGCAGCCGCTCGGCGACCGGCTCCATCGCCTCGGGGTGGCGGCCGGCCAGCACGATGCTGCGGCATCCCCCGGGGACGAGGCGCTCGGCGACGGCGGCGCCGATGTCCGACGACCCCCCGAGGACCAGCAACGATTGGATGGCACCGAGGGCGTTGCGCACGGCGAACCTCTCTACAGATCGTCCAGCGGGTGAGGCGGCCCCCGCGACCCGCCTGACATCGTTCGCGACCAGGCCGCGACGGAACATCCGGAGGGTAGCCGACCCAGGGCGGCCGCCACCCGCCGAGGATGACGCCCGGCGCCGTCGAGCCCGGTAGCGTTGCCCCGTCCGGGGGGTGGACCGGGCGCCGGGAAGCCTGCGGGGACACACCCGCGGACCACAGGAGGCTCAGTCGATGGCGCAGATCGCGGTGATCGGGGCGGGGTACGTGGGTCTGACGACCGCGGCCTGCTTCTCGTCCCTCGGACATGACGTGGTCTGTGCCGACATCGACCAGGAGCGGGTCGAACGGCTGCGTGCGGGGGAGATCCCGATCGTCGAAGCGGGCCTCGAGGCCCTCGTGCGCGAGGGCATGGAGGGCGGCCGGCTCCGGTTCGTCGTCGGGGCCGAGGCTGCGGCGGGCACCGCCGAGTTCGCCTACCTGTGCGTGCCGACGCCGCAGGGCGACGACGGCTCGGCCGACCTGTCCTACATCGAGGCCGCCGCCCGCCAGATCGGGCCGCACCTGCCGACCGAGGCCGTGGTCGTCAACAAGTCCACGGTGCCCGTGGGGTCGACCCGGGTGGTCGAGCGGGTGCTCGGCCGCGACGACGTCGCGGTCGTGTCCAACCCGGAGTTCCTGCGCGAGGGCTCCGCGGTGCACGACTTCCTCAACCCCGACCGCATCGTCATCGGCAGCGACGACCAGTCGGCCGCCGTGCGGGTTGCCGCCCTGTACATCGGGGTCACCGCACCGATCATCGTCACCGACCCGGCGTCGGCCGAGACGATCAAGTACGCCTCCAACGCCTTCCTGGCCACCAAGATCAGCTTCGTCAACGCCATCGCCGCGGTGTGCGAGGCCGTGGGCGCCGACGTCAAGGACGTCGTGCTCGGCATGGGCT
>CAYUXB010000218.1:0-6847 GCA_964448525.1 uncultured Acidimicrobiaceae bacterium
CCGCCAACCGGTTCGAGAAGTGGCTGCTCGACGAGGCGCTCCACCAGCTGGTGGCGGGCGCATCCGAGATGCTGTCCGAGCTGAGCGGGGGCGGGTACACGCTGACGGTCGACGGCCGGTCCGGCGGGTTCGGCGTGATCGACCACACCAACGCCTCCCAGGTGCGCTCCGCTCGCACGCTGTCGGGCGGGGAGACCTTCCTGGCGTCGCTGGCCCTCGCCCTCGCTCTGGCCGACCAGGTCGCGGCCTTGGCGGTCGGAGGGTCGGCGCGGCTCGAGTCGCTGTTCCTCGACGAGGGGTTCGGCACCCTCGACCCCGACACGCTGGACGTCGTCGCCTCCGCCCTCGACGAGCTGGGCGCCCGGGGCCGCATGGTCGGCATCGTCACGCACGTCCGCGAGCTGGCCGAGCGGCTGCCGGTGCGGTTCGAGGTCCGCAAGGTCGGCGGTTCGGCCTCCGTCGAGCGGGTCGAGTCGTGAGGATCGACGCGTGAGCCGGGGGGCGTGATGCGGTTCGCCGTCGAGACCTGGGCGCCCGACTTCGGCGCGCCGGTGGGCGGCGACGTGGTCGGCGACGCCGAGATCGAGGCCGATCTCACACTCGAACGCCCCCTCGCCGACTGGGCGCCCATCGCCCCGCGCGTCGATCCGGCCGCGACCGTCCTGTTCGTCGACGGCGTCGAGCGCGTCGACGCTCGTGTCTGGCTCGACGGCGACGCCAGCGGCACCGGTGAAGCTCGTGACACCGGTGGTCGTGGGAGCCGACAGGGCGTCTGCGCCAGTTGGGCGGCCGGGGTGGTGCGCTGCGACGGGCAGGCGACGGTCGTGGCCGCCGAGGTGCAGAGGGGCGTCCTGTGCCCCGGCGAGGACGTCGAACCCATCGTCACCCGGCACGGCGAGTACCGGCCGTACCCCGTGGCCGAGGGTGTCGGTGGCGATCCGCTCGGCCAGGCGCTCGGGCGTGCCCGGGGCAAGCTCGAAGGCCTGGTCGCCGCCCGGGCCGGCGACGACCGCGACCTGCTGGTCGTCGACGGCCCGCTCGGCGATCGGCGCCACATCGACGGCGCGGTCGGCTACATCAAGGCGCACCACGTCTCATACCTGCCGTCCGGGCAGCAAGCGGTGATCGGCCGGATGCGGGCGGGGGAACGCACGCCGCTGTTCACGGTCGGCGCCAAGGGCTTCCGCTACTCGTGGTACCTGCGCCTGCCGGGACCTGCCACCCACCCCTGGTGGGGTGTGGTGCGGTGCGAAGCATCGGGCGAGCTGTCGCCGGCCGAGGCCGTCGCACGGGCCGACCTCGTGGCCGCCACCCTGCCCCGGTTCGCCAGCAAGCCCTACCAGGACAGCCGGGCGCCCCAGAACCTGCATCCGATCGCCGGCCTCGAGCGCGAGCTCAAGCGCCGGCTGGGCGAGCCGGCGCTCATGGAGCGCGCTCTCCGCCTGGCGGCCTCCGCCTGATCCCGTTCGATCGCGTTCGATCAGGTGACGGATGGTGGACCGGGCCATCCGTCACCGGATGAGCGCACGGTACGAACCGGCGCCCGCCGACGGCTTGGACGAATGTGACGGCCCCGGCGGGCGGTCAGCCCTCGGCGGTCACGAAGTCGATGAGCTCCTCGACCGCACCGACGAGGGTGGGGTCGAGGTCGGCGAACGTGGTCACCTTGCCGAGCAGGCTGCGCCAGAACTCGCCCGGGGTGGCGCGCACGCCGAGCCGGCTGATCACGCCCTCCTTCCACGGCTCGCCCATCGGCACGACAGGCCACGCGTCGATGCCGGCCGCCTTGGGCCGCACGGCCTGCCACACGTCGACGTAGGGCGTGCCGGTGACCAGCACGTGCGGGTGGCGGACGGCGGCGGCCACCCGGGCCTCCTTAGTGCCGTCGACCAGGTGGTCGAGCAGCACGCCGAGGCGGCGCCCCGGGCCGGGGCCGAACTCGGCGACGACCCGGTCGAGGTGGTCCAGGCCGTCGAGCAGCTCGACGACCACGCCCTCGACCCGCAGGTCGTCGCCCCACACCTTCTCGACCAGCTCGGCGTCGTGGATGCCCTCGACGAGGATGCGGCTGGCGCGAGCGACCCGAGCCGAGCGGTCGCGCACCGCGGTCGAGCCCGAGGCGGTACGACCGGGCGGCCGCGGCTGGCGGGTGGGTTTGGGCGGCGTGAGCGTCACCGACTTGCCACGGACCCGGAAGCCGCCCGGGTCGAGCCGCACCAGGCGCCGGTTGCCGGTGTTGCGGTCCTGGATGGCCACGCCGCCGTGCTCGAAGCCGACGATCGTGCCCTCGACCCCGGTGGCGCGATGGAGGACCTCGAGCCCGGGGTGGCCCTCGACCGTGGGGTAGCTCGGTCGGCGGCGTCGCGGGCCGTCGATGTCGAGAGGTCCGGAGAGGATGCCGTCGCCTGGCATAGACCGGCGAACTTAGCGGCCGGCCTCCGCTGCCCCGTGGATGCGCCCGGGGGTGTGGCGTCGGAGCGGTCGGCACCCCGCGGTGGGGGAGGGCGACCGGAGGCCGGTACCGTCCGGGCCGTGATCCTCGTCGACGCCCAGGACCTGGCGGTCAGCCGTCCGGGCAAGCCCCTCTTCACCGGCCTGTCGCTCACCGTGTCGAGCGGCGACCGGTTGGCGGTCGTCGGCATCAACGGCTGTGGCAAGTCCACGCTGCTCGGGGTGCTGGCCGGAGTGGTCGAGCCCGAGTCCGGGGCCGTGCGCCGGGGCCGAGGTTCCCGCATCGTGACGCTCGACCAGATGGCGGTCCTGCCGGACGGGACGGTCCGCGAAGCGGTCGGGGGCGACTGGGAGGGCGAGGCGGTGCTCGACCGCCTGGGCATGGCCGACCTGGTGGACACCGACGTGCGTCAGCTCTCGGGCGGGCAGGCCAAGCGGGCCGCGCTCGCTCGGGCGCTCGTCGCCATGGGCGACGGGGGCGAGGGAGACCTGCTCATACTCGACGAGCCGACCAACCACCTCGACATGGACTCGATCGCGTGGCTGGAGGAGCGCCTCGCGGCGTTCACCGGCGGCCTCGTGCTCGTCACCCACGACCGTCACGTTCTCGACCGGGTCACGACCCGCATCCTCGAGCTCGACCGGGGAACGGGCCACGTCCACGACGGCGGTTACGCCTCGTACCTCGACGCCAAGGCGGAACGGGCCGAGCGCGAGATCACCACCGAGCGCAAGCGCCGCAACCTCGCCCGCGCCGAGCTGGCCTGGCTGCGCCGGGGCGCGCCCGCCCGCACCCGCAAGCCCAAGGCGCACATCGCCTCGGCCCGGGCGATCGTCGACGGCCGGGCGCCGGCGCCGGCGCGGGCCGACGAGCTGCCCCTCGCCGACCTCGTGCAGATGCCGCGCCTCGGCGACACCGTGGTCGAGCTCACCGATGTCGGCGACGGCTACGACGGCCACCTGCTGTTCGAACACGTCGACCTCAAGCTCGGGCCCGGTGAGCGCCTCGGCATCGTCGGTGTCAACGGCAGCGGCAAGTCGACCCTGCTCGACCTCATCTCCGGGCGCCGCTCGCCCCGCACCGGCGACGTGCTCACCGGCTCGACCGTGCGCGTCGGCTACTACGACCAGCGGGGCGTCGACCTGCCCCCGGATGCCCGCGTGCGCGAGCTGATCGCCGGTCCCACCCGCCAGCCGGACTGGACCGACGCCGCCCTGCTCGAACGCCTGTGGTTCGGCACCGACGCGCAGTGGGCGCCGGTACGGCTGCTGTCGGGAGGTGAGCGCCGACGCTTGCAGCTGGCGCTCGTGCTGCGCCAGGCGCCCAACGTGCTGCTGCTCGACGAGCCCACCAACGACCTCGATCTCGACACGCTGCGCGCCCTCGAGGACCTTCTCGATGCCTGGCCGGGCACGCTGGTCGTGGTCAGCCACGACCGGGCGTTCCTGGAGCGCACGGTCGAGGACGTCGTCGTGCTCGACCACCCCGGCACCGGCCTCGGCGCCACCGGCCCTGGACGCGTCGGCCGGCTGCCGGGCGGGTACGCCGCCTACGACGCCGCTCGGCGAGCTGCCCGCCGGTCCGGCCGGGTCGGGCCCGCAGCCGCCTCGCCCGCGGCCTCCGCCGCGGTGGCCACGGCGTCGAAGGTGTCGGCGAGCACGTCGGTGGCGCCGGCGACGAGGTCGGGGGCCGCGGCGAAGGGCCGCGCCGGGGAGGACGCTCGTCCGGGCGGTCGTCGCACCCCGAGCACGCTGCGGCACCTCATGCGCAAGGCCGAGTCGGCGATGCGCCGACTCCAGGAGCGTCAGGCGACCATCGAGGCGGAGCTGATCGAGGCCGGGGGCGACCATGTCGCCCTGGCCCGCCTCGGCGAGGACCTGTCGGCCGTGACGTCCGAGATGGCCGAAGCCGAGGAAGCCTGGCTGGCCCTGGCCGAGGAGGCCGAGTCCCAGGGTCTGACGACCTGATCACCTGACCGCCCGATCACCTTCAGGGTGCCGGGAGCTCCCGTGGTGTGCATGGGCCTGCGGAGCGGTGTCACGACCTGGCGCGGACCTGGCCCAGCCGGCTTGGGTTCTGCCTAGGAAGGATCGGCGGAGGCGCCGGGCTCGACCGCAGGGAGGTCCTGCCCTGTCGTCTGGATCACCCCGTCGTCGTCACCCGGGCCCGCGAAGCCGACCTCGGTGACGCTGGCGGACGCGATCGTGACGCTGCCGCCGGTGACGACGCCGTCGACCGTGGTCTCCGTGACCACCACGCTGGTGGCCGTGGCGCGCCGGAAGCGCTGGGGCACGAGCTTGCCGACCGCCGCGGTCGCCTGGGACACGCCCGGCACCCGCTGTGCGGACTGCCCCGCCTTGGCCGCCTGCTCCTTGGCCTTGTCGAGCAGGTGCTCGGCCCAGGCGAACTCGGTGGCCAGCACGGCCAACCCGGCGACGACGAGCACGATGCCCGGGCCGGGGGTGACGAACATGATCAGGCCGACGACCAGCAGCACGACGCCGACCATGAACACAGCCGCCCGCTTGCTGCTGCGCCAGATGAACCGCAGGAGCGTCCCCAACGAATGCATGGCGTGAGGGTAGCGGCGACCGGTGGCGTCCGGCCGGTCACCTTGGGCGGGTGGCACCTGCGTGAACTGGGCGGACGCCTGACCGGCACCGCGATCCCGCACCGTGCGGGGTGATGGCGAACGACGTCGCGGCGGTAGCCTGGCTCCATGGTCCTGATCGTCACCGACCCGGCTCGCGACAAGATCCTCGAGCTGCGCGCGCAGGAAGACGAGCCTGACTCCCTCGGCCTCCGCATCGAGGTCACGGGCGTGCAGGGCGTCGAGTACACCTACGACCTCACGTTCGATCCGGTCGCCGAGGCCGACGCGGCCGCCGGCGACGTGATCGAGACCATGGGCGACCTCCCGGTCATCGTGCCGGGAGAGAGCATCGACGCCCTGCGCGGGGCGACGCTCGACCTGCCCTCCACCAACGGCCAGCAGGGTCTGGTGCTGCGCAACCCCAACCGGCCCGATCCGCTGGGGGGTGCGCACATCGAGCTGTCCGGCACGGTCAGCGAACGCGTGAGCCAGTTGCTCGACGGGCAGATCAACCCGTCGCTCGCCATGCACGGCGGGTTCGCCTCGCTCGTCAAGGTCGAGGACGACAAGGTGTACGTCACGATGGGCGGCGGTTGCCAAGGATGTGCCGTGTCGGCCATGACCCTGCGCGAGGGCATCGCCCGATCGATCAAGGAAGCCATCCCCGAGGTGTCCGAGGTCATCGACACGACCGACCACGACCAGGGCGCAAACCCCTACTTCACATAGTTTTTCCGGAGGCCGTCACCTTTTCGACGGACGCGTCGATTACCCATGTGACAGGCGACACCTAGCTTGACTATGGTGACCTCTGTTCCGCTGGGGGCGACCAGGGGGAGAGGCCCGGGCCGGTTATCCGGTCCGGGCCTTGTCGCGTCCAGACCCGGTGTCAGCCGGCCCTCGCCGTGCCGGCCCTTCGGCCCTGTCGGTCTTGTCGGGCGCGGGCCCCGACGCCCACGCCGGCCGCCGGGTCCCTGGTTGCCGGCCACCGGCCGCCTGGTCCCCCGGATGCCTGGACCCGTCGCCGGGCCGTGACCGCTAGCGCCTCGCCGGACGACGACGGGCCGATCGGGCACAGCCCGACACCCGGGGCCAGCCGGCAGACCGACGCACCGCGTGGCGCGGAAGTCGGGCCGGTGTCAGGACGGGGAGTCCGAGAGGAGGTCGCGGACCGTGGTGACGACGCCGGCGGTGTCGAGACCGAAGCCGGCCAGGATGGCGTCCGGCTTGCCGTGCTGGATGAACTGCACCGGGACGCCCAGCACCTCCAACCGGGGTGCGTCGCTGGCATGGCAGGCCAACCGGTCCGCGATGGCCGAGCCGATGCCGCCCTCGCGGTAGCCGTCCTCGATCGTGATGACAGCGGGGTGCGCGGCCGCGTCGGCGAGCATCTCCTCGTCGAGCGGCTTGGCGACCCGGACGTCCCACACGGTGGCGTCGATGCCCTCGTCGGCCAGCTCCTCGGCGGCGGTGCGGGCGACCGCGAGCATCTTGCCCACGGCCAGCAGGCAGACGTCGCCGCCGCGGCGCACCTTGCGGGCCATGAGGCCGGAACCGATCTCCTCGGTGCCGTCGTCCTCGGGGGGCATGGTCTTCGGCCACCGGATCACCGCGGGGCCGTCGGTGCACAGCTCGAGAGCGTCGTGCAGCATGACACCCAGCTCCCGGTAGGACGACGGGGCGAAGATCGTCATGCCCGGCACCTTGGTGAGCAGCACCATGTCGAGCACGCCGTGGTGGCTGGCGCCGTCGTCGCCGGTGATGCCGGCCCGGTCGAGGCAGAACACCACGGGCTGGCCGTG
>CAYUXB010000219.1:0-6837 GCA_964448525.1 uncultured Acidimicrobiaceae bacterium
GTGGTCGGCGGCTGCCTCGCCCAGAAGGACCGCGACCTGATCGTCGAGCGGGCCCCGCACGTGGACGTCGTCCTCGGCACCCACAACGTGGGCCGCACGGCCGAGCTGCTCGGCGAGCAGCGCGAGGCGGGCCGCTCGATCGTCGAGATCCTGGAGGAGACGGCCGCCGACGACCACGCGTCGTTCCCGAGCGCGCTGCCGTCGCGGCGCGAGGTGCCCTACGCAGGGTGGGTCACGATCCAGATCGGGTGCGACAACTCGTGTGCCTTCTGCATCGTGCCCACGGTGCGGGGCCGCGAGATCAGCCGCACGTTCGACGACATCGTCGGCGAGGTGCAGGCACTGGCCGACGACGGCGTCACCGAGGTGACCCTGCTCGGCCAGAACGTCAACAGCTACGGCCGCGATCTCACCCTCGCCCAGCGCCAGGCGGGCGACGCCGTGCGCGTGCGGCCCCTCTTCGCCGACCTGCTGCGCGCCGTGGGTGCCGTCGACGGCATCCGCCGGGTCCGCTACACGAGCCCCCACCCGAAGGACCTGCGCCCCGAGACGATCGCGTCGATGGCGGAGGTGCCCGAGGTGTGCGAGCACCTGCACCTGCCCCTCCAGGCGGGGAGCGACCGCGTGCTGGCCGCCATGCACCGTGGCTACACGGCCGAGCGCTACCTGGAGCGCCTGGCCGCGGCCCGCGCCGCCATGCCGGACCTGGCCGTGACGACCGACATCATCGTCGGCTTCCCGGGCGAGACCGACGACGACTTCGAGCGCACGCTGGAGGTCGTGGCCGAGGCCGCCTACGACAGCGCCTACACGTTCATCTACAGCCCCCGACCAGGCACCGAGGCGGCCGAGCGGGTCGACGACTTCGTGCCCGCCGAGGTGACCCGCGAGCGGTTCGAACGGCTGCGGGTGGTGGTCGAGCGGTCCGGGCTCGCCCGCCACCGTGCCCGGGTGGGCAAGGTCGAACAGGCGATGGTCGAGGGCCCGTCGCGCAAGGACCCGACGGTCACGACCGGGCGCACCGAGCACAACAAGCTGGTGCACTTCCGCCCGACCGAGCCGCTGCGCCCGGGGACCTACGTCGACGTGCGGGTCACGGCCGCCGCCCCCCACCATCTCACCGGCGACCTGTTGGCGGTCACCGCGCCGGCTCGGCACCGCACCCGGATCCCGGTGGCGTCGGCGTGAGCGTGCGCTGGCGCGGGCCGGCGTGAGCGCAGCACCCGGAGGCGCCGAACCCCCCGGTGACCCGGGCCTCGCCGACCTCGTCGTCGCGCGAGAGCCGTTCGACCACCCGGAGGGGCAGGTGCTGGTCGCCGCGATGATGGCCGACATCGAGCGACGGTACGCGGGGGACGGACCCGTGGCCGGAGACACCCCCGAGGTGGCGGCCCGCTGGGCGCTGCACACCGAGCAGGTGACTCCACCGCGCGGCGGGTTCCTCGTGGCCCGCCTGGCGGGCGAGGCGGTGGGTTGCGGGGCCGTCCGCCGGGTGCCGGGTGGGCCGGCCGGCGTCGCCGAGATCAAGCGGATGTACACGGTGCCCGCCGTCCGCGGCCGGGGGATCAGCAGGCACCTGCTCGCCGCGCTCGAGGCCGATGCTGCGAGCCTCGGATTCCGACGTCTCCAGCTCGAGACGGGGTTGCGACAGCCCGAGGCGGTCCAGCTCTACACGACGGCCGGCTACCACCGCATCGCCGACTACGGGCAGTACGCGGGTGACGAGCTGACCCTCTGCTTCGCCAAGGACCTGCCCGGCCACTGACGGTTGGGGGGCGGCCGACACCCCGGGACCGGACGGGTCGAAGGCTCTGGACGGCCGGCCGTCCCGTCTCTAGAGTGATCGTTCTAGAGCAGTCGTTCTAGTCGTTCTCGTCCGAGCCGTGGAGGCCCACGATGCCCACGATCGACCTGTCCGCAGGACCCATCGACTACCTCGACACCGGCGGCGACGGCCCGGTGATCGTGCCCGTCCACGGCCTGATCCAGGACCACACCGTGTGGCGCGCGGTGGTCGCCGACCTGCGCACCGACCACCGCTGCGTCGTGCCCACGCTCCCGCTCGGTGCCCACCGCACACCGATGGCACCCGACGCCGACCTGTCGATGAACGGTCAGGCCCGCCTTCTGGCCGAGTTCGTCGACCGGCTCGACCTGCACGACCTCACCCTCGTCGCCAACGACTGGGGCGGTCCGCTCATCACCGCCGTCGAGCGACCGGAGCTGATCGACCGGCTGGTGCTCACGCCGTGCGAGGCTTTCGACAACGTCCCACCGGGGCTCCCCGGCAAGTTCGCGGCGCTGGCCGGCCGGATGCCCGGGGGGATCTTCCTCGCCGCGCAGGCGCTGCGCGTCCGGTCGCTGCGCAGGATGCCGAACGTGCTCGGGCGGATGATCGCGGGCCCGATCCCCCACGATCTGGTCGACGGCTGGGCCGTGCCCCTCCGCACGCAGCGGGGCGTGCGCCGCGACCTCGCCCGCTACCTCCGCACCACCGACGATTGCAGCCTCGACGCCATCACCGGCGATCTCGCCGAGCTGGACCTGCCCGTGCTGGTGGCGTGGACGACCGACGACCTGGTCATGCCGGTCGACCACGGCACCCGCCTCGCCGAGCTCCTGCCGGACAGCCGTCATGTCGAGATCGCCGACAGTCGCACGCTGGTGCCCCTCGACCAGCCCGCGGTGCTGGCCGGTCTCGTGCGCGGCTTCGTCGGCGACACGCCGCTGGCGCGGTCCTCGTCGCGGGGCGCCGGTGTGGCGGCGCCCACGGTCCCGCGATGAGCCCGGCCGGCACCCGCGAGCGCATCCTCGACGCCACCGCGGAGCTGCTCCGCATCAGGGGCTACCCGGGGACGGGCATGAAGCAGGTGGTGGCGCAGGCGGGGGCGCCCCTCGGCTCGGTGTACCACTTCTTCCCCGGGGGCAAGGAGCAGCTCGCGGCCGAGACGCTCGAGCGGTCGGGGGCCTTCTACGAGGATCTCGTGCTGGCCGTCTTCGACGGCGAGGACGATGTCGTCGAGGGCACCCGGGCGATCTTCGACGGCGCGGCGGAGCTGCTGGTGCAGTCGGGCTACGAGGACGCCTGCCCCATCGCGACGGTGGCGCTCGAGGTGGCGAGCACGAGTGAGCCGCTCCGCCGAGCCGCCGATCGCGTCTTCGAGTCCTGGCTGCGCGCCCTGTCGTCCCGGTTGGTCGACGCGGGTGTCGGGCCCGCCGCGGCCCGCTCCACGGCGATCGCGGTGATCGGCCTGCTCGAGGGCGCCTTCCTGCTCAGCCGATCGGCGCGCACCACCGAGGCCGTCGAGGCCACCCGGAACGCCGCGGTCACCCTGGTCGAGGCTGCCCTCGGTCGTCGATCCGGACCGGTCGGTCGTTGATCCGGACCCGTCGGTTGCCCCGACGCCGGGCATCGGGTAGGACGTCGGGCATCGGGCGGGACGTCGCACAGCTCCACGTCGTCCACCTGGTGGCGGGCCGCACAGCGGCCCCGCGCTCACAGCCCGTCGAGCGGGCCGCGGGGGCCGGAGCGGACGTACCACTCCCACCCGTACACGTCGGCGAAGTGGTGCGTCGGCAGCTGCAGGGCCGAGGTCGACTCGGGGATCTGGCTGGCGTGGGCGGCCATCGCCGTGCGCTTCCGGTCGAGCACATCCCGCACGTCGACCGCCACGTCGATGACGACCGAGGGCAGCCCGATGTGCGAACGGACGAGGCCGAGGTCGCCGGCAAGGATCGCCTCCTCGACGAGGTGGGTCTCGACGAAGTGCAGGTACTCGCGGTCGACCGTGGCGTCGTAGACGGTGGGGACGCGCACCGCGGCTGCAGCCCGCCGCCCGATCCTGTGGACCTGCACGTGATCCGGGTGGCCGTAGATGCCGGTCTCGTCGTAGACGACGACCGCGGCCGGTGCCTCCTCGTCGAGCACCGCGGCGAGCCGGTCGGTGGCCTCGCCGGGATCGGCCGACCAGAACGAGCCCGACGCCAGGTTGGCCTCGTCGCCCGCCATCCCGGAGTCGTGATAGCCGAGCCAGGCCACGCGGGCGATGCCGAGCGCCTCCGCCGCTGCGTCGGTCTCGGAACGCCGATGGCGCGCCAGGTGGGCGGCCGGCACCGCACCCGTCGGGGCCTCGCCCAGCTCGCCGCCGGTGGCCACGACGAGCACGACCCGATGGCCCGCGGCCGCGAGGCGGACCATCGTGCCGCCGGTGAAGATCGCCTCGTCGTCGGGGTGGGCGTGGACGAACACGATCGTCTCGGGGCGGGGGATCACCCGATCGAGTCTTGCCGCGCGGCGAGCCGCGGGGGGAGAGGGCGGTCGCCCGGCCTTCGCGTGCCGGCACCACGGGGGTGCGTCGGCAGCCGTTCAGGGCTTGGCGCGCGGCCGGGCGACCGTGATCTCGGCGCCGCACAGGATCTCGAGCACCTCGCCGCTGCGTCGCGGCTGGCCGACCCGGGTGCCCTCGACGACGACCTGGTCACCGATGTGTGCCTCCACGGCCACCTCCCGACGGTGGTGGTGTGCTCCTGGGGCCGAGGGTAGGCCTCCGGCGCCGCGGGGCGAAAGGGCCAACCCGCGCGTCGCCGGGTACCGTCCGTCGGCGATGTCACCAGGCACGTCCGTCCCGCCGGGGACACCCCGGCACGTCGCACTCGTCGGCACGACCGCGGCGGGGAAATCGGCGCTCGCCCTCGCCGTGGCCCGGCGCGAGCCCGACGTCGAGATCGTGTCGGTCGACTCGATGCAGGTCTACCGGGGCATGGACATCGGCACCGCCAAGCCGACCGCCACCGAGCGGGCCGAGGTGCCCCACCATCTGATCGACGTCGCCGACCCGTGGGACGACTTCACGCTCGCGTGGTTCGCCCGCTCCGCTCGCGCGGCCGTCGCGGACATCGAGGCGCGCGGTCGCCGGGCCCTGCTCGTCGGGGGGACCGGGCTGTACCTGCGGGCCGTCATCGACGACCTGGACATCCCGGGCCGCTACCCGGCGGCACGCGAGGCCCTGGAACAGGACCCCGACACGGTCGGCCTCCACCGGCGCCTCGCGGACCTCGACCCGGTCGCCGCCGGCCGCATGGAGCCGACCAACCGCCGGCGGGTCGTGCGCGCGCTCGAGGTCACGGTCGGGAGCGGTCGCCCGTTCTCGTCGTTCGGCCCCGGCCTCGACGTCTATCCGGCCAGCCGCTTCCACCTGGTCGGTGTCGGCCTGCCCCACGAGGTGGTCGCCGCTCGGATCGGGGCGCGCTACCACCAGCAGATGTCCGACGGCTTCCTCGACGAGGTCCGCCGGCTGCTGGCAGACGAGCGTGGCCTGTCCCGCACCGCTCGTCAGGCCCTCGGCTACCGGGAGCTGATCGCCCACCTCGACGGCGAGACCTCCCTCACCGAGGCGCTCGATCTGGCCGTCCGGCGCACCCGGCGGTTCGCCCGCCGACAGCGATCCTGGTTCGGTCGCGACCCACGGATCCGCTGGCTGGAGGCCGCGGACGAGCCGGCCTCGCTCCTGCCGGCGCTGCTGGACGAGCTCGCCGTGGCGGACGCCGGCAATCCCGCGCCGCGCCTCGGCGGCGGTCGGGCAGACTGTCGGTGACATGCGTCTGACCAAGCACCACGGGTTGGGCAACGACTTCCTGGTCGTGCTCGACACCGACGCCTCCCATCCGATCGACGCCGACCTGGCGCGCTCCCTGTGCGATCGCCACACCGGGGTCGGCGCCGACGGCCTCCTGCGGGCCTCGCCCGTCGAGCCCGGTTCGACCGCGCTCGCCCGGATGGAGCTCCGCAACGCCGACGGCTCGCCCGCCGAGATGAGCGGCAACGGCATCCGCTGCTTCGCCCAGGCCCTGGTCCTGGGCGGCTGGTCGGGACTCGACTCCGGCGGCGGAGGAGGCGCGGCCCTCGGCGTCGCGCTCCCGATCGCCACCGCTGCCGGGCTGCGCACGGTCACCGTGCACGAACAGGTCGATGCCGTCACGCTCAGCCTGTCCGTGGCGATGGGCGCTGCGAAGGTGGCCGGCGACGCCCCCGAGTGGACCGGCGGCGCCGTCGCCCGCGCCCTCGTCGTCGACATGGGCAACCCGCACCTCGTCCTCGATCTGTCCGGCGCCCCCGCCGATGCCGCAGCCGAGGTCGACCTCGTCGCCCTCGGGGAATCGGTGAACGCCAAGGTGCCCGGCGGCGCGAACGTCCACCTGCTCACCGCCGAACGCGAGGCCGGTGGCATCGCCATCCGCACCTACGAGCGCGGCGTCGGCCCCACCCAGGCGTGCGGCACCGGCGCCTGCGCCTCTGCCGTGGCGGCCCGCCTGTGGGGCCTCACCGGCACACGGGTGCCGGTCGACATGCCCGGAGGCCGGGCGGAGGTCACCCTCGGGGCGGCCGACACCGACCCGGTCGTGCTGCGCGGCCCCGCCACCTTCGTGGCCGAGATCGAGCCGGCGGTGTCCCCGTGGCACTGATCGAACGGGCGTTTCGCGAGAAGATCGTGCTCGTCGGCGTGACCATCCCGCCCGAGACGGTCACCGAGACCGAGAACTCCGTCGACGAGCTCGCCCTGCTCGTCGACACCGCCGGGGCCGACGAGGTCGGGCGCATCTTCCAGCGACGGTCAGCCCCGGACCCGCCCACATACGTGGGCAAGGGCAAGGCGGAGGAGCTCCGGGAGCTGGCGCACGCCACGGACTGCGACACGGTGGTGTTCGACAACGAGCTCACGCCGGCCCAGCAGTTCAACCTCGAGAAGCTGCTCGGCCGTACGGCGATCGACCGCACCGCGGTGATCCTCGACATCTTCGCCCAGAACGCCCACAGCCAGGAGGGCAAGGCCCAGGTCG
>CAYUXB010000220.1:0-6786 GCA_964448525.1 uncultured Acidimicrobiaceae bacterium
GGGCCCCGCTACATCGACCGCGTGGTCGGCATCGTCAAGGCCTACATCACCCGGGTCGGGTCGGGCCCGTTCGTCACCGAGCTGTTCGACGAGGTCGGCGATGCCCTCGTCGACCGGGGCCACGAGTTCGGCACCAACACGGGCCGCCGGCGCCGCGCCGGGTGGTTCGACGCCGTGATGCTGCGGCACGCGGTGCGGCTCAACTCGCTGTCCGAGCTGGCGCTCACCAAGCTCGACGTGCTCGACGCGTTCGACACGGTGAAGGTGTGCGTGGCGTACGAGGCCGAGGGGCGGCGGCTCGAACGGTTCCCCGACGACCAGTCGCTGCTCCACAAGGCCACGCCGGTCTACGAGGAGCTTCCCGGCTGGACGACCGACCTGACCTCGTTCACCGAGCCGGGCGACCTACCGCCGAACGCCCGCGACTACATCGCGTTCCTCGAGGAGCAGGTGGGCGTGCCGATCCGGCTCGTCGGAGTCGGCCCGGGCCGCGACCAGTACGTCCAGCGCAAGGCATAGGCCCCGACTGCCGGGTGCCCCGGGCGCTCACAGACGCGCTGCACGCCGACGCGCCCAGAGCTAGCGTTCCGGAGGGGTGGCGGGGTCCCTGTCCGGAACGATCGGAGCTGTTGTGTCAGCAGCGAAGAAGGCGATGTCGGCCGCGAAGCACTCCAAGGCTCTCACCATGGGTCGCTTGCGTGGATACCAGGTACCCGACGTGCCGCATTTGGAGCCAGAAGCACTGGACTATTTCCGATCCCGGGTTCTCGGTGGGACGCTCTACATGGAGTACGGCAGCGGCGGCAGCACGTTGTTGGCCGGCCGGGCTGGCGCCCACGTCATCTCGGTTGAGAGCGACCGGTACTACCATCGGTCGGTGTGCAAGAGAGTCGCCGCGGTAGCGGCCGACGTGGACGCGCATCTCATTCACGCCGATATCGGGCTGACTCGCGAGTGGGGCCGTCCGGTCGTGACCCGACCGACCGCTCGCCGAGTTGCAGCCTGGACACATTATCTCGAGGTGCCCTGGGAGCATCCAGGACGAGCTGATCGCACCCCGGACGTGGTCCTCGTCGACGGCAGATTTCGAGTCGCCGCGGCCCTCACGTGCCTCAGGCATCTGGTCGGGTGCGACAGCTCGGAGATCCTCTTCGACGACTATGTCGGTCGCCCGCACTATCACGCAGTCGAGAACTTCATGCCACTCGTGCGGACAGTCGGGAGGATGGGCGTGTTCAGGCCGGTGTCCACGGAGCTCGATCGGTTGTCGCAGGCCATCGACGAGTACAAGGTGGACTGGCGGTAGCGGGGGCTCGTCGTGCGGGAGAACCGTGCTCCCGGCGGCGGGACGTCGTCACGGGACGTCGTCGCGGGACGACGAGCCCAGGTGAGCACCCCGGTGGGTCGGCCATCGGCGCCGGGCCGGACGTGTCGGGTGCTTCGAGCCGGCACGATGGTCCTCGGACCGGTGCATCCGGCGACGCTGCGGGCGACTACTGTCACCGCTCCGCCCATCGAGTCACCACCGAGAGCGAATCACGATGAAGGTCTGCGTCATCGGGTCCGGGGGGCGCGAGCACGCCCTCGCCCACGTCCTCGGCCGCACCGCCGAGGTCGTCGTCACACCCGGCAATCCCGGCATCCCCGGCTCCGTGGCGACGCCGCCCGCCGACATCGATGCCGACCTCTACATCGTCGGGCCCGAGGCCCCGCTCGTCGCGGGCCTGGCCGACCGGCTGCGGGCCGCCGGCAAGCTCGTGTTCGGGCCCGGGGCCGACGGGGCCCGGCTCGAAGGGTCCAAGGCGTGGATGAAGGAGGTCGTGGAGGCCGCCGGCGTTCCGACCGCCCGGCACGCCGCCTTCACCGAGGTCGAACCCGCGGTCGAGTTCCTGCGCTCACTGTCCGCCCCGTGGGTCACCAAGACCGACGGGCTCGCGGCCGGCAAGGGCGTGCTCGTCACCGATTCGCTCGACGACGCGATCGCCGACGTGGAGGCCAAGTTGGCCGGCGAGTCGTTCGGCGACGCCGGGCGCAGGGTCGTGATCGAGGAGGGGATGACCGGCCCCGAGCTGTCGATCCTCGCCATCTGCGACGGCACCCGGGCCGTCGCCCTCGCCCCGGCGCAGGACTTCAAGCGGGTCGGCGACGGCGACGCCGGGCCCAACACCGGTGGCATGGGGGCCTACTCGCCGGTGCCGGACGTCGACGACGACGTGGTCTCCGACGTGATGGCGCGCTTCGTCGAACCGACGCTCGCCGAGCTGCGCCGACGGGGCATCGACTACCGCGGCGTGCTCTACGCCGGGCTGATGCTCACCCACGCCGGGCCGCGGCTGATCGAGTTCAACGTCCGCTTCGGCGACCCCGAGTCGCAGGTCGTGCTGCCCCGGCTCACCACCGATCTGGTCGAGCTGCTGGCCGCCGCCGCGGCGGGCGACCTCACCCGTGCTCCCGCACCCGAGTTCGCGGAGGAGGCCTGCGTGACCGTCGTGTTGGCGACCGAGGGCTATCCGGCCGGGCCCCGCACCGGCGACGTCATCACCGGCATCGACGCGGCCGAAGAGACGGGTGCAACGGTGTTCTGCGCGGGTGTCGACCGAGGCGACGGGAACGACCTCGTCACCGCAGGCGGACGCGTCCTGAACGTCATCGGCCGCGGCCCCACCCTCGCGGCGGCCCGCGAACATGCCTACCGGGCTGCACAACTCATCTCGTGGCCGGGTATGCACCACAGATCCGACATCGCACTGGAGGCATCACGCTGATGGCCCGCAAGAAGGTCGCCGTCCTCATGGGTTCGCCCAACGACAAGGACAAGATGGCCCCCGCCGGCGACACGCTGGCCCGCTACGGGATCGAGGCCGACGTGCGCGTCATGTCGGCGCACCGCACGCCGGCGATCGTGGCCGAGTTCGCCTCGTCCGCCCGCGACGACGGCTACGCCGCGATCATCTGCGGCGCCGGCATGGCCGCCCACCTGGCCGGCGTCGTCTCCGCCCACACGACGCTGCCGGTCATCGGCGTGCCGCTGTCGGGTGGTGCGCTCAACGGCGTCGACGCGCTGTACGCCACGGTGCAGATGCCGAAGGGCATCCCGGTGGCGACCGTGGCGGTCGACGGGGCCATGAACGCCGCCCTGCTTGCGGTGCAGATCCTGGCGGTCGACGACGCCGAGCTGGTCGACGAGCTGGCCCGCCACCGCGCCGAGATGGCCCCCAAGCCCGGCTGAGCCCCGGCGGCGCTGCGTTTCTCGACGACGACGTGACGCGCCGGTTCTCCACGCGGATGGCGGCCAATTCCAGGCATCAAGACATGAATATCGTTACGCTCTGATGCCATACGCACGACTCTGAGCCTCGAGGACGACGTGGCCGCCGTCCTCCGGCGCATTCAGGCCGAGTCGGGTGAGCCGTGGAAGACGGTCGTCAACGACGTGCTCCGTGCCGGGGTCGCCGCTCGGGAGGCCGAGCGCCGCGCGACGGCGCGCCATCCCCGCCGTACGACGCCGGTGCGACTCGGGCGCCCGACCGTGGGCGACATCAGCAACGTGCACGACGTGCTGTCAGTCGCCGACGGCAACGCCCGGCGATGATCCTCGTCGACGCCAACCTGCTCGTCTACGCGCACGTCGCCGATTTCGACGAACACGAGGTCCCGGGCGTCCGCTGGGCGAACCCGCTCGTTCGCTGACGCGAAGCGGCGGCGTTCACAGTGGGCCGGTGTGTCCGGTGGCAACGAGCCTCATGCCAAGGCCGCAGGGACGTCCACCAATGTGATGCGCTCGTCGGTCGAGGCCAGTCTGCGCAGGCTCGCCGCGTAGCCCGACCTCGAGAACAGGACGACGCGCACGTCGGGTGCGACACGCAGACCGGCCTGGCGGAGCGCAGGGATCTTGTACGTGTCGAGGTCGTCGACGATCGAGGCGTCCAGCAACCGTCCGGTCCACTTCGACTCGCCGACCAACGTGACGCGTCCCCGCGCCATGCCGACGACGTCGATCTCTTCGCTCGACCGTTCGCCGCGTCGGCGCAGAGCGTTGAGCGACGGACCCCACCACGCCCCGACCTGGGTGGCGACCTGCCCGAGATTCGTCCGGACCCATGTCCGGCACCAGTCCTCGAAGACGGGCGCGACATGGTCCGCGATCATCGGCGAGACCTCGGACCGAAACAGGTCGCTGCCGCTCAGCCCGGTCTCGAGATCGGCCTGGAACGGGAACACGAACCGGAACCAGAACCTGAAGAACGGATCGTCGAGCCGCCACAACCCCATGCGACTCGAGGCTGGTGCTCCGATGGGAAGGCGACGCCGAACCAGGCGGAGCGCGGCAAGGGTGGCGAGGTAGCTGGTCGCGGCCTTGCCCTCCACATGCGACGCCTGGGCGAGCTCGTTGAGGGACTTGTCGCCCGCGGCGAGCTGCTCCAGCAGCGAGAAGTGGACGCTCGGCTGGCGGAGCTCCTGCTCGATCACGAGCCGCCCCTCGTTCCAGAGCGGGCCGTCGCGATCGAGGATCTGGCGGGTCACGGCTGTGCGCAACGACCCGTGCCCGAGGAGATCGAGATACCTGGGCATCCCGCCGGCGACAGCGAACCGCTCGAACCTGTCGACCGGGTCGAGGGCAGGCATGAACGGAGACGCCTCCGCGAACCGCAGCGGCGACAGCTCGAGTCGCATCAGGCGGCCGTGCAACGGGCTGCGCTCAGCGAAGAGCTGTTCCATCTGGGCGACCGTCGATCCGCAGACGATCAGCTTGAGCAACGACGTGTCGCGTTCCTCTTCGAGAACCGCCTGCAAGGCGCTGAGCTGCCTCCTCGTGCCGGCGGCGGTCGACGGAAGGAGCCACGGCAGCTCGTCGATGACGACGAGCAGGCGCGTGCGGCGTGCCGCCCGGAGGAGCACCCGAAGGAGCGTGGGGAGATCCGGCAGCTCGGGTCGAACACCCAGCAGTGGCTCGAGCTGCCGGGCGAACCGCTCGAGCTGGGCCCCTGGGGCGAGTTGCTCGGCGACGAGGATGACAGCCGGCTTGCCGTGGGCGAACCGGCGGAACAACCAGGACTTGCCGACCCGACGGCGGCCGTAGAGAGCGACCGGGGTGCGGTCGCGTCCCGCCCACCAGGCCTCGAGCCGGGCGAGGTCCGAGGTCCGGTTGACGAACTCGTCGACCAGAGGCCAGCGGTAGGTGTGTTCCATAAGCGAGTGCAGAATAGCCTAATCTAAACCTGGCTATTCGACAGCACGTCGGCGGTCGTTGGTGCGCTGCCCGGCGTCAGGAGGCACCGGTCACGGCCGCCGGATGGAGTCACCTCTCTCGAGTGCGGCAGCGAGCCAGGTGCCGAAGCGCCGCAGCTCGTCGACGTCGGCGTCGACCGGCCACTCCGGCTCGGGGCGTGCGACGACGAGCCGGATCATCTCGGCCAGCACGCGGCGGTCGAACCCGCTGTCCTTGGTCGCGGCGTCCGCCAGCATCGATTCGAGATCGCAGTGGTCGGCCAGGGCATGCACGTCGGCCAGGTCGCGCGTCTGGACGCGGCCGAACAGGGCCAGCACCTTGTTCGCCGCCAGCTCGCGCGGCGACAGCGTCGGGCCGAGCGACGTGGTGGTCGTGGGCCAAGCGATGTGGTCGCGGCCGAGATCGACCTCGAATCGGCCGCGCCGGGCGTCACCCGCCGTCACCGTCATCGACACGAACCCCGGGGACCGACGCGTGAAGGCGACCTCGTAACCTGCATCACGCAGTGCCTGTGCGACGTCCGCACCGACCTCCGAGACGTCCACGTCCTCTGCCGTGAAGGCGTCGATGTCCCGCGTCGGCCGCTGGGACAGGCGCGACGCCACCAAGGCCGCGCCGCCGCCCAGCCGAAAGCCGGCTCGCCCGGCGGTGGCGAGGACCAACTTCGCCACGCGTCGCTGCACACGGGTGAGACCGTCGGCGCTCATCGCAGATCGGCGACGAGCTCCTCGACGGCAGCTCGCAGGTGGCGCGCCACCGGCACGTCGGGCCACAGTGCGACGAGCTCGTCGGGGTCGATCCAGATGCGGATGTCTGCCGGTGTGCCCTCGTCGAGCACCTGAGCGTAGGCGCCCGCGCGCTGGTCGTCGTCCCGTAGATCGCGGGGGCCGCGCCGCGGCGTCCAGTCGATGCGGTTCGGCAAGGTGACGACTCGGTCCCTGGTCACGACCGGCGTCCACGTCGTCGCGGGGAGCTCGATCAGCCGGCCGCGCCACTCTCCGTGTACGCGTGTCGGACCCGACTGCGCCGCCGCCAGGCGCCGCAACGTCTCGGCTGCTTTCCCGGTCGGTGTGCGCCGTCCCGCCTCCCACGCGGCGACGGCCGGTTGCGTCACCCCGAGCAGCTCGGCGAGCTGCGCCTGGGTCAGGCCGATCGACTCTCGGCGCTCACGGACGGACATGTCGTTATCATAACGGCACGACGGTCCAAGCGGTCGTACTCGACGCGAGCGAGTGGTCGGAGCAGATCCGAGAGTCGGCGTGCACGTCGACCACGGCCACGTCGCCACGGGATGAGCAGCCGTCGCCGGTCGCCCCGGTGTCGCCGGATCACACCGTCAGCGGCGACAATGGGCCGGTGAAACCCGTGCTGCCCGACGTGCTCGCCTCCCGCTACGCGAGCGAGCCGATGGTCGAGCTGTGGTCGCCGGAGCGGAAGGTGCGGCTCGAGCGCGAGCTGTGGGTCGCGGTCATGGCGGCCCAGCGTGAGCTGGGCATCGACATCCCGGCCGAGGCGATCGACGACTACCGGGCCGTGATCGACACGGTCGACCTCGC
>CAYUXB010000221.1:0-3776 GCA_964448525.1 uncultured Acidimicrobiaceae bacterium
CGCACTGCTGGCCGCCAACGCCTCGCTCGCGGGCGTGGTTGTCGCCGCGACCCGGTGGGCGTAGAGCTCGGGGGCTCAGGGCGCCACGAGGATCTTGCAGTGACGGTCCGGATGGGCGAGGTCGTCGAACGCTCCCGGTAGCCCGTCGAGGTCGACCTCGCCGGTGATCATCGGTGCCACCTCGATCTCGCCCTCGGCGATGGAGCGCAGGCTCTCGGCGAACTCGCTCGGGTCGTATGCCAGCGCGAAGTCGATGGTGAGCTCCTTGGCGATGCCGAAGAACGGCGTGACCGTGTCGCGCTCCATGCAGACCCCGACCACCAGGACGCGACTGCGGGCCGGCGCCCGGCGCATGACGTCCTCCAGCATCCCCGGCACCCCGACAGCCTCGAACACGACCAGCTGGCGGCCGGCGCCGGTGCGCGCCCACGCGTCGAACGCCGGCTCGATGCCGGGGTCGACGACCTCGTGCGCGCCCATGGTGCTCGCCAAGGCCCGACGGCGAGGCGACAGGTCCGCGGCCACGATCGGCTCGATGCCCCGCTGGGCGAGCACCGCGATCACGGCCAGGCCGACCGGCCCGCAGCCGAGTACGAGCGCGCCCTCGCCGGAGGCGATGCGGGAGCGGTTGACAGCGTGCAGACCGACCGCGGTCGGCTCGGTCAGCGCCGCGTGGCGCGGGTCGAGCCCGTTCGGCACCTCGAGCACCAGCGGTGCGGAGAGCAGCATGCGCTCGGCGTACCCACCGGGTAGGTCGTTGCTGTAGGCGAGGTTGCGGATGCCGGTCGACGTGAGCAGCACCGGCAACGAGGTCACGAGCGTCCCCGGTGCGGGTGCCACGGTGTCGGGCCCGACCTCGAGCACCTCGGCCGCGAACTCGTGTCCCATGAACACGTCGCGGGCGGTGTCGATGCGGGTATCGCCCATGTCGGGCACCCCCTCCATCTCGTCGCCCAGGTCGAGCATCGTCTGACCGTGCCGGGTGAAGTGCAGGTCGGACCCGCAGATGCCGCATGCCTTCACCTGCACCAGCACCTGGCCGAGTGCCGGCTCGGGCTCGGCGACGTCATCGCGGACGAGCATGTCGCCGTCACGCAGGACCGCAGCGCGCATCACGATCCGTCCGTTCCCGCCGTGGCGATGTCGCCGGCGGCAGCGGCAGCGTCGTCGCTCGCACCATCGCCCGCGACAGCGCCGCCGGTCGCCGTGTCGTCGGCAGGTGCGCCCTCGCCGCGGGCCGTGCCTTCGCCGTTCGTCACGGTGGTGCCGGCCGCCTTCTCCTCCACGTGGCTCGTGATGGCGTTCAGGATGGCGTGCCCCGCGGCGCCGAACAGCTCGCCCCGCTTGGCTGTTGCCCAGTCGTGCGACGCCCGCGGTGCGGCGAGTTGCCCCTGGAAGTGGGGGATCACCTCGCGGGCGAACAACCGGTACGACTCGAGCGTCGCCGCCGGGTCGGCCCAGTCGTGGCCCAGCATCAGGAAGGTGCCGAACCCGCCGGACTGCTCGAGCAGGCCCTCGATGTAGGCGATGGCGTCGTCGGGGGTGCCGATGACGACGTTGCCAGAGTCGGCGTACGCCTCCACGTAGTCGCGCGGGGTTTGCGGCCCGCCGTCGACCTGGTTGGCGAGGGGCACGAACCCGGCCCCACCGCCGAAGTAGTCGGCGAAGTCCTGCAACCCGTGGGTGCAATCCTCGATCGCCTGGTCGCGGGTCTCGGCGATGTGCACCGTGCCGAGCACCCGCCAGGAGTCGCGATCCGGCGCCGGCCGAGTGGCCTTGGTCGCCATCTCCTCGACGACGTTCCAGGCCTGACCGACGGCGGCGAAGCCCTCGGCCACCGACATGGACAGCGAGAGGAGCGACACACCGTGGGTGCCGGCGAGCCGGGGGCCGGAGGGCGACACCATCGCGGCCACCGCCACCTCGGGGTGCGGGTGCGAGTAGGGCCGCATCTGCAGCCGGGCCTCCCGCATCGTGAACCAGTCGGTCTCGCGGGTGACCGGCTCGTCGCTGCGCCACAAGGCGAGGATCGCCTCGAGCGACTCCTCCATCATGCGCCGCTGGTCGACGGGGTTGATGCCCATCACGTAGGCGTCGCTCGGCAGCGCCCCGGGGCCGGCGCCGAAGATGAGGCGCCCCCGGGTGAGGTGATCGAGCAGGTTGAGCCGGTCGGCCACGAGCCAGGGGTGGTGGTACGGCAACGAGACGACGCCGGTGCCCAGCTTCACGTGCTTCGTGCGCTCGGCGGCCGCGGCGATGAAGATCTCCGGGCAACCGATCAGCTCGTAGCCACCGGAGTGGTGCTCGCCGAACCAGACCTCGTCGTAGCCGAGGCGGTCGAGCTCGACGGTGCGGTCGAGGTCGTACTCGAGCGCGAGCGTCGGGTTCTGGCCGACGGGGTGGAAGGGGGCGAAGAACGCCCCGAAGCGCAACGGGCGGTCACCGGCCACGATCAGCTCCCCTCGCCGCGCACGTCGGTCACGAACTCGATGAGGGCGGCATTGACCTCATCGGGCTTCTCCTGCTGCACCCAGTGACCCGCGTCATCGACGAGCACGGTTCCCCGCGGGTCGTCGAGCCAGCCGTCCATCAGCGACGGCGGGGACATGAGCAGCACCGGGTCGGCGCTGCCGCCGATGAACAGTGCCGGCGATTTCACCTTCGCCCCGGTCACGTGCTCGGTCAGCTCCCAGTTGCGGTCGAGGTTGCGGTACCAGTTGATCCCGCCGGTGAACCCCGTGCGGGAGAACTCGGCGATGTAGTGATCGAGCTCGTCGCGGCTCAGCCAACCGGGCAGCTCGCCACCGGGGTCGGGCAGGCGGTCGACGAAGCCGCGGCCATCGTCCGCGGCCATCAGTGACGGGTCGGGCGTCTCGCCGTCGGCCAGACGCAGCCCGGCGAGCATGCGGGTCATCGTGGTGGCCGGATCGCGCCCGAGGTCCTCGTCGGCCACGCCCGGCTCCTGGAAGTAGAGCATGTAGAAGAACGAGTCGCCCATCACCTGGCGCATCAGCTGGGTCGGCGGCATCGGCCCCCGGGGAAGGAACGGCACACTCATGCCGACGACGCCCGCCACCCGCTCGGGTGCGAGCACGGCGAGGTTCCAGACGACCATCGCCCCCCAGTCGTGGCCGACGAAGACGGCGCGCTCCTCGCCGATGTCGTCGAGCAGCGCGAGGAGGTCGCCGGTGAGGTGTTCGATGTCGTAGTCCTCGATCGCCTCGGGACGCGTCGACCGCCCGTAGCCGCGCTGGTCGGGGGCGAGGACCCGGTTGCCGGCAGCGGCGAGGGCCGGGATCTGGTGGCGCCACGAATAGGCGAGCTCGGGGAAGCCGTGGGCGAGCACGACGGGGAAGCCCTCGCCGGCGTCGAGGACGCTCAGCTCGATGTCACCGTGTGCGACGGTTCGCCGGCGGACGCCGGGGATGGTGGGCTCAGGCATGGGCGGCAGCCTCCTGGTCGGCGAGGATCTCGAGCAGTTCAGCGCGGGTCGGCCCGACCCGGGGCGGCGTCGGGTAGGCGTCGGGATCGGCCATCACCGCGGCCATTCGAGCGAGCACCTCGGGCTTGGTGGCCATCTCGGCCGGGGTGTCGAGCAGGTTCCACAGTCGAGCGAGCGCACGGCCGATGATCGGGTCGGTCGCTCCTGCGGCGAACACAGCCGCAATGGCCCTGGCCTGCGGGTTCACCGGCTTCGGCGCCCCGCCGGTGCCGGTGCCGGTCGAATCACCGTCTGCGGATGGGCCAGCGGCATCGGTCGGATCACCGTCTGCGGA
>CAYUXB010000221.1:3876-6759 GCA_964448525.1 uncultured Acidimicrobiaceae bacterium
TCTGCGGACGTGTCGGCGACGTCGGTCGCGCTCCCGAATCCGGTCGGGTCGGCGCCCATCGCGTCGGTCTGCACGGCCAGGTCGAACCACGGTTCGACCTCGCGCACGCACGCCGCTTCGTACGCGGTCGAGCGACCAGCGGCGTCACCAGGGTGGGCGACGACGGCGTCGGCGATCAGCACCGCCTGCACCAGGGCCAGGGTGCATCCCCGCCCGTACAGCGGGTTGGTGCACGTGTGTGCGTCGCCGATCGCGTGGAAGCCGAGCACGGTCGGCCGGCCGGCGGGGTCGACGAAGCGACGGATGCGGTTGAGGAGACCGCCCATCGGCCGCACGCCACCGATCGGTTCGAGAGGGCCGACGGTGAAGAACTGGTCGGGCCCGGGCAACGCCCGGCACGCCTGCTCGAACCCGTCGGGATCGGACAGCGTCGCCCGCAGCGCGGCGTCCTCGGTGCGCACGGCCAGGGTGATCGACAACATGCCGCCGTCGCCGGGCACCCCCAGGTACTTCACGTAGCCGAGGTCGCCGCCGAGCTTGGGGTCGAGCGCCATGTCGAAGTCGTCGGGCAGGCGGTACCACCGCGACAGGTACACGAGACCGCTCTGGCGGATCGTCTCGGGCATGTCGACGCCGATCTCCCCGAGCCATGCGCCGATCGGGCCGCGGCGTCCCGTCGCCGCGACGACGACATCGGCGGGCAGGGTCGTCCCGTCGTCGAGCAGGACGCCATCGACGCGGGGAACGCCGCCCCCGCCGACCGACTCACCTGCCTCGACCAACCCGTCGTCGCTGCCCGAGGTCCCCGCGCCGCCGTCACGAGCACGAGCATGATCACCAGCACCGTCACCAGCGACGGTCAGCCCGCCGACGCCGACGCCGGTGAGCACGTCGACGTGGGGCTCGGCGGCAACGGCCCGGCGAAGAACCCACTCGAACGTCGTGCGCCGCATGATCAGGACGGTCAGGTCCTCGTCGCCCGACTGCGGGTCACCGAGGTCGAGGCTCGGGGGCAGCTCCGTGCACCCCGCCTCGCGCAATGCGTCGAGGACATCGGGGAACCGGTCGCGCAACACGGCCACCATCCGGGCCAGGAACCCGTGGGTCTGGTGGGCCTGGGGCGCACCCCGCCGCTCGGCGGCGAAGGCCTCGTCGGGGTCGGCCACGGGAGGAACCGGATCGCGCTCGACCAACGTGACCGCGTGCCCGGCGCGGCCGAGCGCGAGTGCCACCGCCAAGCCCCCGACTCCCCCGCCGACGACCACCACCCGCTCGGTTCCTGACACGTCGGCTCCCCCCGGAGGTTCCCTGGAAACGATCGTTGCCAGGACCCTACGTTATGGTAACGGTCGTTGCCAACAGCCTCTCCCGAACGCCGGCCGACCCGCTGGGTCGGCGTGTCACCCGCCGACCGCAGGGCCGAGCGGCGCACGCTCCTGCTCGACGCCGCCTTCGAGCTGCTGGGTACCGAAGGCTGGGCGGGCACGACCGTGCGGGCCGTCTGCCAGGCCGCGCGCCTCAACCCGCGCTACTTCTACGAGAGCTTCGACGACCTCGACGCCCTGATCGTCGCCGTGTACGACCGACTGGTCGAGGGCCTGGGCGCCGAGGTGATGTCCGCCGTGCAGGAAGCGGGCGACGACACCCGGGCGCAGACGCGGGCAGCGGTCGACCGCATCGTCCGGTTCGTCGATGAAGACCGCCGCCGCGCCCGCGTCCTCTACGTCGAGGCCCTGGGCAACGAGGCACTGAACCGCCGCCGCGTCGAAACCGGGCATGCGCTGGTCGCCGCGGTCGAGCAGTACACGGCGGAGCGGCACGGTCCACCGCCCGCCGGGGAGCAGATCGGCCGCATCGGCGCTGCGATCCTGGTCGGCGGTACCAGCGAACTGGTGGTGGCCTGGCTCGACGGGCGCATCGACGTCACCCGCGACCAGCTCGTCGACGACGCCACCGCGCTGTTCCTCGCGATCGGCGAGGCCGCCGCGGCCCTCGCCGCCGGCCGGGCGACGAGCTGACACCCGCGCCGGACGACCCACGCCCGGACGCCCGCGCCGATCGCCCACGAAGCCCGCGCCGACACCGCTACGACCGCCCGACACCACTGAGACCGTCCCAGCGCCCGAGACCGCGCCGATCGCCCACGAAGCCCGCGCCGACACCGCTGCGACCGCCCGACACCGACTCGGGGCCCGTGCTGACACCGCTGCGACCCCCTAGACGCGACGGAGGGGTGCGGCCGAGCCGCACCCCTCCGTCTTGAACCGCTCGGCGCTCGCAGCGCCGGAGCCCGGCTGCGTCAGCTGCCGGACCCGGCCTCCTGGCCGGACGACGGCAGCCCGACGACAGCGGCCAGGTCGCCACCGTTGCCGGGCGCCTCGCCTGTGCCGGCCTCGTAGTTGCCGGTGAGCCACTCGGCGATGCCCTGGTCCTCTCGCTCGGACGACCAGAACTCCATCGGCTTGTACTCCGGCGCCTCGGTGCCGATGTCGTTGTACTCGTCCATGCCGGTGCCGGCCGGGATGAGCTTGCCGATGATGATGTTCTCCTTGAGGCCGTTGAGCCCGTCGGACTTGGACTCGATGGCCGCCTCGGTGAGCACCCGGGTGGTCTCCTGGAACGACGCCGCGGACAGCCACGACTCGGTCGCCAGCGAGGCCTTGGTGATGCCCATCATGACGGGACGGCCCTCGGCCGGCGTCTTCGCGTCCTGCACCAGCAGCTTGTTCTCGTCGGTGTAGGCCTTGGCGTCGACGGCCTCGCCGGGCAGGAAGCGGCTCTCGCCGGGCTCCTGCACGACGACCCGGCGGGTCATCTGCCGGACGATGAGCTCGATGTGCTTGTCGTGGATCGACACGCCCTGGTCGCGGTAGACCCGCTGCA
>CAYUXB010000222.1:0-2085 GCA_964448525.1 uncultured Acidimicrobiaceae bacterium
GGGCCGGGGGGGGGGGGGGGGGGCCGGGGGCCGGGGTGGGAGCCTGCGTCGCGGGCGCCAGCCCTGGCGGGGGCGGCCGGCGGCCGCCGCCGCGGCCACGACCGGGTCGGCCCGGGTCGACCCGGCCGGTGTCGAACGGGCCGGTCTGGTCTCGGCCGGTCTCGAACTGTCCGGTGTCGAACTGGCCGGTGTCGAACTGGCCGGTGTCGCGGCCTCGGTCGTACCGGCCCCGACGGCCGCCGTCAGACCGGCCGCCGTCAGACAGGCCCCCACCAGCGCGTCCGCCACCAGCGCGTCCGCCGTCAGGGCGGGCAGGGCCGGGACGCCCCGCGTCGGGGCGACCGATGTCGACCCGGCCGGTGTCCTGCTGGCCGCGGTCATACCGACCGGTCTCGGGCGCGCGGGTGCCCCAGCGGTTGGCCGTGCTGCCACGGTCGGTCGCGGGTGCGCCGCCGATGTCCGGAACCCAGCCGCCCTCGGGGCCGGGGCTGCGCCGCGGGGCGCGGGTGTCGGAACGCGTGGCCCGGGGCGGCGGCGCCGCGGCGCGGGCCTGGGCCTGGGCGCGTGCCTCGGCTTGGCGCTGGCGCCAGCCGGACAGCTCGCTCGGGTCGGACAGGTCGTCTTCCCACCGGGCGTCGGGCCGACCCTCGGGCGGGGCGCCCCACCTCTGCTGCTGCCCGCGGTCGCGCCCACCGCCGCGCTCGCTCACGTCGCCGCGCGCCGGTCGGCCACGGCGACGCCCGCCGCGGTCGTCGCGCTCGGCCGGCTCGTCCGGGTGGCGACCCGCTGGGGGTCGGCCATCGAACGCCCGGTCGCGGTCGGCCCGCTCACGTGCGGCTCGGTCGGCGCGGGCACGATCGCCTCGCCGTCCGGGCGGCGGTGGTTGCGAAGCGCTCAGCGTCGTTCCTCCACGTTTGCGGCGGTTCCAGCGAGCGAATCCTCAGCTGTGGCCGCGCCACAGATGCCCCAACTGGTCGGTCGGGCCAGACTATCCACGCCCACCCTCGGACTGTCCATCGGAGACCAGTGTGGTCACGTGGCGCGCGGCACGGGTGGACCGCGCGTCACGGGGCGACCGGTGACGCCTCCGTCAACCGGTCGCTCCCGCCGGCCGCTGGCGGGCCGCGAGGACCTTCTTGAAGATCACCATCGGCAGCAGGAGCCGCGCGAGGAGCGCGATCAGCCACACCATGATGGTGGCCAGAACCCAGGTCGTCGCGCCGGAGATGCGCAGGCCGTCGCCGATGATCGTCGTCGCCACCAGGCTGACGAGCGTGGCGAGGAGGGCGGTGCTGCCGAGCAGGGCCGGGGCGTTGCGGAGGGCCACCTGCCGAACCAGCGGCTCGACGAGCAGCGAGACCAGGGCGAAGATCACGACAGCGGTGACGAAGCCGCCGGCGTCGAGTGCCATGTCGTCGAGCACCTGGGCGGTGACGAGCAGAGCGATCGCGTCGGCGAGCAGCGCCACGACGGCGACGGCGACGAGTCGGATCATGGAGACCCCCGGTCGGTAGACGGTCGAGCCGGCGATCGCGGCGACCGGTCGCGAGCGGCGGGCTCGGCGCCAGTGGAGTCCGACCCCGCCCGCCGGTCCTCACCCGATGGGGGTGACAGGCGCAGGCGGTGAACGTTCTGGAGGTGCGGCAACGGCTGCGGGAATCGCTCTGGGGTGTCGTCGGCGGGCGCCAGTAGCCTGCCGGTCGTGGCCCGCTTCTACCTGACGACTCCCATCTACTACGTCAACGACGCCCCGCACATCGGCCACGCCTACACGACCGTCGTCGCCGACGCCATCGCCCGCTGGCACCAGTTGTCGGGCGACGACACGTTCTTGCTGACGGGCACCGACGAGCACGGCCTCAAGGTGCAGCGGGCGGCCGAGGCCAACGGTGTGACGCCCCGGGAGTGGGCCGACCGCACCTCCGAGCGCTTCCGCGATGCGTGGACGCTGCTCGACATCTCCAACGACGACTTCATCCGCACCAGCGAGCCCCGCCATCACGAGTCGGTGCAGCAGATCCTCCAGCGGGTGTACGACAACGGCCACATCGAGCTCGGTACCTACGAGGGCCTCTACTGCGTGGC
>CAYUXB010000222.1:2185-6697 GCA_964448525.1 uncultured Acidimicrobiaceae bacterium
TACGGCTCCGACGACGAGCGCTTCGCCGCCTGGTGGCCGGCTGCCCACCACATCATCGGCAAGGACATCCTGCGGTTCCACTGCGTGTACTGGCCCGCGATGCTGATGGCGGCCGGCATCGACCCGCCCGTGGACATCACGGTGCACGGCTTCCTGCTGGTGGGCGGGGAGAAGATGAGCAAGACCCGCCTCAACCAGATCGCGCCCGACGACCTCGTCGAGGAGTTCGGCGTCGACGGGTTCCGCTACCACTTCTTGCGCGACACCCCGGTCGGCCCTGACGGCGACTTCAGCTACGAGCGGATGATCGACCGCTACAACGGCGACCTGGCCAACAACTTCGGCAACCTTCTGTCGCGGGTGGCGACCGTCGTCGGGAAGAAGTGCGGTGGCGTCGGCCCCGCGCCCCGCGCCGACAGCCCGTTGGCGTCGGTGGCCGCCGACGCGTATGCGGCGACCGCGCAGGGCTGGGCCGACATGGCCCCGTCGGCCGCGCTTGACGCCACGTGGCGCCTCATCCGGGAGACCAACGGCATGCTCGAAGACAACGAGCCGTGGAAGATGGAGCCGGGCCCCGAGGTCGAGGCCGTGCTCGGCGACGCCCTCGAGGCGCTGCGCATCGTGTCGATCCTCGCCAGCCCGGCGCTGCCGACCGCCTGCGCCGAGGCGTGGGGGCGCATCGGGTTGGAGGGGTCGCCGGCCGACCAGCGGCTGCCGGACGCGGCGTCGTGGGGCGGGTATCCGGGTGGCCTGACGGTCACCAAGGGCACCCCGCTGTTCCCCCGGCTCACCCCGACAGCCGGCTGACGGACCCGACCGTCGGCCCCGGCGACCGGGAGTTCCGGCGCTAACGGCGCACTAACGGTAGGGGCGATCGCACGTGACAGCACGACGTCTCGGGCTTACCGTCCCGTTCGCCCCGTCCGTGGCCTCGAGTTCCCGGTCATACGGCGTTCGGCGCGCGCTGACCATCCCGGGGCAGGACTCCCTCCCCTGACTCCTGTTTCGGCGAGGGTGGTCAGCGACGCCGGGCCCCGATGGGGGGCCCAAGTCCGGCCTCGGACATCGCGTCCTCGGTGGTGTCGTCGAACAGCCGCTCACCGGCGCGGCGAACCGCGGCGGCCAGCCCGATGACCCGGCCGTCCCGGCCCAGGCGGACCTCGGCGTGCTCGCCGAGCCTTTCGGTGACCGCGGCGCGGACCGGGCCGAGGTCCGGTGCCAAACCGAAGTCGACCCGCACCTCGACTTCGTCCTCGACCAGGTCACAAGCGCCGAGCACCACGGCTGCCTCCTCGACCGCACCCCGCGCGACGAGCATCTCGGCCAGCATCCCCGCTGCTGCCACGGCATCGGTGGGGTCACCGCCGTGGAGCGCCTCGTCGGTGGCGCCGACCAGCAGGGCGACACATCGCTCGTCGTCGCCCTGGCTGCGGGCCACGGCCGCGAGGCCGACCAGGGCGGTGCCGACGATCCGATTGTCGCCCACCTCGACGGCTCGGTCGTGTGCGCTGCGGAACGTCTCGGTCGCGGCCTCGGTGTCGCCGATGGCGAGGGAGGCGTGCGCCGCGCCGACGGTGGCCCGCAGCCAGGTCGCGACGCGCACGTCGCCGAGAACGCGCCGCGCCTCCTCGAACGCCCGGCGCGCACCTGGCTGATCGCCGACGGCACGGCGGGCGAAACCGATGAACATGAGTGCGTGGGCGACGTCACCGGGGCCGCCGGTGCGACGGTGCTCGTCGACGGCCGCCTCGAGCGTGGCGATGCCCCCGGCGATGTCGAGGCGGCGAAGGGCCAGCAGCCCGCGGAACTCGGTCGCCACCGCCGCCCAGTGGAGGTGACCGATCTCGATCATCTCGGTCCGGGCTGCGTCGAGGAGCGCCTCCGCGCGGTCCAGGTCGGTGTTGCGCCAGCCGAGGGCGATCGCGACCTGCATCCGCGCCGCGGCGGTGGCGAAGCGGTCGCCGGCCTGCTCGGCCCGACGCCGTGCCTGCTCCGCCAGGTCGAGCTTCGCCGCGATCAGCTCGAACGCGTACTGGCAGTGGATGACCGCCACCTCCAAGTGCGCGCGCGGGCCGGGAGGCAGGCGATCGGCGAGGGGGAGCAGCTCGTCGGCCCACACCTGCGCCTCGACGCTGGCGGGCGAATCGCCCCAACAGGTGGCCAGGTCCTCGAAGAGGCGGGCAGCCCGAGGGATGTCGCCGTGGTCGATGAGCCGGCGGAGCACCGCTCGGAAGGTCGGCAGCTCGGCCACGAAGCGCTCGATGACCTCGGCCTGGCGCGACGAGTGCACGGCGCTGTCGAGCTCGCTCGCGAGATCGAGGCTCCAGCGGGTCAGCCGCTCCTGGGCGTCGCGGCGCGTCGCATCGTCGAGGCGGCCGCCCGCGTGGGCGCGCACGGGCTGCAGCAGGCGCGCCCGTCGCCGGCCGGGCCGTTCGACACCCACCAGGGAGGCGTCCACGAGCACCCCGAGGGCGGCGCGCGCCGTGGCCTCGTCGCCGTCGAGGAGTGCGGCCGCGGCGCCGCTGTCGAACGATCCCGGGAACACGCTCAGCAGGCCGTAGAGCCGGGCGGCACCGTCGTCGAGGCGGTCGACCGCCGCATCGAGCGTCGCTCCCAGGGTCAGGCGCCCGGCCCCGACGGGCGGTGCGGCGCCGAGCACGGTCGACATGTCGGCGGACACCCGTCGGGCCAGGTCGGACAGCGGTTCGGTGCGGGCCGAGGGGGCGATCAGCTCGATGGCCAGGGGTAGCCCGTCGACCGCCCGGACGATGTCGGCCACGGCGCGCCAGTCGGCGCCGTCCTCCACCGGACACCCCATGTCGTCGAGGCGGCGGGCCAGCAGCTCGACCGCGGCCGAGCGCCGGATCGTGGTCTCGCCCGCTCCGGGCGATGGGGTGTCGAGGGGAGCGATGGCGACGACGACCTCGCCTGCCACCCCGAGGGGCACCTGGCTGGTGGCGAGGACGCGTAGCTCAGGGCTGGTGCGCGCCAGCTCGAGCGCGGCCCGTGCTGCCTGCTCGCGGATGTGCTCGCACCCGTCGAGCACGACGAGGACCTCGCGCCGGGCCAGGACACCCGTCGCCCGCGCCAGGGGATCGCCGCCGTCTGCGGCGCCGTCGGTGTCGTCTGCGGAGGCCGCGCCGCCGGACTCCGGGAGCGCCGGGGCACCGACCGCGGCGGCGACCGCCAACCCCACGTCGCCTGGCCCGCTTGCGCTGAGGTCGACGACCACGGCGCCGTCGTCGAAGGTGCCGGCCGCCGCGGCGGCCACGTCCGTGGCGAGCGTGGACTTGCCGACACCGCCGGGACCGGTCAACGTCACGACCCTGGCGTCGGCCAGGCGGGCGACGACCTCGGCTCGCTCCGCATCGCGCCCGACGACCCCGGTGACGGGGCTCGGCGCACTCGCGCTCGCAGGCTGCCAGCGGGCGGCGTCGAGCGACGGGTCCTGCAACAGGATGGCGGTCTCCAAGCGGCGCAGCTCGGGCCCCGGGTCGAGGCCGGTGCGCTCGACCAGGACCGTGGCGGCCCGGCGGTAGGCGCGCAGGGCGTCGGTCTGGCGTCCCGCCTGGGTGAGGGCGGTCATGAGGAGAGCCCAGCGCCGCTCGCGCAGGGGGTCGTCGTCGACGAGGCGACCGAGGAGGGGCAGCGCCCGGTCGGTGTCGCGCCCGGCCACGAGGGCGTCCGCCAGGGCGTCCTCGGCATCGTGGCGCCCGCCGTCGAGCACGGCTGCACGCGCGGCGAGGACCGGGTCGTCGTTGCGCACGTCGGCGAGCGCGTCGCCGGCCCAGAGCGCGAGAGCCTCGTCGAGCAGCCGCACGGAGGCGTGCTCGCGACCGGCGGTCCGCTCGGCCGCTGCCTCCTCGCAGAGGGCGGTGAAGCGGTGGGCGTCGATCGGGGAGCGCATGGCGTCGGCGATGCCGGCGTCGTCGCCGTCGCCCCCGTTGGTGGGGACGATGCGGAGCATGTAGCCGTCGGCCGCGGTCTCGATGCGCACCGGGCTGTCGGAGACGAACCGGCGGCGCAGCTTCGATACGTGGCCCTGGATGGCGGTGCGGGCCGTCGGGGGCGGCCCGGCGGGCCAGAGGCGGTCGGCGAGGTCGGCGACCGACCAGGCGCGCCCCGGATGCAGCGCGAGCCACGCCATCAGCCGCGCCGCCTTGCCCCGGAGCTCCACCTCCGACCCGTCGCCCGTGCGGACGCGGACGGGACCCAACAGCCGTACCGCCAGCTCCTCCGCCATGGGTGCCGAGCGTAGTTGCGTGAACCGACCACGTGGCAGGTGACGCCGCGGTGGGTCGCCCGTGCCGGGCGTGGGGTGCGACCTCGCGCCGCTACCCTGCGCCATCGTGCCGATGCGCTGGACCGACGACCACTGCCACCTCGGGTGGGACGGCGACGCCCCGGCAGATCCGGCGATCGTCGACGCCATGGTCGACGACGCCCGTGCCGCCCACGTCGAACGCCTGATCACGGTGGGCACCGATGCCCGCCGATCGGCCGACGCGGTGG
>CAYUXB010000223.1:0-6667 GCA_964448525.1 uncultured Acidimicrobiaceae bacterium
ACGAGTGCGGTCAGCATCGCAACCCCCGTCCACCAGCCGGCGAACCACCGGCGGGGGCCGTCACTCCGCGGCGTCGGCGAGCGCCTCGGCCAGTGACGGGTGCACGAGCAGGCTCTCGACGATGTCGTTGACGCGCAGGCCGTTGGTGACCGCGACGGCGAGGACCGAGATCAGCTCCGCCGCCTGGTGGCCGACGATCGAGCCGCCGAGCACGACGCCCGTGGCCGGGTCGGACAAGATCTTCACGAAGCCCTTGGTCTCGTTGTTGATCAGTGCCTTGGCCGAGGCCGAGAACGGCACCTTGGTGACCCGGAGCTTGCGGCCCTCGGCGAACGCATCGGCTTCGGCGAGGCCGACGTCCGCGATCTCGGGCTCGGTGAAGATGGCCGAGGCCGCCTTGTCGTAGTCGAGGTGGCGGTGCACCCGGGTGTGGAGGCCCATCACGTGCTCGGCGATCTTGCGGCCCTGCATCGACGCCACCGACGACAGCGGCAGCTTGCCGGACAGGTCGCCTGCCGCGTAGATGTGCGGCACGTTGGTGACGCAGTGGTGGTTGACCGGCACATAGCCGCCACCGTCGACCTCGACCCCGGCGGCGTCGAGGCCGAGACCGTCGCTGTTCGGGATCGAGCCGATGGCCATCAGGGCGTGGCTGCCCCGCGCCACCCGCCCGTCGGAGCAGCGCACGGCGACGCCGCCATCCGCGGTGCGGTCGATCCCCTCGGCACGGGCGCCCTTGAAGAGCTGCACGCCGCGACGTAGGAGCTCGGACTCGAGGGCGGCGGCCACCTCGGGATCCTTCTGGGGCAGCACCTGCTGACGGCTGACGATCAAGGTGACGTCGCTGCCGAGCGAGGAGAACATGTGGACGAACTCGACGCCCGTGACGCCGGAGCCGATCACGACCAGGTGCTCGGGCATCTCGTTGGGCGGGTACGCGTCGCGCGTCGTGAGGATGCGCTCGCCGTCGATCGCCGCCCAGTCGGGGATGCGGGGCCGGCTGCCGGTCGCCAACAGGATGGCGTCGGCCTCGATCTCGCGGAGGCCCTCGGGGGCGTCGACGACCACCTCGTGCGCACCCTTCAGGCGCGCGGTGCCCTGGATCATGCGGACGTTCTGGCTCCGCAACAGGTCGACCACGTTGTGCTCGAGGCGGGACTCGATGTGCTTGATGCGCGAGCGCAGCCCCTCGAGGTCGAGCCGGGCGTCGGGCACGGTCAACCCCATGCCGGCGCTGGCGTGGACGTCGCCCATGGCGCCGGCCGTGGCGATCATCGCCTTCGACGGGATGCAGTCGAGCAGGTGGGCGGCTCCGCCCACGATGTCGCGCTCGATCATCGTGACCTCGGCGCCCATGCGGGCGGCGGTGGTGGCGGCGGTGTTGCCCGCGGGGCCACCACCGATGATCACGAAGCGCAACGGCATGCGCCCAGGTTACCGGCCGGTCGGACCCTCGAACATCGGCGCTGGCTCGTCGGGCGGTCAGCCGTCCGTGCGGGCGAGCCGGACCAGCCGGTGGTCGGGGGTGAACAGACGCCGGGTGAGGCCGAGCCCGATCACCACCGCGTTGGTGGCCACGCAGCCGAGGATCAGGTACATGAGCGCGGCCTGGACCAGCACTGCGTCGGCCGGGTCGGCGCCGGCCAGGATGAGCCCGGTCATCGCTCCCGGCAGGAACACGAGCCCGACGGCCTTGGTGCTCTCGATCTGCGACGTGAGGGCGGTGCGCAGCGCAGAGCGGACGAACGGCTTGGATGCCTGCTGCCACGGCTGGCCGAGCGCGAGGCGCGCCTCGACCTCGTCGCGACGGTCGGCCAGCTCGGTGAGGATGCGCCGTGACGCCACGACGATGCTGCCGATCGAGTTGCCGATCATCATCCCGGCGATGGGCACGACCGCTCGCCCCACCACGGGGTAGATGCCGAGCCCGAACACCACGAACAGGCTGAGCAGGGCCGACCCGGAGGTGGCGAGCAGGGTGAGCTTGGCGATGCCCGGCACCTCGGGCGCCCGGCGGCGCACGGTGAGCGCGGCGACGCCCAGCATCACGACCACCCAGGCCCACGCCCAGGCCACCGGCGTGTCGGGATCGATGATGAACACCAGGAGGTAGCCGACGGCGAGCAGCTGGACCAGCGCCCGACCGGTGGCCCACAACATCTCGCGCTCGAGCCGCAGGCCCTGCCACAGCGACAGGCCCACGGCCACGCCCACGAGGATCAGCGAGAGGGCGAGCCCGCCCCAGCCGATGGCGGCGGATTCAGGCATCGTCCGACCTCCGGTCCCGACCCGGAGGATCGTCACCGCCCTGCTCGCCACCCGCATCGGCGAGGAAGCGGGCCCGCTCCTCCTGTCCCGCCACCCGCCCTCGGATCAGCACCACCACGTCGTCCGCCAGTCGATCGGCCTGCTCGAGGTCGTGGGTGACCCACACGAGGGGGCGACCGGCCTCCGAGAGTCTGTGCGCCGTGCGCTCGAGCCCGCGCCGGGCGTCCGGGTCGAGCGCGGACGTGGGCTCGTCCATGAGCAGCGCCTCGGGCTGGGTGACCAGCGTGCGGGCGAGACACATGCGTTGCGCCTCCCCGCCCGACAGCTCGTCGGCGGAGCGGCCGAGGAAGCTCGGATGCAAGCGAGCGGCGTCCAGCGCCGCGATGAGCGCGTCGTCGTCCGCGTCCGGATCGGCCACCAGGAGGTTGTCGCGCACGCTGCCGGGAAAGGGCGCCGGGCGCTGGAACACCATGCCGACCCGCCGGCGCAGGGCCAGCGGATCGATCGCCGCGACCGGCTCGCCACGAAACAGCACCTCACCCGACGTCGGGACCTCGAGCCGGTTCAACAGGCGCAGGAGCATCGACTTGCCCGCGCCCGAGGGCCCGAGCACCACGGTGACGCCGGTGTCCGGGATGACGAGGTCGATGGCGTCGAGGATGACCGTGTCGTCGATCACGAGCGACACGCCGACCAGCTCGAAGAGCGCGACGTCGGACATGGTTCGATGGCCCAGCCGGGAGGGACGGCCGGCCGGCGCTCAGGCGGGTCGACCGGTGCCGCCAGCACCGGCGCCGTCGTGCACCGCGCCGTTGGCCGAGACGGGACGCCCGCCGGTGCCCGGACGGGTTTCCGACTCCTCGCGGACCCCTGGACCGGTCTCGGCGCTCTCGCCGGCGCCACGGCCGGTCGCGGCGTGGCCAGCACCGGCGGTGCCGGCCAGCGCGCGGAACCGCTCGCCGGTGCGGGAATACTTGAGGATGCACCAGACGGCGCGGACGCCGTCGCGCCAGCCGATCTTCTTGCCCTCGGCGTAGGTGCGGCCGTTGTAGCTGATGCCCACCTCGTAGACGCGCCAATCGGCCCGGGCAACCTTGGCGGTGACCTCGGGCTCGAAGCCGAACCGGTCCTCCTCGACGACCACCGACTGGATGACCTCGCGCCGGAACACCTTGTAGCAGGTCTCCATGTCGGTGAGGTTCAGGTTCGTGAACATGTTGGACAGCGTGGTGAGGAACCGGTTGCCCACCGAGTGCCAGAAGTAGAGGACGCGGTGCGGCCGGCTGGAGATGAACCGGGAGCCGTAGACGACATCGGCCAGCCCGTCGACGAGGGGCTCCACGAGGGTGCCGAACTCACCGGGGTCGTATTCGAGGTCGGCGTCCTGCACCACCACGTAGTCGGCCGTGGCCTCGGCGAACCCGCGCCGCAGCGCCGCTCCTTTGCCCTGGTTGTACGGCTGCAGCAGCACCCGCACACCGGGGCGGTCGAGTCGGGACAGGATCTCGCGGGTGCCGTCGGTGGAGCCGTCGTCGACCACGACGATCTCGGCCGTCCAGGGGGAGGCCAGCACCTTGTCGATGACCGCCTCGACTGTGGCCGCCTCGTTGTAGCAGGGGATGACCACGGACAGGCACGGCTTCACTTCGTTCACCCCGACGTTCCTTCCGGACCTCGCACGACCGGTGGATGTTAGAGGCCGAGTGCCCCCGACGCTCAGGTCACGAGCGGATGCAGCGTCACCACGTCGCCGCGCCGCTCGACCTCGTAGGCGACGACCTCGTCGGCGCCACCCTCGACCTCTGGGCCGAGCAGGCCGGTGCACCGCCACCCACCACCGTCGAGCGGCAAGCATCCGCCGGCGGTCCCCGAGATCACGCCGTCGAGGGCGACGACGAGGTCGCTGGATGGTGCGCGCTCGCCGCCGTGGACGTCACCGTTGAGCAGGACCGGCACGACGCCCCCTGCTGCGTCCGGTGCCGCGAGCGCGTCCGCGCCGTCGAAGCTCCACGTGAAGTCGCTCGGCTCGCCCACCTCGTGGTCCGCGACGCGCGTGCCCACCAGATCACTGTGCTCGCCGATGCCGAGGATGCGAGCCCAGCCCTGCCCCGGACGCAGGAAGGCCTGACGTTCCTCGACGTAGTCGAGCATGTCGTCGACGTCGGTGGTCAGCAGACGGTCGTAGCCGGGCTCCGAGCCGTCGAAGAGCGAATGGCCGGCCATCACCCAATCGGTGTCGATGTCGAGGAGGTCGATGAGCGAGGGCAGCACGTCGAGCGTCGTCGCCGGGTCGTCGCGGATCTCGCCCGATGTCTGACCCGGCGTCCGGACGAACAGCGGGATGCGGAGCACCTCGTCCTGGTTCTCGTCCGTGAGATCGCGCGTGAACTCCGTGGGTCGGGTCGACAGGCCGTGATCCGAGACGACGATCAGCGTTCCGGTGTCCCACGCGCCGGTCGCCTGGAGGTGCGCCATCATCTCGCCGACGATCCCGTCGACGACGGCGATCTGCATCGCCTGCTGGCCGTAGAGCTCGGCGAAGAAGCGGTCGTGGTTGGGATCGCCCGGGCTCGGGAGCTCGTTCGGCACCCAGGTGTCCGAGCTCCTGACCCCCCACGTCGTCAGCTCGTAGGGGTGGTGCGGGAGGAGCGCGTGGACGAAGTTGACCGCCGGCTCCGGACCGATCTCGAGCAGCTCACGCCGCAGGGCGTACGCCTGCCCGTGCCTCCCGCCCTCGTGCTCGGGAACCTCCTCCATGCGGGCCAACGGATCGGCCTCGCCGGACGAGGTCGTGACCACGGTCCGCTCGGACACGGGGGCACCGTCGCCGCCGATGCCCTCGCCGAAGTTGCCCCAGCCCTGGTCGACGGCCGGCAGCCCGTCGCGCAGCGAGCTGGGCAGCACCCGATGGCGGTAGACGACGGAGGCATCGGCGAGCGCCTGGCTCAGCGGTTGGCCGGGCGGGCGCGCACAGGTGTCGGGCGGGCACAGGTCGGTGACGACCTCGTAGTTGTTCACGGGATACCGGCCACCGAAGAGCGTGAAGATGTTGCGGGGGTGATCCTCGTAGATCGGCAGCATTCCCTCCTCGGTGTCGTTGCCGGTCATGATCGAGGGCACCGAGAGGTAGGTGTGGATGGTCTCGGCAGAGGCGTTGCGGAACCACGTGGACTGACCGGCGAGTGCCGCCAGGTTGGGGTAGAGCGAGTCGTCGATCGTGCCGTCCGGGCGCAGGATCGCCGTGAGCGGGAACTCGTCGAGCACCACCAGCGTCACCGGGCCCTGCAGAGGCGGGCCGCTGACGTTTCCCTCGTCGGCGTAGAAGGTCCCACCCAGCAGCGCGCTGGTGGGGCTGGTGAAGGCGAACAGCGCGATGAACGCCACGTTGCCGACCGCGAGGTACATGAGGAACCGGCGCATCGCGTCGCTGCGCATCTCGGCGAGGGCGACGCCGACGCCCAGCGTCAGGGCGAGCGCGAAAGCGAGGACGGCGGCGTCGATGCCCAACGTCTGGCACAGGACCAGGCCGAACAGGGCGGTGAACAGGCCCACTCCCACGGCGTGCGCGACCGCCCCCGCGGTGCGGCCTGCGAGGCGAGCGGGCGCGGTGAGCGCGAACACGATCGCGGCAGGCACCAACGCCACCACCAGGACGAACATGACGATCTGGCGCCTGCCGTAGTTGCCGGCCACGAAGAACGTCGGGTTGTTGCCGAACAGGTCGAGCACCGGCTGGGTGATGGCGACGCCGGCCAACCCGACGAGGACGGCGGCGTCGCCGACGAGCCGTCGGCGCGGGCGGGTGTCGTGGGGGACGACCGTCTCCCCGGGTGATGACGACTCGGTGTCGACGGTCCGCGCGCCCGGTGTCTGCATCGCCCCCGTGTTAGCGCACGGCGACCGCGACACCGGTCATCACGACTTCCTGGCCAACACCGCGAGTCCCTAGGCTTCCGCGCGTGAGCGAGCGTCCCGACAAGCCCGATCTCGATGCCTGGCGTGAGCTGGCGACGAAGGACCTGAAGGGCGCCGACCCCGACACCCTCGTCTGGCACACGCCCGAAGGCATCGACGTCAAGCCGCTCTACACGGCTGCCGACCTGAACGGCATCGACGACGTCGACAGCCTGCCCGGCTTCGCCCCGTTCACCCGGGGCGTGCGGGCGACGATGTACGCCAACCGGCCGTGGACGATCCGCCAGTACGCGGGCTTCTCGACGGCCGAGGAGTCCAACGCCTTCTACCGCCGCAACCTGGCGGCGGGGCAGATGGGCCTGTCGGTCGCCTTCGACCTCGCCACGCACCGCGGTTACGACAGCGACCACCCCCGCGTCGAGGGCGACGTGGGCAAGGCGGGTGTGGCGATCGACTCGGTCGAGGACATGAAGATCCTCTTCGA
>CAYUXB010000224.1:0-6657 GCA_964448525.1 uncultured Acidimicrobiaceae bacterium
ACGGCGTCCTGCACCGTCCGCACTGACCGGCGCTGGGCCCGTCGCGTCACCGGGCCGGGGACGCGACCGACTTCACCTCGAGGTACTGCTCGAACCCGGTGACGCCGTTCTGGCGGCCGATGCCGCTGGCCTTGTAGCCGCCGAAGGGCACCTCGGCGCCGTAGGCGGCCGTGCCGTTCAGTCCGATCGAACCGGCGCGCAGCCGGCGGGCGACGGCGAATGCCCGCTCGTCGGACTCGGACAGCACGTAGCCGGCGAGGCCGTAGTCGTTGTCGTTGGCGATGTGCACCGCCTCGTCCTCGCCGTCGTACGCGATCACCGCGAGCACGGGACCGAAGATCTCCTCCCGGGCGACCGTCATCGAGTTGTCGACGTCGACGAACAGCGTCGGCGTGACGAAGTAGCCCGGCCCGTCCGGCGGCTCGTCGCCGCCCACCACCGGGGTCGCCCCCTCGGCGATGCCCGCGCGGACGTAGCCGAGGATGCGGTCGCGCTGCGCCGCGGTGATGACCGGCCCGCACAGGGTGTCGGGTTGGCGCGGGTCGCCGACCGTGACCGAGCCGAAGAGCGCGGCCAGGTGCTCGACGCCCTCGTCGTAGCGCGAGCGGGGCAGCAGCAGGCGCGTCGGCGTGGCGCAACCCTGGCCGGCGTGCATGCACACGCCGAGGCCGATCAGGCTCGCCCCCTCGAGGTCGGCGTCGTCGAGCACGATCGCCGCCGACTTGCCGCCCAGCTCGAGGAACAGCCGCTTCAGCGTCGCCGCGCCCTTCTCCATGATCCGGCGGCCGACCGCGGTCGACCCCGTGAAGGAGATGAGGTCGACCTTGGGCGACAGCACGAGATCTTCGGCGACGGCGTTGTCGGAGGGGGTCACGACGTTGACGACGCCCGCGGGGATGTCGGTCTGCTCGGCGACGATCCGGCCGAGGCGCGTCGCGTTGAACGGCGTCTGCGGCGCCGGCTTGACCACCAGGGTGTTGCCGGTGGCGAGCGCCTGGCCGACCTTGTGGAGCATGACCTCGAACGGGTAGTTCCACGGGACGATCGCGCCCACCACGCCCACCGGTTCCCGCCACACGGTGCGGGTGGTCATCTGGCCGGTGAGGCCGACCATGGCGTCACCGAGGTCGACCTGCCAGGGGTACTCGTCGATCAGTCGGGCCGGGTAGCGCAGCGCGTCCTCCAGCGGTGCGTCGAGCTGAGGGCCGTGGGTGACCATCCGCGGGCAGCCGACCTCGGCGATGAGCTCGTCGCGCAGGGCTTCCCGCTCGCGCTCGAGCGCCTCCTGCAGCTGGAGCAGGCAGCGCCGGCGGAACGCGCGATCGGTCGACCAAAGGGTCTCGTCGAACGCCCGCCGGGCCGCGTCGATCGCCCGGTGGACGTCGGCAGCCGAGGCGTCGGCGACCTCGCCGATCACCTGCTCGGTGGCGGGGTTCACGTTGGCGAACGTGCCCGCCTGGCCGTCGACGAGGCGGCCGTCGACGAGCATCCTCGCCTCGGACGCCGGGCAGGCGGGGGAGCCGGCGGGCTCGGTGGCGCCGGCAGCCGGGATGGTGGCGTCGGTGGTCATGCCGCACCACCGGGGTGCACGGCCTCGCCGAGCGCCGCGGCCCCGCGCGCGGACGTCGCCGATCGCCCGGCCTGCCCGAAGCGCGCGACGAGGTGCGAGCGCACCCCGTCGGGGTCGAGCTGGCGGGCGACGAGGTAGCCGGCGCCGACCCAGCCCCGGTGCAGCCAGTTGCCGAACGAGATGAAGGTGCCCGGCGAGCCCGACGCCGCGGGCAGCATCTTCACCCGCTCCAGCGCCGCCCGCACGCCGTCGGGTGTCAGCGGGTGGGCGTCGGCGAACGCGTGGAGCAGGGCGTTGGCGACGTCGAAGTTCACGACGGGCACGCAGTACTCGGGCCGGCGCCCGTAGGCCTTGTCGAACTCGTCGAGCAGCCCCTGGCCGACCGTGTTGGCCTCGTCGTACTGGTCGACCCCGGTCCACCCGAGCTTCGCCTGCCACAGCAGGTCGTTGAGCCACGCGTTCTCGAACGCGGTGCTCATGAACCGGGGCGGGTCCCACTCGAGCGACAGCAGCACCAGGTTGGTCATCGCCATGCCGAACCCGAAGCCGCAGTGGGCGATCGCGGTGGGGTTCGCCTGGTGCAGCCGGGTGACCTGCTCGGTGATGTCTTGCGCGGTCTGGGGGATCTGCTGTTCGGCGACGATGCGCAGGCCGGCCCGCTCGCAGGCCCCCCGGAAGTTGGTGATGTAGGTGTGCCCGACGAGCGACTGCTCGACCAGGACGCCGACCGTCTCGTATCCGGCGGCGACCATCTGCTCGGCCCAGAAGACCGGCTCGTCGGCGAGCGACCCCATCGGCAGCGAGAAGGTCCACGGGCCGAGCCACGCCTCGGATCCGGTGACGCTCAGCGCCGGCACCTCGAAGCGGCGCTCGATCTCGACCTTCGTCGCCTCGGCGTTGTCGGTGATGAACGGCCCGAAGACGGCGAGGCAGCCCTCGTCGACGAGCTCGCCGTAGGCGTCGATGACCGCCTTGGCGGAGCCCTTCGGCAGGCCCTCGACCTCGCGGTAGACGATCTCGACGGGCCGGTCGACCAGCCCGTCGCGGAGGCCCCGCTCGAAGATCAGCCCGAGGGACTGGGTCAGGTCGAGGCGCTTGTCCTCGGGATACTCGTCGGGCAGGACGAAGTCCATGAGGTAGCCGAGCTTGATCGGCTGGGCGGTGCTCTCGTACGCCACGTGCGATCCCCCTTTAGGATAGTGTCCGCTATCATAGCGAGGAACAGGGGCGGCCGACGGCCGCCGCCATCGACGTGGGGGGCCACCGATGACCTGGACGGCCGAGTCGACATGGGCGACGGCTCCCGGCCGCGCGCCGCGCCCGATCCCGGAGGCGCCATGACCCGCGGTCCCCGCACCGTCGTGATCACCGGTGCCTCGCGCGGGCTCGGCCTGGCGTCGGCCGTCCGCCTGCACCGCGAGGGCTGGCACGTCGTGGGCGCCATGCGATCACCGGACGTCGGCCTCGCCCGGATCCGCGCCGCGACCGGTGCCGACCCGGACGATCCGCGGCTGACCGGCCTGCGGCTCGACCTCCAGGACCACGCATCGATCGAGGCCGCAGCCGCGCGGATCGGCGAGGTCGTCGGTGCGCCTGACTGCCTGGTCCACAACGCCGGCGTCGTGAGCGTGGGCTGCGTCGAGGAGATGCCGGCGGAGGTCTTCGAGGGGATCTTCGCCACCAACCTGTTCGGCGCGGTCCGGCTGACGCAGTGCCTGCTGCCGGCGATGCGCGCCGCGGGCCGGGGGCGGATCGTCGCCGTGTCGAGCGAGACCGGCGTCCACGGCATGCCGTCGGTCAGCGCGTATGCCGCCTCGAAGGCGGCGCTCGAACGCTGGGCCGAAGCCCTGGCGCTCGAGGTCGCGCCCTTCGGGCTCGGCGTGTCGGTGCTCGTGACCGGAACGTTCGACACCGACGTGCTCGACCGCGCCCACACCACCACGTACGGCGACCCCGACGGGCCCTACGCCCACGTCCACACCGCCCACGGGCGGCTCGAGGGCCGGGTCGCGGCACTGGCCCGCCCGCCGGAGGCGTTCGCAGCCGTGCTGGCGCGCACGCTCGACGAGACGGACGCGTTCACCAGGCGGGCGGTGGGGGCAGACGCCCGGGCGATGGGCGTCGGCCGGTGGATGCTGCCGGCCCCGCTGTTCCAGCGGGTGGTGACCAGGGTGCTGCGGCTCCCGCGGCCAGGCGCTCTGCGCAGCCGGCCGCGCCAGTTCGAGTTCGTCGAGGAGCGAGGAGGGGGAGAGGGGACATGAGGTCATCACGCGTGCGTGCCGCCGTCATCGGCGCGCTGGTGCTCGGGCTGGGCGCCTGCGGCGGCGAGGGCTCGTCGGCTGACCCGGACCGCGAGACCGAGGAGACCGTGGCGGACGGCGACGCGGCCGATCTGCTGGGCGCCGACGATCCCGCGAGCGGCGAACCGGTCAGGATCGGGCAGCTCACCGAGGGCACCTCGGCCACCGTGGAAGCCGGCGACGAGATCCCGGCGGGTCAGGCCGCCGCCGACTTCCTCAACGCCCACCGGGGCGGCATCGGCGGGCGCCCCATCGAGCTGGTCACCTGCGAGATGAAGGTCGACCCGGCGACGGCCGCGGACTGCGCGCACCAGATGATCGCCGCGGGCGTCGTCGCCGTCACGATGCCGCAGGGCGCCCACACCGACGCGGCCTGGGAACCGCTGCACGACGCCGGCATCCCCTTCATCGTCCTCTCCGCGTCGGGCGGAGGCCTTCTCGACGACGACCGGTGGACCTTCCTCATGGTGAACCCCGCGGCCGCGTTCTTCGGCCTGCCGATCGCGCTGGCCGAGGCGGAGGGCGCCGACAAGGTCGCCTTCGTGATCATCGACGTGCCCCAGGCCCACGACGTCATCGACGCGGACGAGGGCCGGACGATGGCCGGGGCCGGGTTGGAGTTCGAGGTGACGGCGGTGCCGCTCGGGTCGCCCGACATGACCCCGCAGATGCAGCGCGTGGCTGAGAGCGGCGCCGGGGTGGTGCACATTCTGGGCAACGACGCGTTCTGCATCGCCGCCATCCAGGGCCTGCGCGCGGTCGGGTACGAGGGCGCGATCTCGGGGGTGTCCCACTGCTTCTCCGACGCCACCCGCACCGCGCTCGGCGCCGACCTGGAGGGGATCAGCGTGCTGGCCCCGCTCGCCGACGGCGCGGTCGACGACCCCACCTACCAGCTCTACCTGGCGGTCATGGGCGAGTACGGCGAGGAGGTCGCCGACGTCGACAGCTTCTACGCGCTCAGCGGCTATGCCGCGGTGGCGACCGTCGCCGCCGCCCTCGAGTCGTTCGAGGGCGAGGTCACGCCCGCCGCGGTGGCCGAGACCATCAGGCACATGCCCGAGACCGAGCTGCCGGCCGGGGGCGGCGTCACGTTCCAGTGCGGGGGGAGCGCGGTGCCCGAGCAACCGGCGATCTGCACGAACCAGTGGCTGCGCGGGGAGCTCGACGCCTCGGGCGTGCCCACGTCGTACTCGGTCGAGGACGCCAGTGCGCTCGTCGAGTGACGGGATCCCGAGCCCTCGACGCTGGGCCGCAGTTAAGATAGTGTCCACTATCATAAAGCCATCGCCAAGGGGGCACGATGGGACCGGATGACCTGATCCTCGTGAGCGTCGACGATCACGTCGTCGAGCCACCGGACGTCTTCACCACGCACCTGCCGGCCAAGTACCACGACGTCGCGCCCCAGCTGCGCCAGCGCGACGACGGCACCCTGGCCTGGTACTACTACGAGCACGAGATCACCAACGTCGGGCTGAACGCCGTGGCCGGCCGCCCCCGCGAGGAGTACGGCATCGAGCCGACCCGCCTCGACGAGATGCGCAAGGGCTGCTGGGACGTCGACGAGCGCGTCCGCGACATGGACGCCGGCGGCGTGCTCGGTTCGCTGTGCTTCCCCTCGATGCCGGGGTTCGCGGGCCGCATCTTCGGATCGGCCAAGGACGACGACATCGCCGGGGCGATGGTCAAGGCCTACAACGACTGGCACGTGCACGAGTGGTGCGGCGCCCATCCGGGGCGGTTCATCCCGCTCGGCCTGCCGATGATCTGGAGCGCCGAAGAGACGGCGAAGGAGGTCCACCGCCTCGCCGACATGGGCTGCCACGCGATCACGTTCCCGGAGAACCCGGCGCCGCTCGACGCGCCGACGCTGCACGACCCCTACTGGGACCCGTTCTGGCGGGCCGCCGAGGAGCGCGGCACGGTCATCTGCATGCACATCGGCTCGTCGTCGAAGCTGGCGATGACCACGCCCGACGCGCCGGTCGACGTGCTGATCACCCTGCAGCCCATGACGATCGTGCAAGCCGCCGCCGACCTCGTGTGGAGCCGGGTGCTCAAGGAGTTCCCGAACATCAAGATCGCGCTGTCCGAGGGCGGCATCGGGTGGGTGCCCTACTTCCTCGACCGCATCGAGCGTACCTACGACATGCACCACCACTGGACCGGCCAGGACCTCGGCGACCTCACGCCGACCGAGCGGTTCCTGCGCAACGTGCTGCTCTGCTTCATCTCCGACCCGGTGGGCCTGCAGCTGGTCGACCGCATCGGCTCGGCGAACGTCAGCTGGGAGATGGACTACCCGCACTCCGACTCGTCGTGGCCCACCGGCCCCGAGGACCTCCACCGCGACATCACGGCCGCGGGCCTCGCCGACGACGCCGTCGCCGACCTCGCGCACCGCCTCGGCATGCGCTGGTTCGACTACGACCCGTTCGCGCACATCGCCCGCTCCGACGCCACCGTCGGCGCCCTGCGGGCGCGGGCGAAGGGCCACGACGTGTCCATCCGTTCGATGGGCCGGGGTCGGGTCGAGACCGAGGGCCTCAACATCGGCGAGCTGTCCAAGACGGCGACCGGCCGGTGACCGCCGTGGGCACGCCTCCTCTCCGCGTCGTCGTCTGGTCCACGGGCGGCGTGGGCTCGAACGCCATCCGGGCGATCGCCGAGCGGCCCGACCTCGACCTGGTGGGGGTGTGGGTGCACACCCCCTACACGGTGGGGCGCGACGCCGGCGAGCTCGCCGGCACGGCTCCGCTCGGCGTCACCGCCACCGGCGACGCC
>CAYUXB010000225.1:0-6633 GCA_964448525.1 uncultured Acidimicrobiaceae bacterium
GATCGCGCCGTCCATCTTGGCCAGCTCGGACAGGCGCTGGGGGCTGAAGGCCGCGTCGAGCAGGAACCCGCCCGAGCAGATGTTGAGGACCTCGGGCCCGTCCCCGATGACGACGAGAGCACCCTTGCTCGCCTGGAGGATGCGATCGATGCCCTCGCGCAGCGGCGTGCCCGGCGCGACCGCGGCAAGCGCGTCCATCAGCTGGGCACTGGCGCGGGCAATCACGGCGCAATGCTACTTCGACAACAGGGTCGGGCTGGCACCCGAGAGCGCGGAGCCGCGCGCGCCGTGTCGCTGCCCGGCGTGGGTGCGGTCGTTCGTGGTTCTGCGCCGAACTACACCGCCGAGGGCTGGAACGCCTGGTGATGGATGGCGTCGGCGATCGACGACGCCCGGCCCAGCTGCATGCCCGGCGGTGCGTCCGGCGCCGAGCGGGGCACCACCGCGCGGGTGAAGCCGAGCCGGGCGGCCTCGGCCAACCGCCGCTCGGTGCGGTGGACCTGGCGCAGCTCGCCGCCGAGGCCGATCTCACCGCACGTCACGAGGTTCGCCGGCAACGGGCGCTCGGTGGCAGACGACGCGACCGCGAGGGCCATGGCCAGGTCGACCCCCGGCTCCGGCACCCGGACGCCGCCAGCCACGGCCACGTGCACCTCGGCCCGGCTGAGGTCGAGCTCCGCGTGCCGGTCGAGCACCGCCAGCACCTGGGCGAGCCGGCCCCCGTCGACACCCTGGGCGGTGCGCCGGGGCGACGGGGCGTTGCTGGGCACGACCAGCGCCTGCACCTCGACCAGCAGCGGCCGCTGGCCGTCAAGTACCGGGGCGACCACCGACCCGGGGACGCCGGGCTGCCGGTCGGCGAGGAACAGGGCGCTCGGGTCGGGCACGCCGACCAGACCCAGCTCACCCATCTCGAACAAGCCCAGCTCGTGCGTGCTGCCGAAGCGGTGCTTGACCGCACGCAGCATCCGCAGGGCGTGGTGCCGCTCGCCGTCGAAGGCCAACACGGTGTCGACCAGGTGCTCGAGCACGCGGGGACCGGCGAGACCCCCCTCCTTGGTGACGTGGCCGACGAGCACGATGCTGACGCCGCGGGTCTTGGCTTCGCTGACCAGGCGCTGGGCACATCCCCGCACCTGGCCGACGGAGCCGGGCGCGGAGCCGAGGTCGGGGTCGTGAACCGTCTGGATGGAATCGACCACGACCACCTCCGGGGAGAGGTCGTCGATGTGGGCGACGATGTGGGGCAACGAGGTCTCGGCCACCAGCCACAGCGACGGTGAGCTGACGCCCAGGCGCTCGGCCCGGAGCGCCACCTGCCGGGCCGACTCCTCGGCCGTGACGTAGAGGCAGGCAGCACCGCGCTCGGGCTGGTCGGAACCGGTGGCCGCCGCGGTCCGCGCCTCGGCGGCTCGGCGGGCCGCCGAGCCCGCGGCGATCGACGCCAGGGCCTGGAGGAGCAGGGTCGACTTGCCGACCCCGGGCTCGCCGCCGAGGACCGTGACCGACCCGGGGACGAGCCCGCCCCCGAGCACCCGGTCGAGCTCGGCGTCGCCGGTGGGTACCGGACGGGTCGCGTCGCCGACCGCCTCGGCGATCGGGATGGGCACCGACGGCCGGTTGAGCGCGACGAACGACCCCGGGCGGGCGGCGGGGGTCGCCAGCTCCTCCACCAGCGTGCCGCTGCCCTCGCACCCCGAGCACCAGCCGGTCCACTTGGGGGCCTCTGCGCCGCATTCGGTGCAGCGATAGACGGTCTTCACTCGGGCCATGGCCGCACCCTAGGCAGGGGGTGTGACATTCGAGGGTGCGACCGATCCGCGGGCGCGACCGCCTACCGTGGGGGCTCTCCCAGGCGGAAGGCATCCATGCGCAGGTCGGGCGGCAACGTGGCAACTGCACCCGAGGACGGGCCGGTCAGCCCCGTCGGCTCGGTCAGCCCCGTCGGCTCGGTCGGTCATCACAGCCGACGAGGGCGGCCGGTCGCCCGTCGCCTGCTCGCCACCACGTTGGCCCTCGGCCTCGGTGCCGCGGCCGCGTGCGGAGGCGACGACGACCCGAGCGACCGGGGGGACACCGCGGCGCCCGGCGCCGAGGCGAACGCCTCCCCCACCGCGACCTCCCCGTCCACGGATGGCGCCGCCGGCGGCGACTGCCCCGCCGCCGAGCCCGCTCCGGTGTCCGGCCCCGCGGTCGCGGTCGAGCCCATCGGGGAGTCACACGGCGTCGCGGTCGCCGCCGCCGAGTACCCCCTGCCTGATTCTCCCGGCGACCCGTGGTCGCAGTGGGGTCAGGGGGTGGTGCTCCCGGACGGGCGGTTCGTGTCCGCGGTGGGCGACCACCTGGGGGCCGACGGCAACTCGTGGTTCTACGAGTACGACCCCGCCACCGGCCAGCTCACCCGCACGGCCGATGTGGCGGCGGCGCTCGGCCACGAGCCCGGCGACTGGGGCTACGGCAAGGTCCACGCCCCGATGGTGCTCGGGCCCTGCGACGAGGTGATCACCGCCACCTACTGGGGCACCCGCACCGACATGGTGGTCGGCGGCTCCTACACCGGCGACCACCTGGTGCGCTACGACCCCGCCACGCACGAGGTCGGGTCCTTGGGCGTCCCGATCGAGGGCTTCGGCATCCCGTCGGTCGGCATCACGCCGGACCGGCGGTGGGTGTTCGGCGAGGCGGTCGACCCGGCGAGCGACACCGAGTCCGACAGCGGGGCGTTCTTCGTGGCCGACGCCACCACCGGCGAGGTCGTGTACCGCGACGACGATCCCGACCACACGGGGTTCCGGGCGATCCTCGTCACCCCCGACGGCGAGGCGCTCTACGCCGCGCCGGGCGGCGACGTGTTCGGGTTCACCCCCGGTGACGACGCTCCCCGCCGCGCCACCGGCGTGCTGCCCGGCGAGTGGCTGCGCACCGCCAGTCCGATCGCCCCGGACGGGTCGGTGTACGGCGCCACCCGCGAGCCGGACCAGCTCTTCCGGGTCGCCCCCGACGGCGCGATCACCGACATGGGCCCCGCCGAGGACTACGTGGCGTCCCTCGGCCTGTCGCCCGACGGATCAACGCTCTACTACGTGCCCGACGCCCACGGCGGGGCGTGGACGACGGGCGCTCCCCTCGTCGCCGTCGACACCGCCACCGGAGACCATCGGGTGATCGTCGAGCTCCAACCGCTGCTGGAGGACGCCCTCGACCTGCGGGCGGGCGGCTCGTACAACGTCGTGGCCGACCCCGGCGGCGAGCGGGTCTACGTCGGCATGAACACCGGCCCCGCCGGCGGGGACGAGGACGACGACACGTTCGGCACGCCGGTGCTGCTCGTGGTCGACCCGCCGTGACCGAGACCATGGCCACCGGGTCTCCGCCTGGGATGGCGTCCGGGACGACGCGCGGGCGACGGCGACCCGCGTCACCCCCCACCCGGATGACGCCCGGCCCGCCCGGACCCGCGTCGCGACGCGTCCGGTCGCGGGGTGCGGCGGTGGCCCTGCTGGCGGCGCTCGCGGTGCTGGCGTGCGCCTGTGGAGGGGACGGAGCCGACGAGCCCGCCGAGGACACCGAACAGGCCGGCGATCCGCCCCACGACCAATCTGCAGCCGACGACGCCCAGCCCGATCAGGGCGTGACGGCCACCGGGGCGACGGTGTGCCGCACCATCGAGCCCACCGATGCCACCGCCGGCGGCGGTGGTGGTGGTGGCACGACCGCGCCCGCGCTCGTCGACGCCACCGCCGAGCTCGGCCTCGTCGACCCTCTCGTCGGGATGTACGGCCACGCCGCGGCGGCCGCCGACGTGAACGCCGACGGGTGGACCGACCTGTTCGTCGCCGGCTTCGCCGACCGGGACGATGACGAGTACCGGCACCGGGGTGCCGACGGCCCCAGTCCGGATCGCCTGCTGCTGGGCGGGGCGGACGGCTTCACGACGAGCGACGGCTTCCCCGGAGAGCTGGCCCGCACCAGCGGCGCGACGTTCGCCGACCTCGACGGCGACGGCGACCTCGACCTGGTCGTGGCCCGCAACCCGCGGCCCGACGGCGCCATCGCGTCCCGTCCGACGACCGTGTACGAGAACCGCGACGGCACCTGGGTGGCGGCGGCCACCGTCGCCGACGACGTCGCAGCCCGATCGGTGGCCGCGCTGGACGTCGACCGCGACGGCCTCGCCGACCTGGCGATCCTCGGCGACCGGTTCGGCGGCGAGCCCACCCAGCTCCTGCGCAACCAGGGTGACCTCACCTTCGAGGACGCCACCGACGCCTGGGGCGTTCCGGACGACCTGTACGGCCTCGCGCTCGCCACCGTCGACCTCGACGGGGACGGCTGGCTCGACATCGTGACCAGCGGCGACGAGCGAGTGCTGCTCGGCGGACCGGATGGGTTCACGGTGGCCGAGGTGCCCGTGCTCCGCTGGGAGGTGCACGGCGACGAGGACGACGCCGCGGGCATCGCCGTCGGCGACCTCGACGGCGACGGCCGGCCCGACCTGGCGGTGGGCCAGCACTTCAACTCCACCGTCGACGATGGCGAGCTCGTGCCGGTGCGCCTGTTCCTCAACCGCTCCGAGCCGGGCGCGCCCGCGCTGGACGACGTGACCGAGGCCTCCGGCTCTCCCGGCCTGCCGACCAAGTCGCCCCACGTGGCCATCGTCGATCTCGACGACGACGGCCTTCCCGACGTGGTCACATCGGCCGCGGCCGACGACGGGTCGCCGCTGGTGCTGCGCAACACCGGCCTGACCGACGGGGTGCCGCACGTCGAGGTGGTGGGCGAACCGGGCGACGGCGAGTACTGGGTCACGGGCGTGGCCGACGACCTCGACCACGACGGTCGTGTCGACGTGTTCCTCGTCTCGTGGGAGCCGTCCGTGCCGTCACCGGCCTTCCGGGGAACGGGCGGCGACGGGTCGTGGATCGAGGTCGACGTCGGTGCGCTGGGGCCGGCGGCGACCGGCGCCAAGGTCGAGGCCCGCTCCGACGACGACCTCGTGGCCACCGGCTGGGCGGCGAGCACCACCGGCTACGCCGCCGGTGCGCCGCCCGTGGTGCGCCTCGGGCTCGGGCCGGCGTCGGGCGATGTCACGGTGACCGTCACGGCCCCGGGCTCCGAGCCGCTCCGGATCGAGGCCCCGGTCCGCAGCCGAGTGTCGCTCGGCACCTGCTGAACCCTGCGGGGTTCGGGCGGATCAGGCCCGACGGGAGCGGAGACCGCGCACGGCGAGCACCGCCAGGAGGGCCAGGAGGCTCACGGCCGCCATCGCCGCCAGGGCGAGCACCGGCCAGTCGTAGGCGGTGCTCTCCGCCTCCATGACGACGGGACCGTCACCGAGGCGAGGCGACCACGTGTCGCCGCCCCCCGGGAGGACCGCGGTGACCTCGACCGCGAACACGTCGCCGAGCGGCTGGCCCACGCGGGCTTCGATCGCCGCCGCGTCCTCGCCGAGCGGTTCGCCGTCCAGGGCCGCGGCCAGGTCGGCGTCACCGAACGCCTCGAGGCCGCCGCTGAGGTCGGCGGTGCCCGTGAACCCGTAGGTCGTGCGGCCGAACGCCTTGCTGCGGGTGACGTGGAGGTCGCTCAGCGGCCCGTCCGGGCCCGTGAGCTGGGCCAGGATCAGGTCGGCCTCCTCCGGGGTGCCGAACGCGCGGGTGACCCGCAGCGCGAGCTGGCCGGCGTCGGTGGACGGCTCCCCGACCTGCCAGCCGGCGGCCTCCAGATCGTCGTCGCGCACGAGCGCGACCAGGTCGCCCGCGCCCCCGGTGCCGTCGCCGTCGAGATCGGGCAGCCGGGCGACCGCCGCTTCGTCCAGCGCGACCGCCACCTCGACGGAGCCCGATCCGTCCTCGGCGACGTCGACGGTCACCGTCGTGCGCACCTGGCACGCGGTCGCCACGACGACGAGCCCGAGGAGGAGGGCGGAGCGGAGGAGGCGGCGGGTCATCACGGGAGAGGGAGGGAGCGCAGGGACCTTAGTGGCCCAGGCACCAGGCACCGCAGCGGGCCACGGCCCACCGCTCGGGACGCGACTCGGGGCCGCTCGTGAGCGGCCCCGAGTGCACTGCGTGAACTGTGACGAGGGTCAGGCGTCGCCGGCCTCGGCCAGCTCCATGGGCGGGGGCACGAAGCCCTCCACCGTGCGGAACACGATGCCCTTGTCGCCGGTGTCGGGGTCGTCCTCGACATCGACGACGATGATCTCGCCGGCGTGCAGCTCCTTGAGCAGCAGCTTCTCGGAGATCGGGTCCTCGACCATGCGCTGGATGGCCCGGCGCAACGGCCGTGCACCCAGCTGCGGGTCGTAGCCCTTGTCGGCGAGGAAGTACTTGGACTCCTGCGTGAGCTCGAGCCCGAGACCCTGGCCCTCGAGCTGGACCTGCACCCGCTTGATCATCAGGTCGACGATCTGGGTGACCTCGTCCTTCGTCAGCTCGTGGAAGACGATGGTGTCGTCGATGCGGTTCAGGAACTCAGGCCGGAAGTGCAGCTTGAGCGCATCGTTGACCTTCTCCTTCATCTTCTCGTAGGAGACGGCCTCGTCGGCCCGGGCGAAGCCGACGTTCGCCTTGCGCAGGTCGGCGGTGCCCAGGTTGGAGGTCATGATCAGCACGGTGTTGCGGAAGTCGACCG
>CAYUXB010000226.1:0-6630 GCA_964448525.1 uncultured Acidimicrobiaceae bacterium
CTTGTCGAACAGCGCGGCATCGGGGGTGGGGGCCTCGGACATGGCGGCCCAGTGTACGGACCGTGGTCGACGGTCCCGAACCGGTTCGGAGATGGCACGACCGTGCACGACGGTGGGTAGCCGCAGTGCTAGAACGAGCGGCGTGACCGAGCGCAGCGAGCGACTCCCGCGCCCCGCCGCGCGGACGCACCGAGGAGCCACCCGATGAGCAGCTATCCCTTCCCCGCGGCCGGCCCGGCACAGCAGTCGATGCCGTCCGCCGACCCGACGGCGGTCATCGGCCGGCGCATCGGCGCGTGGGTGATCGACTTCCTGCTCTACGCGCTGATCATGGCGTTCGTCGGGCCGACGCCGCTCAGCCCGCTGGCCGAGTACTACGACACGAGCGACCTGCCCGGTGTCGACTGCACCGTCGTCCAGGAGGCGAACGACGTCTCCAGCTGTGTCCAGATCGGCGACCGGCTGTACTTCACCGAGGGTTCTGACGCGGCCATCAGCTTCGTCGTGTTCCTGGCCGCTTTCCTTCTCTACTCGCTCCTGCAGGGGTCCACCGGTCGCACGCCGGGCAAGGCCGCGTTCGGCGTCAAGGTCGTCGACGAGCAGGGCGGCACGCCCGGGTTCGGCAAGTCGATCCTGCGCACCGTCCTGTGGATCGTCGACGGCGCGCCATGGTGCGCCCCCCTCGTCGGCTTCATCACCGGCCTCAGCACCAAGGGCCACCGCCGTGTGGGTGACATGGCGGCGAAAACCTTCGTCGTCGGCAAGGACCACACGGGCCCTCCGCAGGTCCCCGGCCTCGTCACCGCCGCAAGTGGCGGATGGCCCGGTGGCCCCGGCGGGTACGGGCAGCCGGGCCAACCCGGCCAGCCCTGGGGCGCTGCGCCCGGCCCCCAGGCACCCACCGGCCCGCCCACGGCTTGGGGTGGTCAGCCGCAGGCGCAAGCGTCCGGCGCGTGGGGCGCGCCGCCCACCGGTGGCCCGCCGCCCTCGTCGGCGGCGCCCTCCGGCCCGTCGGGCACACCCTCCGGCGAGAACCGCCCGGCTCCTCCCGGCGCCTGGACGGCACCCGGCTCCGATGCGCCGTCCACCGGGGGCTCGGCGGCCTCGACACCCTCGGCGGCGTCGTCGGGCTCGGCCGCATCGTCGGGCGACGACACCGCCGTCGCCCCCGAACCGGCAGGGCCGAAGCCATCGTCGGGCGAGTCACAGGCACCGCCTGGCGACACCTCGCCGGCGTCCGACGAGACCAGGTCCTTCTCCGACACGACCAAGGCGTTCCCCTCCCAGACCGGGTCGTCAGCGCCGGAGAGCCAGACCTTGCCGGCCGGCCGTACCCCCACTCCCGGTGCGTCCGAAGCCCCCAGCCCGGACTCCGCTCCCACGCCGCAGACCGGTCCCGCCGCGTCGCCTCCGCCCGCGTCGCCTCCGCCCGCCTCGTCTGCGGCGCCGCAGACCGCCGCCCCCAGCGGCTACAACCCCCAGTGGGATGCCGCCCGCGGCACCTACATCGTCTGGGAGCCCAACCGAGGCAAGTGGCTGGGCTGGGACGAGGCCGCGCAGGAGTGGAAGCCTCTCTGACCCCCGCCGTTCCGCTCAGTGGCGATGAAGGGCGCTGACCGACCTCAGGCGCCGCTCGAGGTGGTGCTCGACCGCGCGCACGACGAGCTGGTCGACCTCCGACACGACCGGACCACGCGTCTCGTTGAGCGCGGTGCCGAGCCGCCCGCCCAACATGTCCTGCAGCACGACGACGGCCTCCGGTGTGACCGCCTGGCCCTGGCGGTGGGCCGCGCACCGCAGGCCGCCCTCCTCCAGCGCCCACGACACCAGGGGGCCCTCGTCGCCGCAGGCCACGCAGGCCTCGACCTCGGGACGGAACCCTTCGAGCGCGAGGGCCTTGAGGAAGAACCCGGGCACGACCAGCGGCGCATCCTGCCGCGCCAGCGTGCGCAGCGCCCCGACGAGCAGGTCGTACAGCCGGCCGTTCACCTCGCGTTCGAGGGAGAGCTGGTCGGCTGCCTCGAGCATCGACACCGCGCGCCCCAGGCGGTCGAGATCGTCGCGCAGGGGGCGGAAGTGGTCGACCGTCTCGGCCTGGGACACGATGTCGAGCTCGCCCCGCCCCTCGTAGAGCAGGAGGTCGACGTGGCTGGTCGGCTCCAGGCGACCACCGAATCGGCTCTTCGTCTTGCGGACGCCCTTGGCCACGGCGCGCACCTTGCCGTGGCCCCGGGTGAGGAACACGACGATGCGGTCCGCCTCGCCGAGCTTGTACGTGCGCAGCACCACCCCGCGGTCGCGGTACAGCGCCACGTCGGCCTCAGGCCGTTCCGCGCGCCTGCACACCGCCGAAGCGACGGTCGCGGCCCTGGTACTCGCGGATGGCATCGAACAGGTGCTCGCGCCGGAAGTCCGGCCACAGCACATCGGTGAACACCAGCTCGCTGTAGGCGAGCTCCCACAGCATGAAGTTGGAGATGCGGTACTCCCCGGAGGTGCGCACCACCACGTCCGGCTCGGGCAGATCGGGAGCGTAGAGGTGGTCCCGCAAGCGCTTCTCGGTGACCTTGCCCGCCGGGACACCCGCGTCCATCAGCGACTTCACCGCATCGACGATCTCGGCGCGCCCGCCGTAGTTGAACGCCATGGTGAGCGTCATGCCGGTGTTGTCGCGCGTGAGCTCGGTCGTCTCGTCCATGCGCCGCAGGACGCGGCGCGGCACCCGCCAGTCGCGCCGGCCGAGGAAGCGGACGCGCACGTTCTTCTCGTGCAGTTCGTCGCGCCGACGGACCAGCAGCGACTCGTTGAACCCCATCAGGAACCGGACCTCGTCGGGGGGACGACGCCAGTTCTCGGTGGAGAACGCCCACGCCGTCAGCCAGCGGATGCCGATCTCGCGGGCGCCCTCGATGGTGTCGAACAGGGCCTCTTCACCGGCGGCGTGCCCGTCGGTGCGGGCGAGGCCCCGCCGTTCGGCCCAGCGGCCGTTGCCGTCCATCACGCAGGCGACGTGGTTGGGGATGCGCTGGGGGTCGATGCCGTCGGGGATCACCAGGGCAAGCTACCCGCTACCGGGTACGGGGTTAGGTGTGAGGCCGACGGACCCGACCCCCCTGCCGACGAGGTGTGCACGTGCTCGACTGGATCCGTGAACGGTTCCCGTGGATGACCACCCCGCTCGCGGTGCACCAGCGGGTGGGGGACGTCGGGGGCGGCCCGCTGGCCTCGTCGATCGCGCTGGCGGGATTCCTGTCGCTCTTCCCGCTGCTGCTCGTCGGCGTGGCGGTGCTCGGGTTCGTGACCCACGGGTCGAGCGACTTCCCGGCCGAGGTCGTCGAGCAGTTGGGCCTGACCGGCCGCGCGGCCGAGCAGGTGCTCGACGTGCTGGACACGGCGGAGGAGAGCCGCCGCACCGCCTCTCTCGTCGGGTTCGCCGGCCTGCTGTGGGCGGGGCTCGGGGTCGTCGGCACACTCGAGCAGGCACTCGACGCCACGTGGCAGGTCAAGGGCCGCCCGGGGTGGAAGGCCAAGCTCGTCGACCTGGCGTGGCTGGTGGGCGCGGGGCTGCTGTTCCTCACGTCGATGGCGCTCGGACCGGCCGCTGTGGCCCTGCCCGGTCCGGCGGTGGTGCCCACCATGCTCCTCGGGCTGGTCGTCGACACCATCCTCCTCGTCTGGATGTTCCGGACGCTCACCGCGGTGTCGGTGCCGTGGTCCGCTCACCTGCCGGGGGCGATCGTGGGGGCGATGGGCCTCGAGGTTCTGAAGCTGGCCGGTGGCGTCTACGTGCCGCGGGCGGTCGCCTCCGCCTCGGCCCTGTACGGCTCTCTCGGGATCGTGTTCGCCATCCTGGCCTGGCTCGCGCTGTCGGCGAGGTTGATCGTGTACGCGTCCGCGTACAACGTGGTGCGCCATGAGCAGAACCACGGCACCGTGACGGTCGCGATCGAGGTACCGAACATCGAGGGCGAGGAACCGGTGCAGGCCAACCGGGGCGGGGCGGTGGCCGAGGCGACGCCCGACGAGGATCCCGAAACTGTCACAGGGCGTGCGTAGCCTGAATCCCGTGTCCGCCGAGGTCGTCACCACCCCCTACGGTCGCCCGGCGTTCACCCCGCTGCGCGACGCGGTCGCCGCGGCCAAGGCCGGCGACGCGCTCGCACCTGTCACCGTGATCGTGCCGAGCAACCACGTGGGCATCACGGCCCGGCGCCTGCTGGCCAGCGGGGCGTTGGGCACCCTCGGCTCCGGGGGCACCGGGGTCGCGGCCGTCGGGTTCCTGACCGCCTACCGGCTGGCCGAGCTGCTGGGCGCGGCGTCCCTGGCCGCCGCTGGCCGGCGCCCGGTGTCGACACCCGTCATCGCCGCCGCCCTCCGCCGGGCGCTGGCCGACGACGCGGGCATGTTCGCCCCGGTCGCCGCCCACCCCGCCACCGAGCGGGCGCTCGTGGCCTCCTACGCCGAGCTGTCCGACCTGTCGCCCGACGGCCTGTCCGCCCTCGCCGGCGCGGGTCGCCGCCCGCACGACGTCGTCGACCTGTGCCGCCGTGCGCGCCAGGTGCTGGCGGCCGAGTGGTACGACGAGTCCGATCTCACGACGGCAGCCGTCGCCGCCGTCGAGCGGGCCGATCCCGCCCGGCTCGCCGCGGATCTGGGCCACGTCGTCATCCACCTTCCCCAGGACCTGCTCCGGGGCCAGGCGCAGCTGCTGGCGGCGCTCGCCTCCCGGCTCCCGACCACGCTGGTGGTCGGCGTCACGGGTCGGGCCGATGCGGACGCCGGGGTGGTCCGCACGCTGGGGCGGCTGGGCATCGACCCTCCCGCCGCGCTCGCGGCCGGCACCCTCCCGCCACTGCCCGTCTCGCCGGCGACCACGCACATCCTCACCGCGTCCGACGCGGACGACGAGGTCCGGGCCGCGGTCCGGCGCGTCATCGACGCCGTGCGGGCGGGCACCCCGCTCGAGCGCATCGGCATCCTGTTCGGGTCACCCCACCCCTACGGCCGGCTGCTGCACGAGCACCTGGCCGCGGCCGGCATCCCACGCAACGGGGCCGCCGTCCGCCCCCTCGCCGCCACCGCGCTCGGGCGCACGGTGCTCGACCTTCTGGCGCTGCCCGACCACGACTTCCGTCGAGCCGACGTCATGGGCCTGCTCGCCCGCGCGGCCGACGGCACGGCCGCCGCCCCCACCGCAGCGTGGGAGCGCCTCTCCCGCCAGGCCGGGGTCGTCGCGGGTCGGGCCGACTGGGACAACCTCCTCGTCCAGGTCGTCGAGCACCACGAGCGCCTGGCGCGCGACAGCGAGGCGACCGGCGACGAGCGCGACGCCGGCGGCGCGCGCCACGCGCGACGGCAAGCCGAGCGCGCCGGACGGTTGCGTGACCTGGTGCTGGCGATCATCGACGGCATCGGCGCGGCGCGGGCCCGGTCGGTGCCGTGGGCCGAGCGCGTGCCGTGGCTGCGCAGCCTGGTCGACCTCGTGGTCGGCGGCGAGCGGGCGCTGGCCGACTGGCCGGCCGACGAGGTCAAGGCGGCCGAGAAGATCGACGCCGCCCTCGAGCGGCTGGCGGGGCTCGACGGCATCGCCGGCCCGGCCTCCCTCGATGTCTTCCGGCGCACCCTCGAGCTGGAGCTCGACGCCGACATCGGCCGGGTCGGCCGGTTCGGCGAGGGCGTGCTCGTCGGGCCGCTGTCCTTCGCCGTCGGCCTCGACCTCGACCTGGTCGTGGTGCTGGGCATGGCGGAGGGCACGCTCCCCGCCCCGGTCCGCGACGACGCGCTCCTCCCCGACGCCGACCGGCGTCGCGCCGGGGGCGAGCTCGACCTGCGCCGGGAGCGCGTCGGGCGCGACCACCGCCGCGTCCTCGCCGCCCTTACGGCCGCCGACCGCCACCTGCTGTGCCTGCCCCGGGGCGATCTGCGGGCCAGCAGCCAACGGGTGCCGTCGCGCTGGCTGGCCGAGGTCGCCGGTGCGCTCGAGGGCAGGCCTCTCCCCTCGGACCGCATCGTCGGCCACACCGCTCCGTGGATCGAGGGCGTGCCCTCCTTCGCCCACGGTGTGACGCACTGCGCCTTCCCGGCCACGGCGCAGGAGTACCGGCTGCGCACCGGTGGTCGCGGCGTCGCCGACGCCCGAACGGAGCAGGGCGCGGCGGTCGTGCGCGCCCGCCGCAGCCGGGCCTTCACCCGCTTCGACGGCAACCTCGCCGGTGTCGGGGTGCCGTCGCCCGTCGACGCCGTCGTGTCGGCGACGCGCCTGCAGGGCTGGGCCCGTTGCCCGTTCGCGTACTTCGGGGAGCGGCTGCTCGACGTCCACCCCGTGGAGGACCCCGCGCAGCAGCTGGAGATGTCGGCGCTCGATCGGGGCAGCCTGATCCACGAGGTGCTGGAGCACTTCATCACCGACGTGCTCGCCCGCCCGACGGAACGCCAGCCCCGGCCCGACGAGGCCTGGTCCGACGACGACCATGCGCTGATCCGCCGCATCGCGGAGCAGGTGTGCGCACGGTACGAGTCAAGGGGCCTGACGGGGCGACCGGTGTTCTGGCGCCGCGACCGGGCGCAGATCGTGGCGCTCGCCAGCCGGTTCCTGCTCGACGACGACGCCAAGCGGCGCGAGGCCGGCAC
>CAYUXB010000227.1:0-6279 GCA_964448525.1 uncultured Acidimicrobiaceae bacterium
TGCGGCGGGACAGCACCTGCATGACCCGCTCGATCTCCTTCTCGCGCCCGATGACGGGGTCGAGCTTGGAGTCGCGTGCCGCCTGGGTGAGGTTGCGCCCGAACTGGTCGAGCACGGCCGAGCCGGACGGCTGGCCCTCCTGCGGGCCGCCGGCCGAGACCGGCTCCTTGCCCTGGTAGCCCGACAGCAGCTGGATGACCTGCTGGCGCACGCGGTTGAGGTCCGCGCCGAGCTTGTTGAGCACCTGGGCGGCGACGCCCTCGCCCTCGCGGATGAGGCCGAGCAGGATGTGCTCGGTGCCGATGTAGTTGTGGCCGAGCTGCAGCGCCTCGCGCAGCGACAGCTCGAGGACCTTCTTGGCGCGCGGCGTGAACGGGATGTGACCCGAGGGAGACGACCCGCCCTGGCCGATGATCTCCTCGACCTGCTGGCGCACGGCCTCGAGGCTGATGCCCAGCGACTCGAGCGCCTTGGCCGCGACACCCTCACCCTCGTGGATCAAGCCCAGGAGGATGTGTTCGGTGCCGATGTAGTTGTGGTTGAGGAGCCGGGCTTCCTCTTGGGCCAGTACGACGACCCGTCGTGCCCGGTCGGTGAACCGTTCGAACAAGAGACTTGCCTCCCGCCAGTCGGGGGATCCGTGGGGAAACTCTACAGGTGTTCGGGGAGGACGACGCCGCCGCAGCCGCGAACCCCGGGTTCGTAACCGGATCGCGCGGGCCCGACCGCGCCCCGTGCTCACCGGCGCCCGCGGCGCCCGGCCGCGTGGGGATCGCCGGGCCGCCCGCCCGGGGCGAAGGGTGGCGCGGTTTCGGGTCCCGGCGCAGGTCACCTAGCGTCTGGCCGTGGCTTCCCCCAACCCACTGCTCGACCTGCCCGGCATGGCGTCGCTGCGCGAGCGGATCGAGAAGCGGCTGGCCGCCGCCGTCGAGTCCGGTGACGCGGCGATGACCGAGATGGCGTCGCACCTGGTGATGGCCGGTGGCAAGCGGTTGCGCCCCGTCCTCGCGGCCCTGTCCTCGACCGCCGGCTCCGGCCCGACGGCGGTGAGCGACGACGCCGTCACCGGCGGCGTCGCCTGCGAGCTGGTGCACGTCGGCTCGCTCCACCACGACGACGTCATCGACGAGGCCGACGTGCGCCACGGCGTCGAGAGCGTGAACGCCCGGTGGGGCAACCTGCGGGCCATCCTGTCCGGCGACTTCCTCCTCGCCCGGGCCTCCGAGCTCGCCGCGTCGCTCGGCACCGAGGTCGCCGGGCTGCTGGCTGCCACCATCGGCCGCCTGTGCGAGGGCGAGGTGCGCGAGCTCCAGTTCGCCTACCAGGTCGACCGCAGCGTCGCCGACTACGCGGCCGCCATCGAGGGCAAGACGGCCGCCCTCTACTCGACCGCCTGCCGCATCGGCGGCCTCGTGGCCGACCTGCCCCGCGACGAGATCGACGCGCTCACCGGCTTCGGTCTGCACTACGGCATGGCGTTCCAGGTGGTCGACGACATCCTCGACGTCGTGGCGACCGACGAGGAGCTCGGCAAGCCCGCCGGCCACGACATGGCCGAGGGCATCTACAACCTGCCCGTCCTGCGGGCGTTCGACGGCCCGGGCGGCGGCGAGCTGCGCTCGCTGCTCGGCGGCGCGCTCACCCCGGAGGCCCAGGAGCGGGCGCTCGTCATCGTGCGCGAGGGCGACGGGGTGGCGGACTCGATCACCGAGGCCCGGGCCTACGTCGACCGGGCGCTCGCCGATCTCGACCGCCTGCCCGCCACCCCCGCGGCCGAGGCCCTCGCCGGCGCGGCCCGGCACCTGCTGGTGGGCCTCGACCGCTGACCCCGCGGCAGCCGCCGAGCGGCGGCGACCCGGCCCGACCGCGTGACGCGAGATCACCGCCGCGTCAGTGCGACGGGCGCATCGTCCGGGGCGGCAGGTAGCGGACGAAGGCCGGCGGCATGAACGCACGGTCGACGAAGGTCGAGAAGTCCGTGACCACCTGGTACTCCGGAGCGAAGCCGGCCACCCTCGCGTTCAACCGGTGCGGCGAGGTGTTCGGCCAGCGCCCCTCGTCGATCCTGCGCTCCAGCGTCTGCAGGGCGACGATCTCGTCCGCCGCACTGGTCGAGCAGTGCTGGCCCCGATCGACGAACAGCGTCCGGACGAGGTCGCGGCCGCCGTGGCGGCGCACCTGACCGGCGTACCAACGCTCCTGATCGGGCGGCGCACCGCTGTCGCCGATCGAGTGGAGCGACACCATCGGCACCGTCAGATCGCCCTGGGGGATGCTCGTGTCGCGCATGAAGGCCACCGCAGCAGGGTCCGCCTCGATGCGGGCGCCGGCGTTCAGCGCGTCGATGTCGGCGCCCAGGTCGAGCCCGGCGGCCCGGTACGCGTCGACGACCTGGCGGGTCCCGGCGGACCGCAGGAGCTGGCGGCCGTAGTCGACCCCCTCGTTGGACGAGGGGTTGCCGCCGACCTTGCTCTCGAGGTCGAGCCGGGCGGTCGGGCCGGCGAACCCCCCGACGTAGGCGTTGAGGATCCAGTTCGCCTGCTGGCGGATCACCTCGTCCGGATCCGTCGGGCGCGGCGCGAGCGCGGACCACCAGCCGGTGATGTTGGCCATCGAGGCGACGAGCGCCAACCGGGCCCGGCCTTCGTCGGTGGTGAGAGCGGTGGTCACGGCCTCCGACAGCGCCGCGGTGTCCGCCGCGGCCCGGGCGGCATCGACCGGCCGTACGAGATCGAGGTCCGTGTCCGGGAGCAGCAGCGTCCGGACCGCGTAGGTGACGTCGAGCCCCGCGTTCCACGTGTTCTGCGGGTCGTACCCGGCGCAGACGGTCATCACGCCGTCGAACCGTTCGGGGTGCCGCTCGGCCAGGTTGACCGCGATCGAACCGCCCATCGACAGACCGGTCGAGATCGTCCGCTCCGGTGCGGCGACGTTCGCGCTGAACCAGTCCAGGAGGGCGATCTGGTCCTGCTGGCCCCGGGCGACCTGAAAGCCGGCGACACCCTGGAAGTTCGATGCCGCGAGGGCGTAGCCGTGATCGAGCAGCCAGGTCTCGGTCTCCGGGCTGTTGACGAGGGCGATGTCAGGGGGTGGCGGGAACGTGGTCGGCCAGTAGCCGTGGCTGTAGAGCACGAGCGTGCCGTTCCACGCCTCGGGCATCTCGACCCGGTAGTCGGCGCCGTCGATCGTGCCGGTGTAGGTGCGTCGGCCCTGCTCGACAGGCTCGGCGGGCGTCGGCTCGGCCGTCGCCGCCCCCGCCGACGTGGCCTCCGCTCCGGCGTCGACTGCGGCGGCCAGCAGCACCGCCGCCAACCCTGCGGCGGCGAGGCACCGTCGCGCCCGGCGAATCGGTGTGAAACCGTGTGACATCGTCACGTTTCCTTCCGTGGAACCCGCCACCGGCGCTCGTCGCCGGTCCCCATGACGACGCCGGCGGGGCCCGAAACTCATCGCAGCCGGCAGTCCCCCCGGCGAGCTGGTTGACGCCACGGACCGACGATGGCTGGCTGCGGTCACGTCGGGGGCGCGGTGGAGCGCCCGGACCCAGGGCGGACATGCCCCACCGCCCGGGTCCGCTGACCGGGCTCGACCGGGTCCGGCCCCGCGCTCGTCACGGTGCGACCAGCCGGCGGGTCAGGTCCTCCCTGACGCGCGGCCACTCGGCCGCGGTGATCGAGAACATGGCGCTGTCGCGCATCCGACCCTCCTCGCCGGGGACGTGCGACGGCTGCCAGTTGCGCAGGACGCCCTCAAAGGTCGCGCCGAGTCCCTCGATGGCCGTGCGTGACCGCTCGTTGCGAGCGTCGGTCTTGAAATCGACCCGCATGACGTCCCAACGGTCGAACGCCCACGTCAGGAGGAGGATCTTCGCCTCCCGGTTGACGCCGCTGCGCTGGGCACTCGCCGCCAGCCAGGTCCCACCGATCTCGACGGCGAACGGCACGGTTGCGCCCGCCGTCCGCCTGACCGTCAGGTAGCGCGTCATGCCGACGGCCTGTCCCCCGTCGACAGCCACCTGGGCGAAGGGGACGTCCTCCCCGGCATCCTGCGCGGCGAGGAGGGTCTCGATGTGCGCTCGCATCGCGTCCCTGGAGCGCGGCACGGTCGTGTAGCCGTAGGTCGCACCGTCCTCCCCGGCGGCGGCGACCAGGCCGTCGACGTGGTCGAGACCGAGCGGCTCGAGGCGCACGAGCCGCCCTGCGAGCATCGGGACATCGAGGCGGGACGACACGGACGCCATGGGCCTGACGATGACACGGACACGTCCGCCCCACGGCGGGATTTTCACTCCGGTGATCCGGGCCACGACGTCTCGCCTGGACGGAGCCCCGTCGGAAGCGGGATCTCGGCCTGTCGGCGCGGGGTGGTGAACGACGCGAGCGACCTGCTCCTCCGTGCGAACGTCCTGTCCCAGGTCTCGGGCCGGCACCGGAACTGCCGCTGGGCGGCTCCCGAAGTCCTCGGCGCGCTGGACGCCTTCGCGGCGCGAGCAGGGGACCATGGGGGTAGGCCGGGGGTGATCGGTGCCAGACTGCGGCGTGGCCGCATCCTCGCCCGGCGTCGACTACGAGCGGCAAGGTGCGCGCTACCAGCGCACGCGGGGGCGGACGACCGGCACGGCGGCCTACGAAGAGCCGGTCCGACGCGAGCTGGCGGATGCGCCCGACGGTCCCGTGCTCGATGTCGGGTCCGGCACCGGGGTCTGGTCGCGGTGCCTGGCGGCGTGGACGGGCCGGGCGGTGCTGGCCATCGAGCCCGCGGCCGGGATGCGGTCCGTCGCCGCGACCGGCGGGGCGACCCTCACGGTCGGCGGGCAGGCCGGTGCGCTGCCCGTGCGGGACGGTGCCGGGGCCGGCGCGTGGCTGTCGACGGTGATCCACCACGTGGGCGACCTCGACGCGTGCGCCCGCGACCTGCGGCGGGCGATGGCGCCGGGCGCGCCGGTCCTCGTTCGCAACGCGTTCCCCGGGCGGTACGGGGGCATCCCGATGGTGCGCTACTTCCCGGGCAGCCGGCGGGCGCTCGACCGGTTCCCGTCGGTCGACGCGGTGCGCGAGGCGTTCGCCGGCGCCGGATTCGGGTTCGGGGGGATCGGGCAGGTGGAGGAACGGCACATCGATCTGTCGGTCTGGCGGGAGGTCCTCCCCCACCAGCGGGTCGCCGACACCGCCCTCGTCCACCTCTCCGACGACGAGTTCGCGGCCGGACTGCGGGCCATCGACGAGGCGATCGCCGCCGGCCGCCCGCCGGAACCGGTCGCGCTCGACCTGATGATCCTGCGTTGACCGGCAAGGACGCGATTTCGCCCGCGGTTCTGGTCGCTGGAGCGACCAGAACCGCGTAGAAAATCGGGAATGGTGGAGATCGAGCGCAAGTTCCGGGTTGCCCGCGTGCCCGACGAGGAGGTCCGGGGGCCCGGCGCCGGGCTGCGCCAGGGATACGTCGCGGTCGACGGCGACGTCGAGGTGCGCGTCCGCGACGAGGACGGGGCCTGCACCCTCACCGTCAAGGGCGGCCGGGGCCTCGTGCGGGCGGAGGTCGAGGTCGCCATCGACCGGACCCGCTTCGACGAGCTGTGGAGCCTCGCCGGCGAGCGCACCGTCGAGAAGACCCGCCACCGCATCCCCGTCGGCCCCCGCACCGCGGAGCTGGACCTGTACGCGGGACGCCTGGCGGGCCTCGCCGTGGTCGAGGTCGAGTTCGCCTCGCAGGACGACGCCGAGGCGTTCGTCACCCCGGACTGGTTCGGCGCCGAGCTGACCGGCGAACCGGGATGGTCGAACGCCGCGCTCGCCCGGGACGGCGTCCCGGGCGAGCTCTGACCCGTCCTGCGAACCCGCACCCGTCAGTGGGGCACGGCCCGTCAGGGTCGCCGTTCGCACAGGACGCCGGAGGTCGGTCCGTCAGGCCCCACGGCCACGGGCGCCCTCGGCAGCCTCGTCCACCCCCAGCTCGGCCAGCAGCCTCGACCGCAGGGCACCGAAGGCGGCGTCGCCCCGCAAACGGGGTGTCGGCACCTCGACCGGGCCGTCGAAGGCGATGGCGCCGTCCGCCAGCACCATCACCCGGTCGGCCAGCAGGATGGCCTCGTCCACGTCGTGGGTCACCAGCAGGACCGCCGGCCGGTAGCGGGCGCACAGCTCCTGCAGCAGGGCGTGCATGCGGATGCGGGTCAGGGCGTCGAGGGCACCGAAGGGCTCGTCGAGCAGCAGCAGCTCCGGCTCCTGCGCGAGCGCCCGGGCCAGCGCCACCCGCTGGGCCTCGCCGCCGGACAGGGTC
>CAYUXB010000227.1:6289-6625 GCA_964448525.1 uncultured Acidimicrobiaceae bacterium
GGCCCGCGCGTGGCCCGCGAGGTCGACCTCGTCGAGGGCGGTGCGGCCCCGTCGCTCGGTGGCCTTGCCCTTGGGGAGACCGACGGTGACGTTGTCGATGACCCGGTTCCACGGCAGCAGCCGAGGTTCCTGGAACACGACCGAGCGCCGGGTCGGCACGAGCGCGGTGCCCTCGTAGTCGCCGTCGAGACCGCCGAGCGCCCGCAGGAGGGTGCTCTTGCCCGAGCCGCTGCGACCGAGCAGGGCCACGAACTCGCCCGGGGCGATGGTGAGGTTCACGTCGGTGAGGACGGGACGGCCGCCGAAGGCCCGGCCCACCCTCTCGACCACGACCGC
>CAYUXB010000228.1:0-6622 GCA_964448525.1 uncultured Acidimicrobiaceae bacterium
AGCCCGGTCGGCATCGCCGTGTCGTGCTCGGCCGACCGCCAGGCCCTCGCCAAGATCACCCACGACGGCGTCTACCTCGAACAGCTCGAACACGATCCGGCCCGCTTCCTGCCCGAGATCGACGAGACCGCGCTCGGCGACGACGTCGTGCGCATCGACCTGTCCCGCCCGATGGACGAGGTCCGGGCCGAGCTGAGCCGCTACCCGGTGAAGACCCGGCTGTCCCTGTCGGGCCCGATGGTGGTCGCCCGCGACATCGCCCACGCCAAGATCAAAGAGCGGATCGACGCCGGCGAGGGGATGCCGCAGTACCTGCGCGATCACTGCGTCTACTACGCCGGCCCGGCCAAGACGCCCGAGGGCATGGCATCAGGCAGCTTCGGGCCGACGACGGCGGGTCGCATGGACGCCTACGTCGAGGAGTTCCAGGCGGCGGGCGGCAGCTTGGTCATGCTGGCCAAGGGCAACCGCAGCCAGCGGGTGACCGACGCCTGCAAGAGCCACGGCGGCTTCTACCTGGGCTCGATCGGCGGCCCGGCCGCCCGGCTGGCCCAGGACTGCATCCGCAAGGTCGAGGTGCTCGAGTACCCCGAGCTGGGCATGGAGGCCGTCTGGCGCATCGAGGTCGAGGACTTCCCGGCGTTCGTCGTGGTCGACGACAAGGGCGGCGACTTCTTCGCCGAGGTCAGCCGCCCGGTCGACATCCGCGCCTGACCGTCTGCGGGCGGGTTCGCCGGCTCAGTCGGCGGCGAGTTGTCGCTGGATGTAGCGCAGCTTGTCCGGGTTCATGACCGAGTCGATCTCGCGGATGCGGCCACCGCCGACGGCGACGGTCAGCACCTGGAGTTGGCGGCCGAAGCGGAACAGTGCACCCGGCGCGCCGTTGACCTCGACGCGGCGCACCTCGGCGACGGCGAACCGTCGGCGGAGCGCAGTGAAGAAGCGCGAGGCGGCGTCCGTGCCGACGATCGGATACCGGGCCGCTCGGGCCTTGCCGCCGCCGTCGCTGTAGGCCACGACATCGGCTGCCAGGACCGCCTCGAGCCCGGCGATCTCGCCACGCTCGAAGGCGTCCAGCACCCGCTCGAACAGCTCGCCGTGCTCGTGCGGGTCGGCGTCGAAGCGCGGCCGGCCCTGGTCGAGGCGCGACCGGGCCCGGCGCAGGTGCTGACGTGCGCCGTCCTCGGTGATGTCGAGGACCGCGGCCACCTCGGCGTGCGGGATGCCGAACGCCTCGTGCAGCACCAGCACCGCACGCTCCGGTGGCGACAGCGCCTCCATCATCCGGAGCGTCGCCAACGACACGTCCTCGCGGCGCTCCAGCGTGTCGAGGGGCGCGACGCCGCGCCCGGTGGCCACCGGCTCGGGCAACCATTCCCCCACGTAGCTGTCACGGGTCGCCCGGGCCGACCGCAGCTGGTCGAGCGCCAGGCGGGTGACCACGGTCGTCAGGAAGGCCACGGGCTCGCGGATCTCGGCGCGATCGACCGCCAGCCAGCGGACCATCGCCTCGGCCACCACGTCCTCCGCGTCCCAGGCGCTGCCGAGCAGCCGGTAGGCGACGCCCATCAGGCGAGGGCGCAGTTCGAGGAAATCCTCGGCCAGGGCGTCGGCGGTCACGGCCCCCGTCATAGCGTCCCTGGCCCGGTCATCGCGCTGAGCACACGACGAAGCCGCCGCAGGGCTGCCGGCCCGATCACAGCGCCGCCAGCACCGCCAGCACCGCCGGCCAACCCTCGTGCGCACTCGGGTACCGCGGCCGCCAGCCTGTCGCCTCGCGGAACCGCTCGCTGGTCACCCGCTGCGAGCGCACGAGCATCGCTGCCGTCGCCGGCATCTCGATGTCCAGAGGCGGGGCGAGCCCGACGTCGCCGCCGAGAGCGCCGGCAAGGGCGTCGACGTGCTCGGATCGGGTCAGCGGGCGATCGTCGGCGATGTTGTAGAGCCCGCCGGGGGCGTCGAAGGCGGCGACGACGGCGGCCGCGGCATCATCGTTCGTCACCACGGGTCGGTAAGCGTCAGGCGGGCCGATCTCGAACGGCGCGCCCGCCCGGGCCGCGGCGATGGCATCGACGGTGTGGGCGCTGTCGTGGCCGTAGAGGTAGGCGAAGCGCAGGGCCACGCTCTCGCCCCCACCCGTGGCGGTGAAGCGGGCGGCCTCGGCCTCGGCGGCCAGGGCGCAGGCGGTGATGGCCGTCGGCTCGACCGGTGCCGACTCATCGAGCCGACCGTCGCCACCCTCGGCGTAGAGGAGCGTGATCGACTCCTGCACGTACCGCCCGGCGCCGGCCTCGAGCGCGGCATCGACGAGATTGCGCGATCCCTCGCGGCGGATGCGGTCGTTCTCGTCCCACGCGGCGAGGTCGTTGGCCCGTTCGCCGGTGGGGATGGCGGTGGCCAGGTTGACGACGACGTCGTGGCCGGCGACGGCCGCGGCGAGGGCGTCGTGGTCGAACAGGCTCACCTCGGCAGGCGTGGCGCCGAGACGATCGAGCGCCGCGGCCTTTCCGGCGGTGCGGGCGACGGCGGTGACCTGGCCGCCACGGCCGAGCAGGCCGGCGACGACGCGGCGGCCGAGAACGCCGGTGGCTCCGGTGACGAAGACCTTCACGATGGTTCCTCCTGGTGCGGGTCGGGAGACTGCACCCATGACGGCCGAGGGGCCCCGGGCGTGACACCGCAGCGACGATCGACCTGACACCACCCGGCAGGGCGAACGTTCATGGACAGGACAGCATGGACAGGGGCACTAGCCTCGTGAGGCATCCGGAACATCCTCGTTGGCATCGACGGCTCGCAAGGCTCGCTCACAGCCCTTCGCTGGGCGGCGTGGTTCGCCGCCGCCACCCACTGCCGCCTGCACGTCGTCAACGTGTGGCAGCGCGGCGAGCCGCTCGGCTCCCTCCTCGGCGACGACGCCACGCAGGCGACCCCCGTCACCTCCGACGCCCCGGTCACTCCCGACATCGAGGCCACGACCCAGCTCCACCTGGATGCGCTCGTCCATCGCGAGCTGGCCCAGGCGAGCATCGCTCCCGAATCCCGCGTGCTGTCGGGCACCGTCGTCAACGAGCTCCTGAAGGAAGCCGCCCGGATCGATTCCAGCCTGCTGGTGGTGGGCGCGCGCGGCGCCGGTGGCGCACTCCGACACCTGCTGGGGTCCGTGAGCCAGCAGCTCACGGAGCGCCCGCCGCGGGCCGTCGCCATCGTTCCCGACCAGCAGGTCGACATGCCGGCCCCCGAATCCTCGTGGACGATGGTCGTCGGCGTCGACGGATCTGCCGGCGCGTCGCGCGCGGTGCGGTGGGCGGCGAGCATGGCGCAGCCCGGTTCCACCGAGGTCGTCGCTGTGCACGCCCTCGAGCTGCCTGTGGCCGATCCGTCCCACGACGAGCGAGCGAGCCTCGCCGCGGAGGTCCAGCAACGCCTCGAGGAGGAGTGGTGCGCCCCGTTGCGCCTCCGCGACCTGAGCCACCGGACGGCGCTCCACGAGGGCGCGCCCGCCGACGTGATCCGCACCGCCAGCGGTGTCGAGTCGCCGGTGTGCGTCGTGCTCGGGTCACGCGGGCTGGGTGCGCTCCCCCAGCGGCTGCTCGGCAGCGTCACCTACAACGTCGTGCACGAGTCCGAGGTCACGACGGTGATCATCCCCGCGCCGCGGGATTGCGTGACCTGGCAGTGCTGACCGCGGGGTGAGCCGGGCGTACCGGGCGCACACGCGCACGGGGGCGCCCCGGATGGGACGCCCCCGTGATGTGCTGTCGCGGCGGGGTTACCCGACCGTGGTCAGCGTGAGCGTCGCGAAGTGGCCGTCGTCCGCGATGCTGCGGTTGCCCGAGCCCGGGTAGTCGCCCGCCGTGAAGCCGTTGGTGAGCGAGTCGTTCGCCCCGAGGCGGATCGCGCTCTCGCGGCCCTGCCTGGCCGGGAAGGCCAGGTTCGAGTCGGACCAGGCGGTCAGGTCGAAGCCGAACTCGACGACCACCGACTGGGCGGCGGTGCCCTGGATGCTGGCGGCGCTGCTGCCGATGAACGGTTCGTGGAAGGCGCACGCGCACCAGCCGCCCTGCCACGGCGTGGTCTCGTTCGGGTTGCCGTCGCTGCCCACGTCGAAGCTGAACGTCTGCCACGCCCCGCCGTCGACCTGGTAGCGCCCGGTCACCGTCGAGATGTTGCTCTGGGCTCCGTGGCCGCCGCCGGTGCCGTCGGAGACGGCGGTGTGCGCGCCCTTGATGAACTGCGACATGTCGAGCTGCCACGTCTGCCCGTCGGCGGGCACCACGTCGAGCGCGACCTGGTAGCCGGCGTGCGCTGTCGCCGTCTCGTCGTCGACGGTGCAGCAGGCGTCGGCGCCGATCACGGCGTCGAGGTTCACCGACACCTCGGTGGCGGACACCTGCTGGCGCAGCCGGTGCCGCCACTCGCGCGAGTCGAAGGCGACGGAGTCGGTGGCGTAGTCCGCCGTGCTCAGGTCGGTGACGGTCACGTTCTCGAGCCGCGTCTGCGGCACCGGGTTCAGGTTGGCGTAGAGGACGTAGGAGTTGTCGTCACGCGCCACCTCGATCACCGACAGGTCGAGACCCAGGAACCCGGGCAGCGGGAACGCCGAGAACGACGAGCTCAGCCCGCCGACGAAGTTCGGGAACAGCTCCGAGAAGACGGCCTCGACCGCGTCCTCGTCCGCGCCGACCGAGTTGCTCAGCACCCGCGTCGTCACGGCGGAACCGGCCGGGGGCGTGATGGTCGGGGCGAGCACGCCGTTGTCGGCGTCGAAGGCGAGGTCGAAGCCCAGCGGCGCGTCGACCGCGAGCGACAGCCAGTTCACCTCACCGGCGGGCGTCTCCTCGGTCGCCTCGACGGGCTGGACGAAGTCGACGTGCAGATCGGCGAGCATCAGCTCCGCGGTCTCGCCGCCGGGGCCGGCGGCCGCGTCGGTGAGGAACGGCGCCGCCTGCGGGTCGATCCGGATCAGCATCGGCGTGTTCGCCGGGAGCTTGGTGCCGAACTCGGGGACGAGGGCGGCGAGGATCGACGAGTTCACCGGCAGCGTGGCCCCACCGAGTGGGATCTCGGTCAGGTCCTGGTTGAGCAGGCCGCATTCGGTCATCACCGACAGCAGCTGGTTGAAGGCCGACGACGAGATGACCAGCCCGAGCCCGTACGGCTCGCCGCCCGGCGTCGTGCCGCCGAGCGTCGGGTAGGTGCCCTCCACGTCGAAGCTGGAGGTGAAGTCCGGTGCGTGCGGCGGCTGCACGCACTCGTTGGGGCCGGTGCCGAAGCTGGAGATGAAGTCGGCATCCGCGCGGAAGTCGATGGCGTCGTCGCCTTCGTTGATCTGCGTGAACGGCGCGTTCAGGGTCGCGTTGACCGCGTCGCCCACCGAACCGGCGATGGAGATCTGCGACAGAGCGGTCTCGATCGCATCCGCGATCGGCGAGTCGAGTGGGCCGGCGCCGTCGGGGTCGGCGAGCTGGGTCGAGAAGCCGCCGGTGATCGTGCCCTCGATGGCGCTGCCGGCCTGGCTGTCGATGATGCTGCCGAGCAGCGGGGTGCTCGGGTCGCACACGCCGGAGATGAACTCGTAGCCGACGCCCTCGGTCGCCACGGTGGGCGAGCCCACGAGGTTCACGTCGACCATGCTCGGATCCGCCGCGTCGGGCGCGAAGTCGAAGGTGGTGGAGATGGCGGCCGTCGGCACGTCGATCTCGAGCTTGCACGCCCCGCTGATCAGGCCGCTGAGCTGGAGGTCGAGGCCGATGTACAGGTCGCTGACCGCGATGTCGGTCGTGACGCCGGACTCGCTGCTCGACGCGGCGATGCTCACGCCGGAGCTGCCGGCCTCGTACGCCTTGCCGGTGATGGTGACGCCGGCGCCCGCGTCGGTCGGCGCGATGAGTGGGTCCTGCGCCAGGATCAGGCCGCTGATGTCGAACGACGAGCCGGCCAGGTCGTTGATGACCGGGCCGAGGCCCGCCAGGCCCGTGTTGGTGAAGCGCATGCCCACGCCGTCGGGCGAGAGCTCGCCATCGTCGATCTTGGGGCCGTTGATCAGCGCGGAGCGCTGCACGTAGCGGCCGCCGTCGGGCTCGGTGTAGGTGGCCTCGACGACCGTGACGTAGCCGACCGGGCTCACGGGGATGTCCGCGGTCCAGGTGTGGCTGCCGGTGAACGTGCCCGTCACGTCGTTGACGACGACCGTGCCGCCGGGTACCGCCTCAGCGGGCAGCTCACCCGTGACGGTCACCGTCTCGGTGTCGACGATGGTGCCCTCCGGCGGCTGGAGCGTCATACCGGCCTTGTCGCAGCCCACCAGAGCCGCCACGACGGCCAGGATCAATGCCAACCGTTTCATGTCCCCCCCTTGCCCCGACCGGCCCCAAGCCGGTCGAGGTCGGCGATCTTACGCCGTAAGTGAACAGCGTCAACCGGCCGTGGGGCGACGTGAACGGCGGTCATTCGGGATCATTCGTGCTGCAGGGCCGGGACGATCTCGGTGCGCGCCGCCCGACGGGCGGGCCACGCAGCGGCCACCACCGCCACCAGCGTCGACACCACGCCCCACGCCGCTAACGACCACCAGTCGGGCGCCAGCGGGTTGGCCCACCCGATGAGCAGCGGGGCCACG
>CAYUXB010000229.1:0-6527 GCA_964448525.1 uncultured Acidimicrobiaceae bacterium
CTCGGTGGTCGAGATGCGATGCCCGGAGATGTTCATCACGTCATCGACGCGTCCCAGCAGCCATAGGTACCCGTCCTCGTCGATCTTCGCTCCGTCGCCCGCGAAGTACCTGCCGGGGAACCGCGACCAGTAGGTGTCGTGGTAGCGCTGGGGATCGCCGTAGACGCCGCGCAGCATCGCCGGCCACGGGCGGGTGAGCGTGAGGTAGCCGCCGCCCTTGCCGACCGGAGTGCCCTGCCCGTCGACCACCTCGGCCCCGATGCCGGGAAGAGGGAACGTGGCCGAGCCCGGCTTGAGCGTGGTGGCGCCCGGCAGGGGGGAGATCATGATGGCGCCCGTCTCGGTCTGCCACCACGTGTCGACGACCGGGCAGCGGCCGCCGCCGATGTGAGTGTGGTACCACATCCACGCCTCGGGGTTGATGGGCTCGCCGACCGAGCCGAGCAGCCGCAGCTTGGACAGGTCGTGGCGCTCCGGCTCCTGCGTGCCCCACTTCATGAACGTGCGGATGGCCGTCGGCGCCGTGTACAGGATCGTCACGCCGTAACGCTCCGCGATGTCCCACAGGCGGTCCTTGCCCGGGGTGTCGGGCGTGCCCTCGTAGATGACGCTGGTGGCGCCGTTGGTGAGGGGCCCATAGACGATGTAGCTGTGGCCGGTGACCCAGCCGATGTCGGCCGCGCACCAGTAGACGTCGCTCTCGGGCTTCAGGTCGAACACGTACTTGTGGGTGTACGCGACCTGGGTGAGGTAGCCACCCGTGGTGTGCATGATGCCCTTGGGCCTCGCCGTCGTGCCCGAGGTGTAGAGCAGGTAGAGCAGGTCCTCGCTGTCCATCCGCTCGGGTTCGCACACCGGGGCGGCGTCGGCCATCAGCTCGTGGTACCAGCGGTCGCGGCCCTCGGTCATGTCGACCGAGACGCCGCCGGCATCCGCGTGGCTCGACACGCGATCGACGACGACGACGTGCTCGATCGACGGTGACGTGGCCAACGCCACGTCGACGATCGGCTTGAGGAGGTGGGCCTGGCCCCGCCGGAAGCCGCCGTCGGCCGTGACCAGCACCTTGCACTGGGCGTCGTCGATGCGATCGGCCAACGAGTCGGCCGAGAAGCCGCCGAACACCACCGAGTGCGGCGCCCCGATGCGGGCACACGCCAGCATCGCCACGGGCAGCTCGACGATCATCGGCATGTAGATGGCGACCCGGTCACCTCGGGCGACACCGAGGTCCTTGAGCACGTTGGCGAAGCGCTGGACCTCGTCGAGCAGGTCGGCGTAGGTGACGGTGCGGTGATCACCGGGCTCGCCTTCCCAGTGGTAGGCGACCTTCTGTCCCTGGCCGGCCTCGACGTGCCGGTCGAGGCAGTTGTACGACGCGTTGAGCGTGCCGCCGACGAACCACTTGGCGAACGGCTGCTGCCAGTCGAGCACCGTGTGCCACTCGTCGTACCAGGAGACCACGTCGGCGGCCTGCCGGGCCCAGAACCCCTGCCAGTCGGTGTCGGCTTCGTCGTAGATCTCGGCGCCGCTGACCAGGGCGTCGGCCGCGAACTCGGCGGGCGGTGGGAACGTGCGGTCCTCGACCAGGTAGTCCTCGATCGCCGCGCCCTGCGGCACGTCATCCCCTGTCGCCGGCTGCGGCTGCTGCGCCATGGCGCTCCCCCTCGTGGATCGTGGACGAAACCGGCGCGAGCCTACCGGGACGCGACTGGCCGTGAGCCGCCGACCGGGGTGTGCCGCCGCCAGTCGGCAGAACCGTCCCGCCAGGCGGATGGTGGCCCCGCCCGGCCTTCGCGTGTCAAGGTCTCTGCGATGCCGCGACGCACCCCGCTGTCCCGAGAGCGCGTCCTCCGTGCGGCGCTCGCCCTGGTCGACGAGGAGGGTGTCGAGGCGTTGACGATGCGCCGGCTGGGTCGCGAGCTGGGTGTCGAAGCGATGTCGCTGTACGGCTACGTCGACAGCAAGGAGGATCTTCTCGAGGGTGTCGTCGAGCAGATCTTCCGGGAGATGCCGCTGATCGCCCCCGGGCCGGGCGACTGGCAGGTGCGCCTGCGCCGGCACGCCGCGGTCTACCGCAAGGTGCTGCTCGCCCACCCGAACGTCGTCCGCCTCGTTGCCCGGCGCCCGCTCGAGACCGAAGGCATCGCCGCCTTCGTGGACTCGGCGGTGGCCGAGTTGCGCTCGGTCGGGCTCGACCTGTCGATGGCCGACCGGGTCCTCGGCATCATCGCCGGCTTCACCCAGGGCCACGTCGCCGAGCAGGTGGGCGACGAGCTGCGGCCCCGGCCGTCCACCCCGGTCGAGCGACCTCCTGTCGACAGCCGCCGGTTTCCCCACCTGGCGGGGATCCTCGGGCTCAAGCCGACGGACTACGACGCCGAGTTCGAGCTGGGGATCGACTTCATCATCGCCGGCATCGAGCGCATGCTCGACGAACCGCCCCCGCCCCCGCACGACGAGGCGGGCTTCCGCAAGATCATCGGCTGAGATCCCGCCGTTCAGCCCGTCCACTCGAGGACGCGGAAGGCGCCCAGCCCCGCCGGATCGCACAAGGCGTCCGCCTCGGCGACGCGGCTGCGCGCCGCCAGCGCGGCCAGGTCGCCGATGTGGGCGCGCTCGGCCCAGGTGCTGCGGGCGGCGGCCACCAGATCGTCGATGCCGTGGCCACGCAGCCAGTCGGCCTGGCTGTCGTTCGAGGCGGGCGGACGCACGAGGGCGAGCTGGTCGACGGCGACCTCGCAGGTGACGTCCTGCGTGCCGAGATCGGCGAGCGGCGGACCGCCCCGGGCGTGACCCCGGTAGGTACGCACCCACTCGTGCTGCGGTCGGGCCGCCAGTTCCGCCGTGGTCGACGCGTAGTCGACCACCGCCACCCGTCCCTCCGGCCCGGCGACGGTCAGCGCCTCGCGCAGCCAGGCGCGGGCCGCCTCCTGCAACGGGACGCGGGCGCCGGCTGCCGCCGCCGGGGCCAACCGGTCGAGTGTCGCCGACCGGGTGGGGTCCAGCGGCACCAGCCGCTCGACGAGGACGCCGTCGCCGGCGGCCTCGCCCGCGGGGGCGAGATCCACCCGCACCTCCCACCAGGTGCCAGCACCGCGTTCGGCCAGCCCGAACGGCAGGTTGTCGAGCAACTCGTTGGCGAGCACCACGGCCGAGCCCGCGACGCGGGGCAGCTCGGTCGTGCTCACGCAGATCGGACCGGATGGTGAACCGACCGGTGACTCGGTGTCGGGATCGACGGGGGCGAACGCCAGTGCAGGCTCCTCCAGGCGCACCTTCTCTGCGTGCAGGCGGCGTTGCGACGCGGACCGCTCCACCAGCACGTACCGCAGGGCAGGGGCGCAGGCAGGTGCTGCGGCCAGCACCGTGCGGCACAGCGTGCCCGGGCCCGCGCCGGCCTCGACCACCACGAACGGGTCCGGCGAGCCCATCGCGCGCCACCAGGAGTCGAGCGCCCGCGCCACCACGGCGCCGAACAGCGCACCGACCTCAGGGCTCGTGAGGAAATCGCCGTGCCGTCCCCCCGCCCGGCCGCCCGTCTCGTAGAAGCCGCCCGCCGTGGCGTACAGCGCGAGGTCGAGCACCCGCTCGACCGGCAGCGGGCCGTGGCGCCGGATCTCGTCGGCGACCGTTGTGGTCGGCCCGGTGGGCATCACGAGCGGAGGACGCGAGCGGTGGGGCACATGGTCGTCCAGCATCGCAGCTGCGGCACGGAACGCGCTCCGTGCCGGAGCCGAGGCGCTCCGATCACTTCCGCCCCACCAGTAGGGTCGAGCTCATGGCTGGACAGGAACAGATCCGACCGACCGCGCTCATCGCCATGCTGGCGGCCGCGTGCGCCCTGGCGCTCGGCGCATGCGGCGGTGGCGACGACGACTCCGAGACCAGCAGCGCCGACGAGGGTACCGACGCGCCGGAGGCTGCTGCCGGCGCCGACGCTGCGGGCGCAGGCTTCGACCCCTCCTCGCCCTGCGCGGCGCTCACCGACGACGCCGTGGGTGCCGTCCTCGGCGAGGTGACCGACATCGGCCAGTACGGCGGCACCCCCGAGTTCGGGCGCGGCGACGGCACGTCGTTCGACTACGTCGCCGACGGTTGCATCTTCGACATCGCCGTCGACGGTGAAGACGAACCGCACGAGTACACGGTGTCGACCGGAACGCCCGTCGATGCCGGCATCGACCTCTTCGACGAGTTCCGCACGGTGCGCGACGCCGAGGACCTCCGGCCGGTCGACGGCCTCGGCGACGACGCCTTCATCGACACGACGTTCGGCAGCCGACGGGCCGCGCTGATCGTGCGCAGCGGCGACACGGTGCTGTTCGTCGACTCCCGCCCGCCCTTCGGCGTGCCGGTGGCCGACGACGACGTGCTCGTCGCTCTCGCCGAACTCACCCTCGGCGAGAGCTGACCGGCCGGCAGCGCAGCCCGGGTGGGCAGCGCGGTTGCGCCGCCCCCGGGTGGGCAACGCGGCCCGGGTGGGCAACGCGGCCCTGGTGGGCGGCTGGGTCTACGGCGTGGCCGAGGCCACGAAATTGGCCATGTCGCCCAGCTCGGTCGCCCACTGGGTGACGCCGAAGGCGATGGTGAGCACACCGGTGATGGTCAGGGCCGCCCGCAGCGACACCGGCACCCGCACGGGGGCCTCGTCCCCGTCGGGCGCGGGGTTCATCCACATCTCCCGGGCCACGTTGGCGTAGTAGGCGAGCGACACCACGGTGTTGATCGCCATGATGACCGCCAGCGTGTAAGCCCAGGACGTGTCGGCGTCGATGACCGCGCGGAACGCCACGAACTTCGCCAACCAGCCCGCCAGCGGCGGGATGCCCGCCAGGGCGAACATGAAGACCGTCATCAGCACGGCGAGCGAGGGCGCGTAGTTGATCAGGCCGCCGAAGCTGCTGATCTCGGCGCTGCCCGTCTTTCGGGCCACCGCCATGACGACGGTGAACGCACCGAGGTTCATGGCCGAGTAGATGAGCAGGTAGGTGACGACCGAGGTCACCGTCGAATCGCCGATCTGGCCGACGACCGCCAGCGGCGCCAGGATGAACCCGGCCTGCGAGATGCCCGAGTAGGCGAGCATGCGCACCAGGTTGGTCTGGCGCAGCGCGACCAGGTTGCCGATGGTCATCGACAGCACGGCCAGCACCCACACGAGCGGGCGCACGACCTCGGCCTGGCCGGCGAAGCCGATGACGATGAGCTGCAGCAGCGCCACGAAGCCGGCCGCCTTCGACGACACCGACAGGAACGAGGTGATCGGCGTCGGCGCACCCTCGTAGGTGTCGGGCGCCCAGGTGTGGAACGGCACCGCCGACACCTTGAACGCGAACCCGCCGATGATCAGCACCAGGGCGAGGCTGATCATGGGCACCGATTCGCCCGTGGCGAGCGCCTCGTTGATGCCGGACAGGAGGGTGGTGCCGGCCACGCCGTAGACCAGCGACATGCCGTACAGCAGGATGCCCGTCGCGAACACGCCCATCAGGTAGTACTTGACGCCTGCTTCGTTGCCCTGCGGGTCGCGCTTGCGCCACCCGGCCAGCAGGTAGGCGGGGATCGAGAGCAGCTCGAGCGCCACGAAGATCGTGATCAGGTCGCGGGCCGACGCCATGAGCGTCATGCCCAGGATCGAGGCCAGCAGCAGGAAGTAGTACTCACCCTCGGCGTAATCGCCCTCGGCGATGTAGTTCGTCGACTGCAGCACGACGATGTAGCCGGCCACGAGGAACAGCGCCTTCAGCACCAGGGCGAAGTTGTCGACGGCGTAGGCGCCGCCGAACATCGTGCGGTCCGCCCCGTCGAGAGCCAGGGTGAGCACCGGGATGAGCGCGCCGAGCAGGCCGAGACCGGCGAGGGAGGGCAGGATGGCCTTGCGGTCGTCCGGCAGGAACAGGTCGGCCACCAGCACCAGGCACAGCACGCCCACGACCACGAGGTCGGGGGCGAGCGCGTGCCAGTCGACCGTCGGAGAGACGAAGTCGTCCTGGGCCGCCTGGGCGACCGAGGCGAGGGCGCTGACGGAGGCGAGCACGGTCATGGCCGATCAGCCGCCGACCGCGGCGGCGATCGAGTCGGCGACCGAGGTCATCTGGCCGTCGCTGACCCCGAAGACGATGTTGGGGAAGATGCCGATCGCCAGGATGAGGACGAGCATCGGCACCCAGGCGATCCACTCGGGAGCGGTCACGTCGGGGATGTCCTCCTCCGCGAACTCCTCGGTCGGTGTCCCGAAGGCCGTGCGCTGGTAGAGCCAGAGCAGGTAGCCGGCGGCGAACACCGTGCCGATGGCGGCGATCACCATGTAGACCCGGAACAGGCCCTCGTTCAGGCCGGCGGCCGGCTGGTAGGTGGCGAGGATGGCGGGGAACTCGCCCCAGAACCCGGCCAGGCCGGGCAGGCCGAGCGAGGCCATCGCCGAGAAGCCGAGGATCCAGCCGAGGCGCGGGGCCTTGATCAGGATGCCGCCCAGGCGCTTGATCTCGAGCGTGTGGTAGCGGTCCTTCACCGAGCCGGCGATG
>CAYUXB010000230.1:0-6390 GCA_964448525.1 uncultured Acidimicrobiaceae bacterium
CACCGTTCTTGAGCGGGCCGACGCCCTTGCCCTGGTCGACCGCGGTCTTGGCGTTGCGGGACGCCACGTCGCGGGGCACCAGGTTGCCGAAGCTCGGGTACTTCCGTTCGAGGAAGTAGTCGCGCTCGGACTCGGGGATCTGGTCGGGCGACCGCTGGTCGTCCGGGTCGACCGGCACCCAGATGCGCCCGTCGTTGCGCAGCGACTCCGACATCAGCGTGAGCTTCGACTGGAACTCGTCGCTCGCCGGGATGCAGGTCGGGTGGATCTGCGTGTAGCAGGGGTTGGCGAACAGCGCGCCGCGCCGGTGGGCCCGCCACGCGGCCGTGGCGTTGGAGTACTTGGCGTTGGTCGACAGGTAGAAGACGTTGCCGTAGCCGCCCGTGGCGAGCAGCACGGCGTGGGCCGAGTGCGAGGTGACCTGGCCGGTGACCATGTCGCGCACGACGATGCCGCAGGCCACGCCGTCCTTGACCACGAGGTCGAGCATCTCGGTGCGGGTGTGCAGCTTCACGGTGCCGAGCGCGACCTGGTGCATCATCTGCTGGTAGGCGCCGAGCAGGAGCTGCTGGCCGGTCTGGCCCCGGGCGTAGAACGTGCGGGAGACCTGGGCGCCGCCGAAGCTGCGGTTGTCGAGCAGCCCGCCGTACTCGCGGGCGAACGGGACGCCCTGGGCGACCGACTGGTCGATGATGTTCACCGACTCCTCGGCCAGACGGTGGACGTTCGACTCGCGGCTGCGGAAGTCGCCGCCCTTGACGGTGTCGTAGAACAGGCGGAAGACCGAGTCGCCGTCGCTCTTGTAGTTCTTCGCCGCGTTGATGCCGCCCTGGGCGGCGATCGAGTGCGCTCGCCGGGGGCTGTCGTGGTAGGTGAAGACCTTGACGTTGTAGCCCTGCTCGCCGAGCGTGGCGGCGGCCGAGGCGCCCGCCAGGCCCGAGCCGACGATGATGACGTCGAACTTGCGGCGGTTGTTGGGCGCCACCAGCTTCATGTCGAACTTGTGCTGGGTCCAGCGGTCCTCGATGGGGCCGGTGGGGGCGTGGCTGTCGAGCTCGCCGATCATCAGTGGTCCTCTCCGGCGTACAGCTCGCACGTCTCGATGGTGTCGCCCTCGACCAGGCAGTCGGGGTTGTCGTCGGCGGAGATCACGCCGGTCAGCACCGCGATCGGGAAGCTGAGGTTGCCGATCATCACGATCCCCGCGAACCCGGCGGCGAAGCCTCGACGCCACGAGTTCCACTTGGGGTTGTTGAGGCCCAGGCTCTGGAACATCGACCAGGCCCCGTGGAACAGGTGGATGCCCAGCGCGATGTTGGCGACGATGTAGATGGCCGACACGGCAGGGCGCTCGAAGCTGGCCACCACGTTGCGGTACACGTCGCCCCGCACGTAGTCCGGGTTCACGGTGCCCCAGGTCAGGTCGGCCAGGTGCCAGATCACGAAGAGCAGGACGACCACGCCGGTCATGCGCATCGACCGGCTGGCTGCGTTGGCGGCCTGGTAGTCGCGCGTCGAGACGTAGCCACCCTCCGCGCGGGCACGCCGGTTCATGAGGGTGAGCCCCGCGGCCGCGTGGATGTGGAACACGAAGGCGGCGGTCAGCCCGATGCGCAGCAGCCACAGCGTGACCGTGCGGGGCAGGATCGGCACCAGCAGGTCGCGCAGGAACTCGCCGTAGTGGTTGATGTCCTCGGCGCCCATGTAGAGCTTCAGGTTGCCCACCATGTGGACGAACACATAGCCCATGAGCATGATGCCCGTCAGCGCCATGACCCACTTCTTGCCGACGGCCGAGCGGTAGAACTCGACCGGCCAAGGAGCGGGGCGGCGGCTCTTCTGGTGCACCGGGGCGACGTCCTGCCGCTCCATCGTCTGCATCCTCGTTCAGCCTCCCGGATCGGGGCTCGAAACCGTCCGGGCCGGAACCGTACTCGTAACGACTCGCGGGTCAGGAATTCGGGGTGCGGCCGCGCCGGACCGTTCCAGTGTGCCGGGTAGCGCAGGTGGGCGGCATCGTGGAGGCTGTGAATCCGGTCATTTCTCGGGCCTGCTTTCCGGCCGTGTTCCGGTCCCGCGACAGGTCTGTTGCGATCACGGCGCGGGGGTCACGCCAGGGTGTCGTGCCAGCCACGCGCCGCGGTCGAGGCGCCAGTGCCGCTCGACCCCGGACTCGCCCGGTGCACTGACCGATCGGCTGACGTCGGCGAGGCGGCGGAACCCGAGCTTGGCCGGGACGCGCCCGCTGACGGTGTTGGAGACATCGTGGTGGATCTCCACGTGGGTGATCCCCGGCATGGCGAAGGCCATGTCGGTCAGCGCCGCTGCCGCGGCGGTGGCGTAGCCGCGGCCGGTGAGACCGGCGCGGACCCAGTAGCCGATCTCCTGCCCACCGGGGCCGATGCGCTGGTGCAGGCCGCAGCCACCGACCACCCTGTCGGCGACGAACATGCCGCACATGCGGTCGCCGGCGTCCCACAGCGGGGCCCATCCCTCGACCAGCGTGATGCGCTCGTCCAGTGTCAGGGGCTCCATGGCCACCCACGGCATCCACGGGCGCAGGTGATCGAGGCTCTCGATCACCGCCTCGTGCAGGCCGGGCACGTCCTCCATCTGCCAGCGGCGGACGACGAGTGCCACGTCGGTGGTCGGGGGCGCGGTCACGCCCCCGATTGTGGCGCTCGCCGCCGGTCGTCGGCCTGCGGGTTTCGGGCGACAGCGGGGCTGAGTCGGGGCCGCGGCCGACGACGGCGCCACGCGTGAGCCGCAGGCCCGACCCGCTCGGACCCGCCTCAGGCGAGGCGGGACTCGTCGTGGTTGGTGACGAAGGTGCCGTCGGGCAGTCGGAGCTCGAGGTCGAGGGCCAGCACGCCTGTGCTGTCGGGGCCGAGGTCGGGGACCACGAGCTGGAGGGTGCCGACCCGCACGCACTCATCCGGCCCGACATCGCCCCGCCAACGCCACGTGTGCTCACCGCCCGGCCACGTCACCAGCGCTGTGACCCGGGCGCCCTCGACGGGCTCGCGTCGATCGGACACGACGTGGACGTCGAGCGCCAGGGGACGACCCGCGGCGACGGTGGTGGGCAGCCGGTCGGCGACCACGATCACCGGCTGGCAGGCCGCCTTCAGCGCGGCGAACGCCAGCTTGGGACGCCGGTCGTGGTCGAGCACCGACCAGGTGATGCCGGGGTGCCCGTCGGCGAACAGGAACTGGGCGAAGCCGCCGGTGGGCCGGTACTTCAGGCGGCGCAGCTCCTCGACGTGCCGGCGGACGAGCGTGGCCTGGTAGCGCTGGGTGGCGTCGCGCCAGCCGGCGAACGTGGCGTAGCCGTCCGGCGGCACCCGGGCCGCGAACGCCTCGCGGTGGAGCGAGTGGTGCGCCTCGAGCCCCGCCCAGTCGAGGTCGGGCCAGCGCTCGGGGCGGGCGAAGGCGGCGCCGTCCCCGGATGGCACCGCCTGGGCACCGAACTCGCTGACGAAGCGCACCATGCGGGGCAGGCGCCGGGCGAAGTCGGGGAGGTCGCGCTCGTCGCCCGTCCGCCAGCCGAAGAACAGGTGGCTGTCGGTGCCGTCGAGCTGGGGGACGTGGGGCGCGACCCCGGAGTGGGCGACGACGGGACGCGATCCGTCGGCTCGGTGCAGCGCCCGCTTGATCGACGCGTCGAGCACGCTGCGGTTCCATGTGGGGACCTGCTGCGCGGCGGCGACGCGGGCGGCGAAGGCCACGGACCCGGTGCCGACCGTGACCTGCTCGGGATCGTCGAGCGTCATCGGCTCGTCGTGACCGCACCAGAGCGCGATCGAGGGATGGTGGCCCAACTGATCCACCAACGCGCGGGCCTGGCGGGAGGCCTCCTTGCGGATGCCCCGGGCGTGGGCGCCGTGCAGCGGCATGTCCTGCCACACGAGAAGGCCGTGCTCGTCGGCTGCGTCGTAGAGCTGGGGGAGGCTGACGTGGGCGTGGAGGCGCACCAGGTCGAGGCCGGCCTCGACCGCGAGCTCGACATCGCGCCGGAGCTCGGCGGGAGTGGCCTCGCCGAGCGCCATGCGTGTGGGGCCGAGGTTGGTGCCCTTCAGGAACAGGGGTTCGCCGTTGACCGAGGTCGTCCAGCGCCGCAGGCGCACCGACCGCAAACCGGTGCGCAGCCGCCGCTCGTCGCTGACCGCACGGGGCGCGGCGCCACCGTCGGCGACGCGCGGCTCGGGGGCCTCGCCGAGGGTCTCGGCCTCGCCCGTGCCGGCCTCGTCCGGGTCGAGCACGACCGCGACCCGGACGTCGTGGAGCACGGCGTCGCCGAGCGCGCGCGGCCACCACAGGGCGGGGCGGTCGATCCGGACCGTCCAGCTGACCTCGTTCGGCCCGGTGGCCAGCGGCTGGTCGACCTCGTGGTCGATGGCGCCCACCTCGGTGCGGAGGCGCACGCGCCGGGGCTGATCGCTGTCGAGGACGGCACGCAGGCGGAGGACGGCCCGCTCGGTGTCCGCCTCGGCGCACACCACCCGCAGCGCGGCGATGCGCACCGGCCCGGTCTCGCTCAGGCGGACGGGTCGCCAGATGCCGCCCGGGTTCCAGTCCGGGGGGAGGTACGCCGCGCCCTGGAAGGCGCCGGTGAGGTTGCGCCGAGGTGCACCGGCCTTGTGCGGGGAGCAGGTGACCTCGACCGCGAGTGCGTGCTCGCTGCGGTCGCCCAGGGCCTCGGTGACCTCGAACGTGTGCGGGAGGAAGTAGCCCTCCGTGTCGCCGAGGTAGCCGCCGTCGAGCCAGACGTCGCCCTGGTAGAAGAGGCCGTCGAAGGTCAGCCACGACCGCCGGCCGTCGGCGGGAGCGGGCGCCTCGAAGCGGCAGCGGTGCAGCAGGGGGCCATCGCTCGCCGCGAAGTCGGGGGAGGAGCGCCAGTGGCCCGGCACGGTGATGGGGTGCCAGGCCGCCTCGTCGAAGTCGTGCTCGGTGTACGCACGTCGCAGGTGGTCGTCGGCCGCCGCCGCCCGCCACCCGTCGGAGAGCTCGCGATCGTGACCCGGGACCGCCTGCATGGTGCGGGGCAGGGTAGCCGCGGCGTGCGGGACCTCCTGACGCGGGCGGGGGCCGTCCGCGCTGCCCGGCCCGACCGCCGGAGGGCCGAGTGGGAGGCCAGGCAGCCGATCAGTGCGGCGGATCAGCCCTTGGGGCCGATGATGCTGGACACGAGGACCCCCGCCAGGCCACCCACACCGAGCCACACGCCCCACGCCGGGCTCGGTGCGCCCTCCCCGCTGAACACGACCCACAGCGCGGCGCCGTGGGCGACGGCCCCCAGCACGGTGACCGCTCCCGCCAACCGGCGGAAGCCGAGCAGCAGCGACAGGGCGAACGACCGCGGGGACAGGACGGTCGAGAACACCACGGCCAGTACCGCGGCACCGGCGACGACCATCCACAGGGTGCCGGTGTAGAGCTCCAGGTAGCGGGTCTTGCCCTCGTCGAGGGCGGAGGCCGCGGCGGTGGCGGCTGCGTCGCGCACCTGGCCCTCGGCGGCGTCGGTCACATCGCCCGGGGTGGGGAGGCCGCCGGGCAGGGTCGTGCCGTCGGCGTCGGTGCCGCCGGGCTCGGTGGCGGCCGGGGCCTCGCCGGGCAGCAGGTCGTCGGGGTCGGTCTCGGCCACGGAGAACGAGGAGCGGATGTCGGCGAGGCGGACCTCCTGCTCGCTGCCGCCGATCGGGTCGGTGACGACGAACCACGGCAGGACGACGAGCCCGGCGAGGAAGCACGCGACGCCGACGACGCCGACGAGGAAGCCGAGCCCGAAGGGCAGCCCGCCGCCGCCCCGGGAACGGGACGGTTCGTCGGATCGGCCCCCGCCGGGAGCGGCGTCGGGTCGACGGCCGCGGCCACGGCCGCGCGGGGCCGCCCCGTCACCGGGCGGCCGCTGGTGGGCGGGCGCCGGGGCGTGGCCGGGGGCGTCGTACCGGCCCTGGTCCGGGGGCGCGTACGCGCGCTGCCCGGCCGGCGGGTAGCCGTGCTGGCTCGGTGGCGCGTACGGGTGCTGCCCGGCCGGCGGGTAGCCGTGCTGATCGGGGTAGAGCGCGCTCGGCCACTGCTCGGTCCGCATCGTCGAGGGGTCGGGCGGCTCCGGCGATGGTGCGGGCACGTGCGCCCGGGGGGCGGGGCGGTCGAAGACGCTCGCTTCCGGACCTTCGGGCCACGGGGGCGGCTCGCCGTGGTCGGGGCGGAGGCCGCCCGTTCCTGGGTTTCGCTCGCTCACGTTCCCCCTCCGCGTCCGTCGGTCCGGGTGCGCCGGCAGGTCCGACCCGACGGACTGTAGCGAGGCCTCCCTGACCGGCGACGGTCGGGGCGAGCCGAGGCCACGGCCGGTCGTTCGACGGGGATGTCGAGGGCCGTCCCTCGTGC
>CAYUXB010000231.1:0-6359 GCA_964448525.1 uncultured Acidimicrobiaceae bacterium
AGAACCCGATCGAGTACGAGGGCACCTACCCGCTGCCCGAGGCCCAGCTCGACCGCTTCCTGTTCAAGCTGGCGGTCGCCTACCCGAGCGCCCAGCAGGAACAGGAGGTGCTCGCCCGTCACGACCGCGGCCTCGACCCGCACGACGCGGTGGCGGCGGGCGTCCGCCCCGTGGCGACGGCGGCCGACATCGAGGCGGCCCGGGCCCAGATCCAGGACATCCGGGTCGATCCCGCCGTGCTCGGCTACATCGTCGCGCTGGCCCGGGCGACCCGGACGGCTCCGGCGATCACCCTCGGCGTGTCCCCCCGTGGGGCGGCGATGGTGCTCCACGCGGCCAAGTCGTGGGCATGGCTCGCCGGACGCCCGTACGTCACACCGGACGAGGTGAAGGCCGTCATCAAGCCCTGCGTCCGCCACCGCATCCAGCTGCGACCCGAGCTCGAGCTCGAGGGCAGCACGGTCGACGGGGTGCTCGACGGCATCCTCGCCGCGGTCCCGGTACCGCGCTGACGTGATCGGCGCCCCGCAGGCCCCCGGGTCCGTGCCGGACGATCCCGGTTCGACCGCTCCGGCCGCTCCGGCCGCCCCGACGCCTCCCGATGGCGACCCCGGCAACTCGGAGACGGGCGCGGGTGCGGAACCCGGCGCGGGTCGCGCCGGGGGTGTCGGAGGGACGGGCGAGTCGGGATCATCCGGCGGGTCGGGATCATCCGGCGGATCGGGCGGGGGGATCGCGGGCGGCATCGGTGCTGGCGCCGGTGGATCCGCGGGACGGGCGACCCCGGATGTACCGCCCGGCGGTCCACCCGAGAGGGTTTCCGAGGTGCGCCGGCGCGGCGTCGCTCCCACTCGCCGCTTGGCCGTCGTCGCCGCGGTCTTGTCCGTGGTGGTGCTGGTGGTGCCCGGGGGCGGTCTGGCGTGGGTGCTCCTCGTCGATGCCGTCCTGCTGGCCGTGGCCGCGCTCGATGCGCTGCTCGCCCCGTCCCCCGCGTCGCTGCCCGTGCGGCGGGACCTGCCCCCGGCGGTCACGCTCGGGGTGGCGGCCGACATCGGTTGGACCGTCGCCAACCCGACCGGCCGGTCCCTGCGCGTGTCCCTCGCCGACGAGTTGGCGCCGTCGTTGCGGGCGGATGCGCGGCGGGCCTCCGCCCGCGTGCCACCCGGCGGCACGCTGCGCGCCGCGACCACGATCCGTCCCGCCCGCCGCGGCAGGTTCCTGCCCACCGAGCTGGTGATGCGGGTGGAGGGGCCACTGGGGCTCGCGGCGCGCCAGGCCACCCTGGTGGTGCCGGGTGTGCTGCGCGTCTATCCGTCCTTCCGGTCGAAGGACGAGGCGGAGCTGCGCATCCGCAAGGCGCGCATCCTCGAGGTCGGCCTTCGGTCCGCCCAGGGCCTCGGCGCCGGCACGGAGTTCGACCAGCTGCGCGAGTACTCGGTCGACGACGAGTTCCGGCGGGTCGACTGGGCGGCGACGGCCCGGGCGGGCCGCCCGATCGTCCGGACCTACCGGGCGGAGCGCAACCAGACCGTGCTCGTGCTGGTCGACAACGGCCGGGTGATGGCGGGGCGCGTCGACGGGGTCCCGCGCGTCGAGCACGCGGTCGACGCCGTGATGATGCTGACGGCGGTGGCGACCGGGCTCGGCGACCGGTGCGGTGTGGTGGCGTTCGACCGCGAGGTCCGCGCCGCGGTGGCGCCGCGCAGCGACCGCGGGCAGCTCGGCCGGGTCGTCGAGGCGCTCTACGACCTCGAGCCGGTCCTCGCCGAGAGCGACTACGCCGGCGCCTTCACCGAGACGCTGGCCCGCTTCCGGCGGCGCACCCTGCTGGTGGTCCTCACCGATCTGGTGGCGCCTGCGGTCGACGAGTGGCTGGTCCCCGCCCTCCCGCTGATCCTCCGTGAGCATCTGGTGGTCGTGGCCGGGGTGCGCGACCCCGACGTCGCCCGGTGGGCGACCGGGCACGTCGCCGACTCCTCCGGCGCGTACCGCCAGGCCGCCGCGGTCAGCGCCCTGGAGGCCCGTCGCCGCACCGTCGCCAGGCTGCGCGGCCTGGGTGTCACGGTGGTGGACGCAACGCCTGGGGACCTGGCTCCGGCACTCGCCGACGCCTACCTCAAGGTCAAGGCCACCGGCCGCCTCTGAGCGTGGAGCGCCCAGCCCGAGCCGTGGTCGCCCGGCCCGGGTCGGTGTTCAGCCCGCCCAGGCGCGGTCGCGGGCGGCGGCCAGGTCGTCCCAGCCGCGGTCGAGCTCGCCGAGCGCACCGGTGACCCCGCGGGTGGTCGCCGCCCGCCCCTGCACGACGATCCATGTGATGAAGGCGACCTCGGCGGCGACCCCGATGCCGACCCGGAGGCCGGTGGGCACGCCCCGTCCGGTGACGAACCCCTCGATCAGTCCGGCGACCGCGAACGCGAGCACGAGACCGAGCGCGATCACCCCGGACCGCCGGGCCTCCTCGCCCAACGCCTGCGCCCGCGTGCGGTCGCCGGGGGCGATGACAGCCCAGCCCAACCGCAACCCTGCGGCGCCTGCGACGACCACCGCGCTGAGCTCGAGCAGACCGTGGGGGAGGATCAGGCCGAAGAACTTCCCCAGTTCGCCCGCCTCGGCGAACAGGCCGCCGGCGAGGCCGATGTTGGCTCCGTTGAACATCAGCAGGAACACGGTGGGCAGGCACAACAGGGCGCCCATCGCGAACGCGGTGATCGCCACCTGGATGTTGTTCACCGTCACCTCGGTGGCGAACTGGGTGGCCGGATCGGACGAGTAGTAGTCCTCGAAGTCCTCCTCGAGGTAGGCCTCGCGGACCGCCTCGGGGGCCGCGGCGTCGAGCGCCTCGTCGTCGACCGCCACCCACGCGCCGAGGGCGAAGGCGGGCAGGAGGAGCAGCGCCGCGGCGACCGCGACGTACCGGCCGCTCTGGTACACCGCGGCGGGGAACCGCCAGGCGAAGAAGTCGGAGACGGCCCGCAGCGTCCGCGACCGGCTGGCGTAGATGACCCCGTTGGCGTGGCTGACGAGGCGCGTCAGCCGGGCGGACAGCGCCGGGTCGGCGTAGGCGGCGCGGGCGTGGGACAGGTGGGACGACACCCGCTGGTACGTCTCGACCAGCTCGTCCACCTCGGCGGGGGTGAGGCGGCGGACGCCCCGACCCGCCCGGGTCGAGAGATCGTCGAGCCGGTCCCACGTGGCGGCGTTGAGGGCGATGAAGCGGTCGATGTCCACGGCCGTGGGGACGCTACTCGGCGGCCGATGTAGGTTGCCCGCGGTGGCAGGCAGTCCCGGGATCCAACCGATCATCACGCCCGAAGCGGTGGTGCTCGACTTCGAACGGGCGGGAGTCGCGTCGCGCACGATCGCCATCGCCATCGACTTCCTCGCGCTGGCGGTCACGATGCTGGCGCTGCTCCTGCTTGCCAACCTCGTCCTCGGCGACCTCGGCACGGGAGGCGGTGCGGCCGTCGTGGCGATCGTGGCCAGCTTCGGGATGGTGATTCTCTGGTTCACGGCGTTCGAGACGCTGTGGCGCGGCCGCACGCTGGGCAAGGCGGCGATGGGCCTCCGGGTCGTCAGTGCCGACGGCACGACCGTGCGCTTCCAGCAGGCGTTCCTGCGGGCGGCGGTCGGCCTCGTCGACTTCCTGCTCATCCCGGTCGGGTTCGTGGCGGTCGTCAGCGTCCTGCTGTCGCCGCGCGACCAGCGCCTCGGCGACATGGCGGCCAACACGCTGGTGGTGCGCGAGCGCTCGGCGAGCTCGATGGTGGCCCCCGCCTGGTTCCAACCGCCGCCGGGGTGGGAGCAGTACGCGGCGTCGATCGACGTCTCCGCCCTCGACGAGCCGATCTACACCCTGGTGCGCTCCTACCTACTGCGCACGAACGAGCTGGTGGGCCACGCCCGCGACCACATGGCCGTGCGCCTCGCCAACCCGGTGGCGGTGCGCATCGGCCACACACCCCCGCCCAACGTGCACCCCCACATGTTCCTCGTGTGCGTCGCCGCCGCCTGGCAGCGGGCCCACGGTGGGCGGCCCCCGGCTCCGGCTCCCTACCAGCCGCCGCACCAGCCGCCGTACCAGGCCACACCCGGCAGCGGCTGGAGCCCGCCGCCACCGCCGACCCGCGTGCGCTGGTAGCTGTGTGCCCAACCTGGTAGCTGTGTGCCCAACCTGTCAGTGCACGAGCACACCGTTCAGGCGCACACGGGTCACGAGCACACCGTCTCGGTCGTCGACGGCCGCCAGGCGCTGATGCCGAGGCGGCCGGTGGTCCCGAGGTCGATCACACCGTCTGCCGCCACCTCCTGCGGAGCCTCGCCGTCGATCGGGGCGACCGACAGGTAGGGCGCCGCCACGATCAGATCGAACTCGTCCGCGGTGAGGTTCCGCCACACGACCCCCGCGACCGCCTGCTCGCCGGGTGCCAGGGTCACCGGCCGGGGCCCGTCGTCGAACCGTCCGGTCGCCGTGCAGAAGTTGTCGCCGGATGTGATGGGCTCGGCACCGTGCAGCACCTGCACGTCGAACGGCTGCCGCTCGTCGTCGAGCAGGCCCACGACGGGGTAGCCCTCCACCGTGTAGGGCTCCGTTCCGCAGTTCGTCATCCTCAGGCTCGACGCGCGCAGGCCCATCGCGCCGTCGACGGTACCCATCTCGATCTTCACCCCCGGCGCGGGGCACGGCGGATCGATCGTCGACGGCGGCGCCGGGGCTGTGGTCGCGCTCGACACCGGACCCGAGCCGGTCTCGGACCCCTCGACGGCGGGCTCGCTCGCGCAGGCGGTCGACAGCGGCCCGAGGACGCCGAGAGCGATCGCCGAACGCCAGGCCCACCACGTCCTCCGTCGTCTGCCCACATCGCCCCCCTGGGTCCCGCCCCGACTCGCTCTGTGCGTCGGGCGAGCGTAGACGGCGAGATGACCGGCGCCGAGGCTGAGCCGCTCGGACCCCGCCGCCGTGGCGCGATCGCGGCGCCGTCGTCGTCGCCGGTCGTCCGGAGGAGAGGCACGTTCGCTTTCGGTACGGCGGCTGCGAGACTGACCGGGTGCCCGACCAGCTCACCTACCTCGACCACGCGGCGACCACGCCGCTGCGGCCCGAGGCGCGCGCCGCGATGCTGCCGTGGCTGGGCGAGCGGTTCGGCAACCCGTCCGGCGCCCACCGGGTGGCCCGTGCCGCCCGCCGGGCGGTGGACGAGGCCCGCGACGTGGTCGCCGAGGTCGTCGGCTGCCGCCCGGGCGACGTGATCTTCACCAGCGGCGGCACCGAGGCCGACAACCTGGCCGTGCGCGGCGTCCACGCGGCCCGTCCCGGCCTGGTGCTGGCCGGCGCGATCGAGCACGACGCGGTGCTCGAGCCGGTGCGCGCCGTCGGCGGCCGCACCGTACCGGTCGACGGCCGCGGCATCGTCGACCTCGATGCGCTCGCCTCCCTCCTCGACGCTGCGCCGGCCGGTGAGCCGGGCACCGCCGGCGACGCCCCGACGCTCGTCTCGGTGATGGTGGCCAACAACGAGGTCGGCACGATCCAGCCCGTGCGCGACGTGGCGCGCATCGTGCACGGGCGGTTGCCGGATGCCGCCGTCCACGCAGACGCCGTGCAGGCCGCCGCCTGGCTTCCGCTGCCCGACCTGCTGGCCGACACCGACCTGGTGAGCCTCAGCTCCCACAAGGTCGGCGGCCCCCAGGGGGTGGGCGCGCTGGTGGCCCGGCCTGGCACGCCGCTGCGGGCGACGGCTCTCGGCGGCGGCCAGGAGCGCGAGCTGCGCAGCGGCACCCACGACGTCGCCGGCATCGTCGGCTTCGCGGCGGCGCTGCAGGCCGTGCGCCGCGACCGGGGCGTGACCGCCAGCCGGACGCGATCCCACCGCGATCGGCTCGCCGCCGGCCTGCACGCCGCGGTCCCCGGGTTGGTCGAGACGGCGGACGGTGCCGAGACCCTGCCGGGCACGCTCCACGTCTGCATGCCGGGCATCGAGAGCGAGGCGCTGCTGTTCCTGCTGGACGAGGCCGGGGTGTGCGCTTCGGCTGCCTCGGCCTGCGCCAGCGGGGCCCAGCAGGCCTCCCACGTCCTGGCGGCGATGGGCGTCCCCCTCGACCAGGGCCGGGGTGCCCTCCGCTTGTCGCTCGGGTGGAGCACCACCGACGCCGACGTCGACCGTGCGCTGGGGGCCATCCCGGCCGCGATCGCCCGCCTTCGGGAGGTGGCGGCGTGAAGGTCCTCGTGGCGATGTCCGGAGGGGTCGACTCATCGGTGGCCGCGGCCCGGTTGCTCGCCGCCGGCCACGAGGTCGTCGGCGTGACCATGAAGCTGTGGGGCGGCGAGTCCGACACCGGGTGCTGCTCGGTCAGCGACGTCG
>CAYUXB010000232.1:0-1543 GCA_964448525.1 uncultured Acidimicrobiaceae bacterium
GGCCGGCCCGGTCCCCACAGCGAGTCCCACGCCGGCTCGTCGTCGAGTGAGGGCTGCCACAGCACGAAGTCGAGCGGGTCGCGCTTGTGGGGATCGTCGACGTTGCCGCCACGCTCGGCGGCCAGCGCCAGCATCTCCTCGCGGTCGAGGTGGCTGACCTGCCCGAAGCGGTCGAACCGGGACACGTCGAAGTAGACGGCGCCCCCGGCCTGGTACGCGTAGCCCTGGTCGAGGACCATGCCGATGAAGCCGCGTATGTCGGGGATGGCGGAGGTGGCCCGGGGCTCGCTCCAGGCCGGCAGCAGGCCGAGGGCCGAGATGTCGTCGTCGAACCGGGCCGTCTCGGCCGCGGCAAGGTCGAGGTAGTGGACGCCGAGCTCACGGGCTTTGCGCAGCAGGTCGTCGTCGACATCGGTGATGTTGCGCACGCAGCGGGTGTCGTGGCCGCGGTCGCGCAGGCGCCGCTGGAGCACGTCGTAGGTGAGGTAGGTGGCTGCGTGACCGATGTGGGTCGCGTCGTACGGCGTGATGCCGCACGTATACATCGTGACGATCGCGCCGGGGGCGAACGGGACGACCGCACGGCGAGCGGTGTCGTAGAGCCGCATGGACTCCCCCTCGCGCCGGTCGTCGCCGCTCACGGTGTGGACTCGACGGGGGCCGCGGTGCCGTTGCCCTTGCGGCCGGCCGGGGTCTTGCCCTTCGCCGGCTGCGGGCCGTCGGTCCGGCTCGCAGTGGCCTCGGGCGTCGCCGGCGGCCGGACCACACCCATGGCGTCGCGCGATTCCGGGATCCCGGTGAGCTTCAGGGCCACCCGCGTCTTGTAGTGCATGTTGAGCTGCAGGAGAACGGCCGTGAACGACTCGATCGGTGTCGCCATGGCCAGCTCGCCGGCGTTCAGCGGCCGCATGTTGGGGATCTCGTCGATGATCTCGCTGGTGAGCTTGACCGCGGTCTCGTGATCGGAGCAGATCAGCACGTCGCTCTCGATCGGGTGGTTCAGATCGCCGAGCTCCTTCGCGGGCACGTGGTGCAGAGCGGCGGCCACCTTGCACTGCGGGACCGCGGCCTGGACGCTCGCGGCCACCGAGCCGCGGGGAGGGACGAGCGGTTGGAACTCCTTGCCGAGCTTGGTCAGGGCGTTCGCCATCGAGATGACGACCTTGCCGCGCAGGTTCTCCTCGACGGAGACGGCGGTCTGGGTGGCACCGTCCCACGGCGTGGCGATCACCACGACGTCGGTGTCGGCCGCTTGGGCGTTGTCCCCCGCCCCGATCGTGAGGCTGCGGTCGGGCCATTGCTCGAGCAGGTTGTCCACCACCTCCATCGCCCGGTACTTGGACCGCGATCCCACGATCACGTCGAAGCCGACCGAGGCCAGCCGGGCGGCGAGAGCCTTGCCCGCGGGACCTGTTCCACCAAGGATGCCGATGCGCACGGGCGCCACCGTAGTGGCGCGCGCCCAGCGGCGGTCCAACCGGGCTGAGGGACGGCCCTCACCGAAACTGGCCCAGGGTCAAGCCCGCCGAGGTCACGCGGATCC
>CAYUXB010000232.1:1643-3908 GCA_964448525.1 uncultured Acidimicrobiaceae bacterium
CGAGGTCACGCGGATCCGCGCGCCGACCGCCCGGGGCTCGAGGTCCGGCGCTCGGTCCCGCCGTCGCACGTGATGGGCAACCCGTGCGGTCAGCACGCCGCGGCGACGGTCGGGTACGGGTTGATCGACCCGCCGCCGCCCGGCTGGATCTCGAAGTGCAGGTGGGGAGACCCGGCGTTGCCGGTCTGGCCCACGTACCCGATCACGGTGCCGGCCGCGACCCAGCCGGCACCCTGGCTCTCGTAGCCCGACAGGTGGGTGCCGTAGTAGGTGGTGCCGTCGTCGCCGTGGAGGTACCACGACAGGCCGCCGAGCGAGCTGCCGCGGTGCTCGACCGTGCCGCTCACGGGGGCGACCGTCGGTGTGCCGGTCGCCGCCATCATGTCGGTGCCCTTGTGGTACCGGCCGCCGGAGCGCGCCGCGCCCCACGAGTCGGTGAACTGCACGCTGCCGGCGACCGGACACACGATCCCGCCGCCGTTGCTCGTCGCCACGGGCGCCGGTTCGGGCTCGGGTGGGGGCGGAGGCGGTGGTGCCGTCGTGGTGGTGGGCGGTGCCGTGGTCGTCGTGGTGGGCGGCGGCGGAGGCGGCGGTGCCGTCGTGGTGGGCGTCGGCGCTTCGGTCGTCGGGGGCTTCAGCTCCGGCTCGATGCCTCGCACCGCGGCGATGAGCTCGCTCCGGGTTGTGTCGGTCGTGTCGGTGGTATCGGGCCCGTCGCCGCTGTCGGTCAGGCCGGTCGTCGTCGTGACGGCCAGGGATCCGAGCAGCAGCGACGCCCCCAGCAGGCGTCGCTTCATGGCCGGAGAAACTAACGAACCCGTTACGAACATTGCGATTCCGTATCGCACTCGTCTACGCCGTAAGGCCCGTGGGGGACGGGTCGGCCCGGCCTGCCCGCTACCGTCGCCCGGCATGACCGAGCGGCCTGCCAGCGACGCCCTGCGCCTGTCGGGGGTGGGTGTCGTGCGGCCCCCCGCCACGCTGCTCGCCGGGATCGACTGGACGGTCGGCCCAGGCGAACGGTGGGTCCTGCTCGGCCCCAACGGCTCCGGCAAGACCACGCTCATCCGGCTGGCGTCGCTGTACCTGCACCCGTCGACCGGCACCGTCGACGTCCTCGGCCATCGCCTCGGGCGGGTCGACGTTCGCCGATTGCGCCGCCGGATCGGGCTCGTGAGCCCCGCCTTCGCCGACATGCTCCGGCCCGAGATCACCGCGATCGACGCCGTGATGACCGCCCGAGAGGCGGCGCTCGAGCCCTGGTGGCACCACTACGGGGCGGAAGACCGTCGCAACGCGGCAGCGCTGCTCGACCGCATGGGTGCCGCCGGACTCATCGACCGGACGTTCGGCACGTTGTCGTCCGGGGAGCGCCAGCGAGTGCTCCTCGCCCGGTCGCTGTGGGGCGGGCCCGGGCTGGTGCTGCTCGACGAACCGACCGCCGGCCTCGACCTCGGGGCCCGTGAGGACCTGATCGGCCGCCTCGCCCACCTGGCGGACGACCCCGCGACACCGCCCACCGTCCTCGTCACCCACCACGTCGAGGAGATCCCGCCTGGCTTCACCCACGCGCTGCTGCTCCGGGAGGGTCGGGTGATGGCCGCCGGGCCGCTCGACGACGTGCTCACCGCCCGCGCGCTGTCCGATCTCTTCGGCTTGCCGTTGGCACTCGACCGGCGCGACGGTCGCTTCGCCGCCCGAGCGATGGTCGCCTGATCCGGCCGAGCCGGCTGTTCGCGCGCTCGCCGGGGCGAACAGCCCCAACGGTCCGGGCGGCCCGCGTCACGCGGTGAGCAGGGCGAGGAGCCGGGGCTTCGACCGCGAGATCTCGTCTGCGAGCAGCCGCTCGATCAGGGGCCCGCCCAAACTGCCGCCGTAGTGCATGTGCATGCGCAGGCGGGTGCCGCCGGCGACCGGTGACACCTCGGCCGACAGCACCCACGGCGAGTGCTGGCGCCCGTCGTGCTCGACGCGCTCGAAGACCACCCGCCCTGGCTCGTGAACCGTGCGCGCCATGCGCAGCCGCTTGGACCGGGCGAAGGGCCCGAGGCGACCACGGAGATCCACCGACCACGCCGGGCCCGGGTCGTCCGGGTGGCCCTCGACCGGCTCGGCCCGGGGCACGATGTCGAGCCACTGCGGGTAGCGGCCGAGGTCGTCGATCCAGACAGAGAGCTCGTCGGGGGTGCAGGGAGCCTCGAGGTCGGCCGTCACGTCCACGCGGCGATCGTGGCACCTCCACGCGACGCCGGCCCAACCGGTGTC
>CAYUXB010000232.1:4008-6353 GCA_964448525.1 uncultured Acidimicrobiaceae bacterium
GGCGCGACCGCGACGAGTGTGCCGCCGCGCACCTCCACGGTCGCCAGCGCGGCCGCCCACTCGTTGCTCACACCGCGGGTGGAGCCGGCCGCCAGGTCTTCGTCGTGGAGCGGGTAGAGCAGGCCGTCCGTCGTCACGCCGATAGCGGGGCCGTGCACGGGCAGCAGGCTGACGAGTTGGCCAGGTCGCCCGGGCAGCGCCACCCGATGGCGGACGACCCAGAGGTGGGCGGCACCCACCCACGCCTCGATCGCCACCTCCGCGTGCCGGGGCGCGGACACCGCCAGCGCGACCGACAGCGCATGATCGAAGCGGTCGCCGGCGCCGGTCACCACGACGACCCGGGACGGATCCGCCGCCCGCGCCGCGTCGAGCGCCAGGTCGAGATCGGTGGCGTCCTTGGCCTCGGGGTGGCGGTCGACCACGGTGCCCGCGTCGGCGGCCGCAGTCAGCACGGCGGGGTCGACCGAATCCATGTCGCCGACGACCCGGTGGACGGTGAGCCCGAGGTCGTCGGCGTGCATGAGGCCGGAGTCGGCCGCGATGACCAGCGGATCGGTGCCCAGGTCACCCAGCGCCTCCGTTCGAACGGCCGGTGGCCCTCCCCCGCCGACCACGACAGCCACGCGGCTGCGGGCCATTCAGTCGCTCCGGTGAGGGGTGGTGCGGCGGCCGGCCGCGACGAGCACGTCCTGGGACTGCGTCCACAGGCGGTCGATGCCGCCGAGCGTGAACTCCGTCAGCAGGTCGATGAACGCCTCGCGATCCCAGCCCGGATCGTCGGCCTGGCGGATCGCCAACCCCTCGGCCATGCGGAAGAACATCAGCCCCATGATCTCCGCCGAGTCACCGATGTCGATGCCGAGGGCTTCCCACCGCGACCGGGTGAACTCGCTGATCTGCTGCAACACGCGGGTGCGGACCGCGGTCGGCGCGGCGGTCGGGCGGTCGACCGTGCCCTGCTCCGCGCTGAGGAGGACCGTGACCGCGTCGCGGTCCTGCTCGAAGAGGTCGAACACGGCGGCGAAGTTGTGCCGGACGAAGTCCTCGAGCGAGTAGTCCTGGGACTCGGAGAAGCTGGCGGACAGATGGCGGACCACCCGCTCGGCGGCGTCGTCGACGAGGGCCTCGAACAGCTCGTCCTTGCCGCCGAAGATCTCGTAGACCGTCGGGCGGGGGGTCTCGGAGCCGCGGGCCACCGCTTCGATCGTCGCCCCGTGGAATCCGCTGTGCGCGAAGACGACGCGGGCGGCGTCGAGTATCCGCCGGCGCTGCTCCTCGAGCGGTTGGGCCCGGGGGCGGCCGGGGCCGCGCTTGGGAGGATCCGATGCTCCCAGCCCTTCGCTCGTCTCGGTCATGTGGGAGCCCCCCGCCATTTCCGTCACGGACGTCGGCAACCCTAGTGCCGGCCCGGACGAGGCGCGGGCCGACGGCCCGACCGCCGCCGGAGGTCGACCGGTCCCCGCTCCCGAGCGGAGCGACCTGCGCCGGATCTGGACCGGTCCCCGCGTCCGAGCGGAGCGACCGGCGCCGTCAGGCACCGGGCGTAGTTCGCTGACCCATCCCGGACGCCGGATGGGCCATCGGTATGCCGTCGGCCGAGCCGGTGGGACTACCGTCGGCGCCCGTGCAGCGCACCCTCTTCGACGACGAGCACGACCTCTTCCGCGACAGCGTCCGACGGTTCATCGCCGCCGAGGTGACGCCGCACCACGAGACCTGGGAACGCGAGGGCCTCGCCGATCGGTCCCTGTTCACCGCCGCCGGCGCCCACGGCTTCCTCGGCATGGCGGTGGACGAGGAGCACGGCGGCGGTGGGGTCGACGACTTCCGCTACAACCTCGTCGTGGCCGAGGAGATCCAGCGGGCCGGCGTCAACGCCGCAGGGCTGGGCTGGACGCTCCACAACGACATCTGCCTGCCCTACTTCCTGTCGCTGTGCGACGACGAGCAGAAGGCCCGTTGGCTGCCCGGAATCGTGTCCGGCGAGCTGGTCACCGCCATCGCCATGACCGAACCGGGCATCGGGTCGGATCTCGCGTCGATGACGACCACCGCCCGCCGCGACGGCGACGACTACGTCGTCAACGGGTCGAAGACCTTCATCACCAACGGCATCAACGCCGACCTCGTCATCACGGCGGTCAAGACCGACCCGTCGCAGCGGCACAAGGGCATGTCGCTCGTGGTGATCGAGCGCGGGATGGAGGGCTTCGAGCGGGGCCGCAACCTCGACAAGATCGGCCTCCACGCCCAGGACACGGCAGAGCTGTTCTTCACCGACGTGCGTGTGCCCGTCGCCAACCGGCTGGGCGAGGAGGGCGAGGGCTTCCGCTACCTGGTGA
>CAYUXB010000233.1:0-4217 GCA_964448525.1 uncultured Acidimicrobiaceae bacterium
TCGCCAGCCCGCTGGCGAACTTCTTGATGATGACGTCGTCGTTGAACACGAACCCACCTAACACGCTGATCTTTATCAGCGCGGCCGAGGTGATCACCCGGGCCGTGGCGCCGAGCCCGTCGACCACGGAGGTGTGGCTGTCGCCGGAGCGCAGCCACTCCTCTCGGATGCGGCTCAGCAGGAACACCTCGTAGTCCATCGACAACCCGAAGAGGATCGCGAACATGATCAGCGGGACGAACGGGTTGACCGGCACCGTCTCGTCCAGCCCCACGAGGTCCTTGCCCCATCCCCACTGGAAGATCGCCACGACCACGCCGTAGGCGGCGCCGATCGACAGCACGTTCATGACCGCCGCCTTGAGCGGTACCAGGATCGAGCGGAACACGATCATCAGCAGGACGAACGACAGGGCCACGACCGCGGCGATGAACAGGGGCAGACGCTCGCCGATCCGGGTCGACAGGTCCTCGAAGAACGCGGTCGAGCCCGTCACCTCGGCGGTGGCCCCGGTGCCCTCGACCGCGGCGGGCAGCACGTCGTCGCGCACCTGGGTGAGCAGGTCGGCCGTGGCTTCGGCGCCGGGTGCCGTCGTCGGGTTGGCGAAGATGACGCTGGTGTCGCCGGCGGCGTTGGTGATGGGCGGGGCCACGAAGGCGAAGCCCTCGGTCGCGACCAGCGCGTCGTGGACGCGGGCCGTGGCCTCCCCGTCGGCGGGCCCCTCGACCACCACGGTCAGCGGACCGTTGAAGCCGGGCCCGTAGGCGGCGGTCGTGAGGTCGTAGGCCTCGCGCTGGGTCGAGCCGGGTGGGGCGTTGCCGTCGTCCGCGAACCCGATCCGCAGCGCCAGCACCGGTGCGGCCAGCAGGATCAGGCCGACGAAGGCCCCGATCGCGTAGCGGCCCGGCCGCCGTCCCACGTGGTGCGCCCAGCGGCCCGACACGGTCTCGTGGGCGGCGTCGGCCGCCTTGCGCCGATGGAGGGCCCACGCGTCGATGCGCAGGCCCGCCAGGCCGAGCAGGCCGGGCAGGAGCGTCACCGCGAGAGCCATCGCCACGACCACGGAGATCGCGACCGCGAAGCCCATGGTCGTCACCGACGGGAGGCCCGCGAACAGCAGGCCGACGATGGCGATGACGACCGTGGTGCCGGCGAACAGCACCGCCTGTCCGGCGGTGGCGTTGGCCCGGCCGGCGGCATCGGGGACGGGGACACCCTCGTGCAGGTGCTGGCGGAACCGGGTGACGACGAACAGGGCGTAGTCGATCCCGACGCCGAGGCCGATCATGATCGCCAGCACCGGCGCCGTCTCCGGCACCTCGGTGAACCCGGCCATGATCCCGAGCCCGGCCATCCCGATGGCGACGCCGACCAGCGCGGTGGTGATCGGGATGCCCGCGGCGATCACCGAGCCGAACGCGACGAGCAGCACCACGAGCGCGATGGCGAGGCCGATGCCCTCCTTGCCCTCGACCTCCGCCCCGACGGCCGCGATGTCCCCCGACACCTCGGCCTGCATCCCGCCGTCACGGGTGGGCTCGATGGCGTCGACGACGGCGTCGTAGTGCTCGGGCTGCAGCGTCAGCTCGTCGTACTGAACCGTGGCGAACGCCGTGCGGCCATCGGGGCTGACCGTGGGGAGCGCCGGATCGAAGGGATCGGCGACCCGGGTGACGTCGGGCCCGCCGCGCAGCCGCTCGACGGCATCGGCGACGGTCGCCTCGGGGCCGGGATCGTCGATGCGACCCTCCTCGACGTGGAAGACGACCCGCCCCGACGAGCCGCCGAACTCGGGGAACCTCTCGGTGAGCGTGTCCGACGCGTGCTGCGACTCGACGCCGGGCACGCGGTAGTCGTTGATCGGGTCTCCGCCGGCCACCCCCTGCCACGCGAACACGGTTGCGGCCAGCAGCAACCACGCACCGATCGTGCGGTACGGGTGGACGGCTGCGGACCGTCCGAGGCGGTACAGGAACTGTGCCATGCGGTGCGTCCTCCGTGATCGCTTCGCACCCGTGCGTGGGTGTCCGTCGATCAGGCTGGACGAGCCGCCTTGCGTGGCGCTGAGCCGCGGCTGACAGCGGGCGCTCAGCGGGCCTGGCTGCGCACCGCGTCGAGCTGAGCCCGGGCCGTCTGCCGGGCGATCACGTCGTCGCCCTTGTCCGCGCACTCGACCGCCTGCTCGGCGCACTGGATGGCATCCGAGCAGTCTCCGTCGTCCGCGTGGAGCCGGCTGAGCCGCCACCAGCACTCCGCGGCCCCACCGTGGTAGCCGACGCGGCTGAACAGCCCTGCTGCGGTCTGGATGTCCTCGGCTCCCTGCTCCCGGTCGCCGAACGCGGCCTGCGCGGTGCCCCACGCAGCGAGGGCGTACCCGCCGATCAACGGCGCGAAGCCCTCGTTGCTGGCCGTCATCGCTGCCTCGCCGAGCCGGGTCGCAGCGTTCCCGTCACCCTGGTCGGACGCGACGAACGCCATGCCGGCGGCGGCGAGTGCGACGAGCGCAGGGACCGACGCCTCGAGCGCGAGGCCGTGAAGCTCCTCCCACGCCGAGTAGCAGTCGTCGAGGCGCCCGTCGCGCTCGGCCACCTCGGCCTGGCGGGCGAGTGCGGCCATCAGGGTCATGTGGTTGTCCGCGCGCCGCAGCGATTCGCAGGCCCGGGCCAGCAGGCGGCGGGCCTCGGCCAGGTCGCCGAGCATCCCCGCGACCACGCCCTGCTGGTAGTCGACGGTGGCCAGGCCGTGGGCGTCGCCGGCCCGCTCGAACGCCTGCCGGGCCAGATCGAGCCACCGTCCTGCGGCCTGGGCCTCGACCGAGAAGACGTGCTGGGATGCTCGCAGGAAGTGGTGCCAGCCGAGGCGTACGGGATCGTCGATGTCCTCCTCGATGACCAGTGCCTGGTCGGACAGCGCGAAACCCTCCTCCCCGTGCCCCGACATCACGCCGGCGAGGCCGGCCAACGCCTGGGCGCGGGCGACGAGTGCCGGCGGCGCGCCCTCACCCGCAGTGTCGAGCGCCCTCGTGAGCACCGTCCAGGCCAGCCCGGACTGCATCGTCGTGAACCAGTGCCAGCCCAGATGGCCCGCGAGCTCGAGGGCCAGGACGTCGTCGCGAAGGAGCGCCAGCTGGATGGCCTGCACCAGGTTGGCGCCCTCCATCTGCACGGCGCGGACCTCGGCCACGTGGCCGGCACCGGGGCGGCCGATCGACGCCCTGTAGGTCTCGCCGAGCGCCCAGTCCAGGTAGCGCGCGGTCACCGCCTCGCGATCGGTGCGTTCGCCCAAGCGATCGGCCGCGTAGTCGGCCAGGGTCTGCAGCATGGTGAACCGAGCGCCGGACGGCGTGCGCTCGAGCACCACGAGCGACTTGTCGACCAGACGGCCGAGCACCGTCTCGACCGCGCCGGGGTCGACGTCGCCGTCGGCGCACACGGCCCGGGCGGCCGCGAGCGTGGCCCCGCCGGCGAACGCGCTGAGGCGCTCGAACACCCGCTTCTCGTCGTCGTCGAGCAGCTCGTAGCTCCAGTCGACCACCGCCCGCAGCGTGCGCTGTCGGGGCTGGGCGGTGCGCGGGCCCTCGGTCAGCAGGTCGAAGCGCCGATCCAAGCGGTCGACCACCTCGTCGAGGTCGAGGTGACGGGCTCGGGCGGCCGCCAGCTCGACGGCGAGCGGAAGGCCGTCGAGCCGCCGGCAGATCTCGGTGACCGCTCGCAGGGCGCCGTGACCGAACGAGGCGTGGGCCCGGGTGCCGCTCGCGCCCATGCGCTCGACGAACAAGGCGACAGCGTCGTCGAGCGGCAGGGGAGGTACGACGTACAGGAACTCGCCGGGGACGCCGAGGGTCTCCCGGCTGGTGGCGAGCACCCGCAGGTCGGGGCAGCGGGCGAGCAGCGTCTCGATCAGCACGGCGACGTCGTCGACCACGTGCTCGCAGTTGTCGACCAGGAGGACGAGCCGGCGGTCGACCAGGGTGTTGGCGACCGCCTCGACCGTGCCGAGCGGCGGGGAGCCGGCGAGGACGCCCTCGTCGAGCCGGAGGGTGCGCGTGACCGTGCCGAGCACCCCGGTCGCGTCCCGCACGGAGGCGAGATCGACGAGCCACACGCCGTCCGGCGCGCTCGGCCCGAGCGTGTGGGCGACCTCGATGGCGAGTCGTGTCTTGCCCGCCCCGCCGGGGCCGACGAGGGTGACGAGGCGTTGCGTGTCGATGAGGGAAG
>CAYUXB010000233.1:4317-6323 GCA_964448525.1 uncultured Acidimicrobiaceae bacterium
CCCTCCGCGACGGCGATCGTCAGCCCGTCCCGCTGCACGACGACGGGCGGGTCGAGGGACGGATCCTGGGCCAGGACCGCGGCTTCGAGCCGGCGCAGCGCCGCACCTGGTTCGATACCCAGCTCGTCGACCAGGTGCCCCCGCGCGTGCTGGTAGGCGCGCAGGGCGTCGGCCTGCCGGCCACAGCGGTACAGGGCGACCATCAGCTGGCCCCACAGCCGCTCGCGGAGCGGATGCCGGGCGGTCAGGCGCTCGAGCTCGCTGACCACGGACGCGTGGGCGCCGATCGCCAGGTCGGCGTCGATGCGGTCCTCGATGGCGGCGAGCCGGGCCTCGGACAACCGCACGCGCTCGGCCCGGGTCCACCCCTCCGCGGGCAGGCCGGCGAGCGGTTCGCCGCGCACGAGGTCGAGCGCTGTCCGCAGGTCGACGACCGCGCTGCCCGGATCGTCCGCGAGCCGGGGCCGCGCCCGGGACACGAGCTCGTCGAACCGTTCGAGGTCGGTGCGGAGGTCGTCCGCCGCGAGGGCGTAGCCGGCATCGGACGTCGCGATCGCCTGGCCGGGAAGGTGGGCGGCGAGGCTCCTGCGCAGGCGCGAGACCAGGACCTGCAGCGAGTTGGCCGGCTGCCGGGGCGGGTCGTCGCCGTAGAGGATGTCGACCAGGCGGTCCGGGGACACGACCTTGCCGCGCTCGACCGCCAAGGCGGCCAGCAGCAGCTGCAGCTTCTGGCCCGGCACCGCCACGACCGTGCCGTCGTCGGCGACGACCTCGACGGGCCCGAGCAATCGGACCTCCATGAGGGTCCACGCTACCGGCCGCGCCGCCAACGCTCCGCAGGAGTTGTCGCTGTCAGCCGGTGGGAGACGGCGCCGCCTGAGGGCCGCGCAGCAGGCGGCCCGGGCGCTCGCCGGTCGCTTCGTCGTCCTCGCGCACGACGACCCCGCTCTTGACGGTGGCGACGTAGCCCCGGGCCCGCTGGATGAGCCGGCGGCCGCCCGCCGGCAGGTCGTAGACCATCTCCGGTGGGTCGAGGGCCAGCGCGTCGAAGTCGATGACGTTGAGGTCGGCCAGGTACCCGGGTTCCAGCAGGCCGCGGTCGTCGAACCCGTAGAGGGCGGCGGTGTTGCGGGTCTGCATGTGGATGGCCTGCTCGAGGCCGAGGCGGTCCCCTCGGGAGCGGTCGCGCACCCAGTGGCTGAGCATGTAGGTGGGCAGGCTGGCATCGCAGAGCAGACCGCAGTGGGCGCCGCCGTCGCCGAGCCCGAGCACGGTGCCCGGATGTACGAGCATGTCGTGCAGGGCGCCGAAGTCGCCGTGGGCGTAGCCGAGCAGCGGCACGTACAGGAGGCCGCGGCCGTCGTTGGCCATCATCAGGTCGTAGGTGACCTCCTCCGGCGAGCGGCCCTCGCGGGCGGCGACGGCCTGGACGCTGGCGTCGGGCCCCGGCTCGTACTCGGGCGGGTCGCCGAGGGGGAACATCTTGTGGAAGGCCGAGGTGAGGAACGCGGCCATGCCCGAGAGCTTCGGCCGCTCCTCGACCATCGCCCGCCGCACCTCGGGGTCGCGCAGGCGGGCGAGGCGCTCGTCGGCGGGCAGGCCCGCGATGGAGCGCCAGGTCTCGTGGAACATGAACGGGTGGGCCGACGACGTCCATCCGAACAGGACCGATGCCGGCTTGCCCGCGACCTGCGGGACGATGCGGGCGCCCTCCGCGGTGGCCTCGTCGGCCAGCTCGACGAGGCGGCGCCAGTGCTCGGGGCGCAGATCGTCCTGGAGGCAGCCGAAGGTGACGGTCCGGCCGGTCTCGCGGGCGATCGTGCGCATCCACGCGAACTCGCCGTCGGTGTCGAACATGTCGCTCGCGATCTCGAACACGCCGCTGCCCGCATCGCCGAGCGCCATGCCGATGCCGATCAGCTCGTCCGCGCTGGCCGTGGTGCCCGCCGCGAGCTCGCCGTCCTTCGCCCGGTGCAGCAGGGTGCGGGTGGTCGAGAAGCCGACGG
>CAYUXB010000234.1:0-6289 GCA_964448525.1 uncultured Acidimicrobiaceae bacterium
ACTCGGCGGCCACCTCGCGGATGATGTGGATGGCCTCGGCCTCGAGCACCTGCAAGTGGGTGAGCTCGTAGGACGTCGGCTTCCCGAGCGGCACGGAGGACGGAGCGATGCTCGACATGGGTTCTCCAGGCTAAATCCGACCTAGTTGGTAAGCAATTCCGCCGCCTCTGGTAGGGAAAGATGATGCCCATGGCAACGACCGATGACCACACCCTGGCGGCCCGCCTCGCCACCGAGGCCGGCCGACTGCTGGTCGCCCTCCGGGCCGAGTCCTTGTCCGGGGATGGCGCGGTCGACGGCCGGGCCCTCGGTCGCACCGGCGACCGGCAGGCCCACGAGTTGCTGGTGGCGGCGCTGGCCGAGGCCCGGCCCGGCGACGCGGTGCTCTCGGAAGAAGGCACCGCCGACCCCGCCCGCCTCGCCGCCCCCCGGGTGTGGATCGTCGACCCGCTCGACGGCACCCGCGAGTACGGCGAGGTGCCGCGCACCGACTGGGCTGTCCACGTCGCGCTCGTGGTCGCCGGCGAGCCCGTCGCCGGCGCGGTCGCCCTGCCGGCGCGCGACCTCACCCTGGCCACGCGCCCCGCGCCCGCCGCTCCGGCCGCCTGGGACGGTCCGCCCCGGGTCGTGGTGAGCCGCAGCCGACCGCCCGCGGAGGCCTCGCTCGTCGCCGACGCGCTGGGTGGTGAGCTGGTGCCGCTCGGATCTGCGGGCGCCAAGACGATGGCGGTCGTCCTCGGCGACGCCGACCTGTACGTCCACAACGGCGGTCAGTACGAGTGGGACTCGGCGGCCCCGGTCGCCGTCGCCCGCGCCGCTGGTCTGCACGCCTCGCGCCTCGACGGCTCGCCGCTCGTCTACAACCGACCCGACCCCTACCTACCCGACCTGCTGATCTGCCGGCCCGAACTTGCCGACGCCGCCCTCGCCGCGGCGGCCGGCGACAGGAGCTGACATCCGACGCCGTGAGGAGATGACCACGTGTGGTCGTCCGATGACGGCGCCTGCGACCACCACCGCTTCGACGCCACAGATCCGAGGTCGGGGCGCGCCCGCGACACCGATCGCCCGACCTGCCGTCGCGAGGTCAGCGGGGTTCGTCGGGCACCCGCTGGACGAGGGGGAGGTCCGGCGACGGGTCCTCGACGAGCCCGAGGATGTGGTCGGCCACCCAGGCCGGGCTGTTGAAGGCCTCGGTGCGCTTGATCTCCCGGAAGCGCTCGACCCTGGGAAATCGGTCGGGTGACGACTCGCGGATGGCTGCCTGCATCCCGGTGTCGACCACCCCCGGCGCGACAGCGAAGGCACGCAGCCCGGACTCGGCCTCCTCGGCGGCCACGACCCGGGTGAGGTGGTCGACGGCGGCCTTGGACGCGCAGTAGGCGGCCCAGCCCGCGTACGGCGTCGTGGCGGCGCCGCTCGAGATGTTGACGAGGACGCCCCCGCCGTCCCGACTCCGGACGTGACGGGCGAAGGCCGCGCTGCCGAACATGACGCCCAGCACGTTGGCCTCGACGTTCGCCCGCAGCTCGTCCGGATCGGCGTCGCGCAGCGGCGCGATCGGTGTCAGCAGCCCGGCGTTGTTCACCCACAGGTCGATGCGCCCGAGCCGGTTCACGACGTCGGCGGCGAAGCGGTCGACATCGCCGGGCCGGGTGACGTCGACCGCCGCGATCACCACCCGGCCCTCCACCGCGTCGGCGCGATCGACCCCGCCGACGGGCGTCGTCGAGGCCACGGCGGGCACGGGCGGCTCCGTCCTGGCGCACAGGCCCAGGCCGAAGCCTCGCCCCGCGAACCGGGCCGCCAGGCCGGCCCCGAGGCCACGGCTCGCCCCCGTCACCACGGCCACGGGGCGGGCCACGGCGTCGCCCGGGCCTCCGGCCGGTCGCTCTACTGTTCGGTCCATGCCCGAATTCGAGCAGGCGGTGGTGCGTGTCCTCCACTCACTTCGTCCCGGCGAGGTCGTGACCTACGGGGAGGTGGCCGCCGAGGCGGGATTCCCCGGCGCGGCGCGGGCGGTGGGGCGCCTCCTGGCGACCTCCAGCCACGACCTGCCGTGGTGGCGGGTCGTCACCGCCGCGGGCCGCCTCGTGCCCGGCCACGAGGACGAGCACGCCCGGCGCCTGCGGGCCGAGGCCGTGGACACCGCGGACGGCCACGTCGTCGTGCCGACCGCGGGTCGGGGCTGATCCCTCCGCCACGCGACGGAGCTGGCCGCGGTGGGCGGTGGCGTCCCTTCCGCCGCACGGCAGACTCATCACGATGGCCGTCGCCGTGACCGATCTCGACAAGGGCAGCTTCAGCGACACCCCGCCGTGGACGATCGACGACCCGGACGCCCTGCCGTGGCGCCAGGGGCTCGGCGACGTCCGAGCGCGGGTCATGGCCGAAGTCCCGGCCCTCACCGAGCCGGGACGCTGGCCGCCGGCAGCGCGACTCGTCACGGTCACCCGTCGCCTCGGCGGCGCCGTCGGGCTGTGGGCCCTGCGAGAGCGGCCGAGCGGCGGCTCCGTCAGCCGGGCGGGCATCTCGCGGCGGCTGCGCCTCGCCGCGGAGAAGCTCGGCCCCACCTACATCAAGCTGGGCCAGATCATCAGCTCGGGCGAGGGCATCTTCCCGGCCGAGCTCGTCGACGAGTTCAAGCTGCTCCGCGACCAGGTGCCCGCCGAGCCGTACCGCGTGGTGCGCGAGGTCATCGAGAGCGATCTCGGCCGGCCGCTCGACGAGGTCTTCCGGTGGGTCGACCGCACCCCGCTGGCGGCGGCGTCGATCGCCCAGGTGCACGCGGCGACCTTGCGCACCGGAGAGAAGGTGGTCGTCAAGGTGCAGCGGCCGAGCGTCGCCCGCCTCGTGCGCGACGACCTGCGGGTCATGGCCTGGCTCGCTCCCAAGCTGGTCGGCCGCATCCCCATCGCGGCGCTCGCCAACCCGCCGGCGCTCGTCGAGCTGTTCGCGCAGACCATCGCCGAGGAGCTCGACTTCCGCCTCGAGGCCGAGAACATGATCGACGTGGCGAGGACGTTCGCCGAGCTCGGCCAGCGGGGCTACGTGATCCCCCGACCACACCCCACCCTGGTCACCCAGCGGGTGCTGGTCATGGAGCGCCTGGACGGGTTCCGGTTCGACGACGTGGTGGGCATGCAGGGCGCCGGCGTCGACACGCAGGCCGTGGTGCGCACCGGGATGATCGGGTTCATCGAGGGCGCCATCCTCCACGGCATCTTCCACGGCGATCTGCACGGAGGGAACCTCTTCGTCCTGCCCGATGGGCGCACCGCCCTGCTCGACTTCGGCATCACCGGGCGGCTCGACGATGTGAAGCGCGTCGCGTTCCTCCGGCTGCTCATGGCCGGGTCGGCCAACGACGTGATGTCGCAGCTCACCGCCCTGCGCGACCTGGGGGTGCTGCCCCCGGATGCCGACCTCGACCAGGTCGTGCGCGAGCTGAAGCTCGACCAGCCGCCGATGGACCCGACCGCCATCTCGGGCGAGCAGCTCGTCGGCGAGCTGCAGCAGATGATCAAGGCGCTGCTCGGTCTGGGTGCCCGCATGCCGAAGGAGCTGATGCTGTTCGTGAAGAACATGGTGTTCCTCGACGGCGCGATCGCGACCCTCGCCCCCGATCTCGACCTGTTCGGCGAGATCATGGAGCTGTCGATGTACTTCGCCACCCGCCACGCCGAGCGGATCATGGCGGACGTCGGCGTCGACCCCCGCACCGTCGAGCTCGACCTCGACGGCGTGAAGGCCAGCTTCGGCGTCGAGGGTGAGACCGCGCAGCTCACCCACCGCGAGTTGCGGGCCCGCCGCGACACCATCCGCCGCAACCTGTCCGACCGCCCCCGCCCCGGCTCCCGCCGCCGCTGACCCCACCTCCCGGATTTTCTACGCGGGATCGGCCGCTCCAGCGGCCAGATCCGCGTAGAAAATCCCGGAGGGGGCGCTCAACCGGGGTCGCCGGCGGGGCGCGAGGGCGCCGCTATGGTCGCCGGCGATGCGCCTCGTCGTCGCCCAGTGCACCGTCGACTACGCCGGACGGCTGACCGCCCACCTGCCCCTCGCCCCGCGCCTGGTGATGGTCAAGGCCGACGGCTGCGTCGCCATCCACGCGGATGGCGGCGCCTACAAGCCGCTCAACTGGATGAACGCCCCCAACACGGTCACCGAGTCGATCGACGACGGCGGTCGCGACGTGTGGACGGTGCGTTCGCCCAAGGGCGAGACGCTCACGATCACGCTGCACGAGGTGCTGACGGACACGACCCACGACCTCGGTGTCGACCCCGGCCTGTGGAAGGACGGCGTCGAGGCCCACCTTCAAGAGCTGCTGGCCGCCAACTGCGACGCCATCGCCCCCGGCCTGCGCCTGGTGCGTCGGGAGTACCCCACCGACATCGGCCCTGTCGACCTGCTCTGCCGCGACGCGGACGGCAATGCGGTGGCGATCGAGGTCAAGCGACGCGGCGAGATCGACGGCGTGGAGCAGCTCACCCGCTACCTGTCGTTCCTCGAGCGCGACCCGATGCTGCGCCCGGTGCGGGGCGTCTTCGTCGCCCAGCAGATCAAGCCGCAGGCCCGGGTGCTCGCCGGCCAGCGGGAGATCGCGTGCGTCGAGGTCGACTACGACCTCCTGCGCGGCGTCGAGTCGGACGAGCTGCGCCTGTTCTGACCGAACCTCGACGATTTCGCCCGCGGTTCTGGTCGCCCCAGCGACCAGAACCGCGAAGAAAATCCGGAAGGGGGTGCGGTCAGGCGGGCGGGCCGAACGTGAACTGGCCGGCGTCGAGCACGACCCGCCCGTCGCCACCCACGGTCTGGAACACGGCCTTGCCCTCGTCGGCGTCGGTGATCCACACGCGGACCGTCAGAGGCTCACCCGGCAGCACCGGGCTCGAGAACCGGCCGCTCATCGACCGGAACATCCCCGGGTCGCCCCCGCACACGGTGTGCAGCAGGCCCCTGCCGGTGAACCCGTAGGTGCACAGGCCGTGGAGGATCGGGCGGTCGAAGCCCGCCATCGCCGCGAACTGCGGGTCGGAGTGCAGCGGGTTGCGGTCGCCCGACAGGCGGTAGAGCAGGGCCTGGTCGATGCGGGTCGGGTAGGTGACCTCGTGGTCCGGGTCGCGCTCGGGCGCGACGAACGACGACGACGGCCCGCGGTCGCCACCCCAGCCCCCCTCGCCCCGGATGAACATGCTGGAACGGGTGGTGAAGAGCGGGTCACCGTCGTCGACCGACGTCGACACGGTCTCGCTGACCACGACCGCGCCCTTGCCCTTGTCGTAGATCCCGACGATCTCGCTGACCGCCTCGAGCTCGCCCTCGGCCGGCACCTCGCGGTCGAGGCTGACCGCCTGCTCGCCGTGCACGAGCATGGCGGGGTTGAACGCACCGATGGCGCCGATGGCACCGATCGGGGCGAGCACCACCGCGGTGGTGGGCAGCGCCCGCTGCGGGACGTCCTTGCTGTTCTCGGTCGTGAACTCGAGCTCGGACAGCGGATCCTCGGCGCCTGCGCCGACGCCGAGGGCGTAGATCAGGCTGTCCTTCGAGCTCCAGCGACGTCGGATCGGCTCGGACTTCGTGCCGACAGCGTCGTGGTTGATGGGCATCTCGTTCCTCCAGTGCGTGTCCAGCCGGCAAGCGCGTCGGCGGTCACCGGTGCGTCATCGACGCGCGTGCGCGGCCGCGACGAGGGACGCCGCCGCCGGCGCTCCCCGTCGGCCGGCGCACGGCAGGGTCACTTCTCGTCGTAGCCGTTCATGCCCGCGTTGGGACGGGCTTCGGCGACCAGGTCGAGCACGGCATGGCCGAGCACCTCGGGGTCGTCGTCCGGGTTCTCGATCGAGGGGCCCCGGTGCCAGCCCTCCGACACCGACAGCATGCGCCCCGTGACGTCGAACACGCGCCCGGTCACCGACGCCGACAACGGGCTGGCCAGCCAGCACACGATTGGCGCGATGTGCCGCGGCGAGAGCTGCTCCTTGACGTCGTCGGGCGCTTGGCCCATGCCGAGGTCCTCGGTCATGCGGGTGAGGGCGGCCGGGGCGATGGCGTTGACCGTGACGCCGTAGCGGGCGAGCTCCTTCGCGGCGATGATGGTGAAGCTCGCGATGCCCGCCTTCGCGGCGCCGTAGTTGGTCTGCCCCACGTTGCCGTAGATGCCCGACGGCGAGGACGTGTTGATGATGCGGGCGTCGACCTCGTCGCCGGCCTTCGAACGGTCACGGAAGTGGTTGGCCGCGAAGTGCGCGGGGGCGAAGGTGCCCTTGAGGTGCACCTTGAT
>CAYUXB010000235.1:0-6283 GCA_964448525.1 uncultured Acidimicrobiaceae bacterium
GTGCTCTACGACCGCTGGTGGAACCCGGCGGTCGAGGACCAGGCCCGCGACCGGGCGTGGCGCATCGGCCAGACGCGCACCGTCGTGTCGCACCGCCTGGTGTGCCCGGGCACGGTCGACGAGCGGGTCGAGGAAGTGGTGGCCGGCAAGCGGCACATCGCCGACCTGGTGCTGCCCAAGTCGAGCTCGCTGTCCGACCTCGATGCCGACCAGCTCCGCCTGGCGCTCGGCATCCGTCCCGAATCGCTGCTGGCCGAGGAGTCCACATGACCGAGCAAGGCCGCAAGAACCAGCAGCCCCAATCGAAGTCGCAGCGCCGGCGGCGCAAGAACGCCAAGCAGAAGCAGAAGCCGGTCGACCTGTGGCGTCCCGTGCCGCCGCTGCCCGCGGTGGAGCCGATCGTCCCCGCGCACGACCCGACGGCGCTGCTGCGTTCGCTCGGCGATCCGCCCTCGCCGATGCCGGGCAAGGCGGAGATCGCCATCGCCCAGGTCGTCGACCGCGCCGCGGGCCTGGCGACGGCCCTCGCCGCGGCGGGCGGCCTGCTGGCCATGCCCGACGACGGCGAGGACGAAGCCGGCTGAGCCGGGCTCCGGCACCCCCGGCCGCCGGACATCGGTCGGGTCGGTGCCGACGGTGCCGATGGGGTCGATGGGCGGCGGATCCTGACCGCGGGCTAGAACCGTGGGCGATCGACGAACGGACGCCGGGATGCCGGCACGACCAGGGGGAAGGCCGACGCATGGGCACCAACCAGCGCGCGCAGATCACGATGACCGACGACGAGGTCACCCGGTTCGTCGAGCAGAGCCGCACCGCCACCATGGCGACGATCGGCCCCACCGGCATCCCGCACCTCGTCGCCATGTGGTTCGGCGTCATCGACGGCCAGATCTGGTTCGAGACCAAGGCGCGGTCGCAGAAGGCACAGAACCTGCGGCGCGACCCCCGGATGACCTGCATGATCGAGGACGGCCTCACCTACGACGCGCTGCGCGGGGTGTCGATCGAGGGCCGCGGCACGATCGTGGAGGACCCCGAGGCCCTCTGGAACGTGGGCGTCAGCGTCTGGGAGCGCTACACCGGGCCGTACACCGACGAGGCCAAGCCGCTCGTCGAGGTGATGCTGCACAAGCGCGTCGCCGTCCGTCTCGACGTCGACCGCGTCCGCTCCTGGGACCACCGCAAGCTGGGCATGGCCCCGATCCCGCTCGGGGGGACGACGGCGCCGCCGGAGGCGTGACACTAGCCCGCCTCCGGTCGTCGCGACCGCCCGCCAGGGAGGCCGTCCCGGGCGCGAGACTGCCCGCCATGGCCGCACCGTTCGCCAACCATCAGAACGAGATCTACTTCCGGGGGGCGGGGGGCGACCGCCCGCCGTACACCACCGACCTCGGCGGGCTCGAGGACGCGGCGCGCGACGCGCTCGACCCCCAGGCGTTCGGCTACGTCGCCGGCAGTGCCGGCACGGGCTCGACCGCCCGGGCCAACCGCGCCGCGTTCGAGCGGTGGCGGATCGTGCCCCGCATGCTGCGCGACGTCAGCGAGCGCGACCTGTCCACCACGGTGCTCGGCACACCGATGCCCGCCCCGGTGCTGCTGGCGCCGGTGGGTGTGCAGACGATCGTCCACCCCGACGGCGAGCTGGCGTCGGCCCGGGCGGCCACGGCCACCGGGCTGGTGTTCATCCACTCGACCGCGGCGGCCCACTCGATCGAGGAGGTGGCGGAGGCATCCGGCGACGGCCACCGGTGGTACCAGCTCTACTGGCCGAAGGATCGCGACGTCGCCACATCGCTCGTCGGCCGGGCGGAGGCGGCGGGTTACGGGGCGCTGGTCGTCACCCTCGACACGTTCATGATGGGCTGGCGGCCCACCGATCTCGACACCGCGTACCTGCCGTTCCTGCAGGGCATCGGCATCGCCAACTACCTCACCGACCCGGCGTTCATCGCCCCGCTGGCCGCCGATGCCGCCGACTTCGACAAGGTGTTCCGGTGGGCCGGCATGTTCGGCGACCCGTCGCTGACGTGGGCGGACCTGGCCTGGCTGCGGGAGCAGACCTCCCTGCCGATCGTGCTGAAGGGCGTGCTGCACCCCGACGATGCCCTCGCCGCGCTCGACGCCGGCGTGGACGGACTCGTCGTGTCGAACCACGGCGGGCGCCAGGTCGACGGCGCGATCGCCGCCCTCGACGCACTGCCTCCGGTGCTCGAGGCCGTGGGGGGCCAGATCCCGGTGCTGCTCGACTCCGGGGTTCGCACGGGGGCGGATGTCGTGAAGGCCGTGGCCCTCGGGGCGGCGGCCGTGCTCTACGGGCGGCCCTACATCTACGGCCTGGGTCTGGGTGGGCAGGCCGGCGTGGAGCACGTGCTGCGTTGCCTGCTCGGCGAGACCGATGTGACCATGGCGCTGTCGGGCCGTCGCTCGCTCGCCGAGCTCGGGTCCGATCTCTTCGTGACCAGTCCGGGCTGACCGTACGTCGCGGCTGCCTGCACTGTCCTGGCGTGGCGTAATGTCTGGCGGGAGGGAGGGCATGGTGAGCGCGGCAACCGAGGGAGCAGGCGAACCACTCGAGTTCGAGGTGGGGGACGACCCGTCGCCGGCGATGTTCCGCGCCATCGCGGAGACGGCGGTCAACCCGTTCGCCCTGATCGACGACGACGGCGTGTTCCGGTGGGTGGGCGAGTCGATCGCGGAGCTGCTCGGCTGGCATCCCGACGAGCTCGTCGGGGAGTACATCGACAAGATCGTCGCCCCGTGGTCGCTCCACGACGTGACCCAGGCGTTCGCCGACCTCGAGGGCCTGCCGCCGCGCTCGAACTACCCGCGCGGCGGGGTCGGGCAGCCGGCCGACCTGATGTGCCACGACGGCACGATCTCCCCCTGCAACCTGCTGGCCGCCACCCGGTCGCAGACCGGTCTTCCCTATCACCTCGTCTTCGCCCGGCGTGCCGGCTACGAGCAGGCCCTCGACATCGCCCTCGAGGCGATCGCGGGGCACGCCGAGCTCGACGACGTGCTCACGTCGCTGGTCGCCACGTTGCAGCAGTCGATCCCGCGCTGCGTCGTGGCCATCGGCGACGGCTGGGAGCACGATCGCTTCGGCGTCGTCGCCGGAGACGGCGTCGACCTGCTGGTGCCCGGCACCGCCTCGCCGTGGGCCCGGGCGCTCGCCACCGGAGAGGACGAGGTCGTGCACGACCTGGCCGAGCTGTCCCCCGGGCTGGCGGCGATGGCTCGGGCCCGTGGCCTGGCGTCGTGCTGGGTGCACCCCGTGACCGTGCCGGGCGACAAGAGCCCTGCCGCCGCGCTCGTCATGTTCCGGCCGGCCGACGGCATCCCTACCCGGTTCACCTGGAGGGCCGTCCACCGCACCGGTCGGCTCCTGCGCTTCACGCTCCAGTGGGATCGCAGCCATCGCGCCCTCGAGTTCGCGGCGACCCACGACACGCTCACGGGCCTGGCCAACCGCACGGCGTTCGTGACCCGCCTCGACGAGATCGCCAAGCTGGTCGAGGGCGAGGCGGCCGTGCTCTTCATCGACCTCGACCGGTTCAAGCCGGTGAACGACCACCTCGGCCACCTGGCGGGCGACCGGGTGCTGCAGTCGGTCGCCCACCGGCTCGACGCGGCGGTGCGCCCCGGCGACCTCGTGGCCCGCATCGGGGGCGACGAGTTTGCCGTGCTCTGCGAGCGGCTGCCCGGCGCGTCCGACGTCGTCGCCGCCGCCGAGCGCCTGATCGAGGCCGTGGCGGTCCCGATCGACATCGACGGCCACGAGGTGACGATCACGGCCAGCGTCGGCGTGGCCGACCTCGACCACGCCGAGACCCCCGACGAGATCCTCGCCCGTGCCGACCTGGCCATGCGCGAGGCCAAGTCCCAGGGGCCCGGCCTGTGGGTCCGCCGCCCGCCGGCCTGAGGTGGTCGCCGGCTGACGCGGGCGGGGGTCAGGCCGTGCGGTGCGCGTCGACGACGGTGACGGTCGCGGCGGCCACCTCGTCGATCGATCGATCGGCGTCGACGGTGACCAGGCGACCCTGATCGCGGTAGTGGTCGACCAGCGGCACCGTCTCCTCCTCGTAGACGCGCACCCGCCGCGCCGCGACCGCCGGGTCGTGGTCGTCGGCCCGCTCGTCCTCTGCGGCGCGCCGGGCGAGCCGTTCGTGCACGACCTCGACCGGGATGTCGAGGTGGACCACCACATCGGGGGGCGCCACCGGGGCACCGGGGCGCTCGAGCACCTCGGCCTGGGTGACCGTGCGCGGGAACCCGTCGAGGACGTAGCCGTCGGCCGCCCGGTCGAGCGCGGCCGCCACGACCTCCAGCATCAGGTCGTCCGGGACGAGGCCACCCGACTCGAGCACCCCCGCGACCCGCCGGCCCAGCGCGGACCCGGCTTCCACCTCGGCCCGCAGCACCTCACCCGTCGACAGGTAGGGCACCCCGAGGTGGGACGCGAGAGGGCGGCCCTGGGTGCCCTTGCCCGAACCAGGGGGACCGAGGAGGACGACGCGCATGGGGCCAGCATGTCAGGCCGCCCCACCGGCCGGGCCGAGGCGGGCTGTGCGGGCCGGTCGTGCGGCCTGCGCGGGTCGGCTGTGCGCCGGTCGGCTGGCCGCCCGCGGCGTCCCGCGGCTCATGCGTCGGGCGGCTCGCCGTAGCCCTCGGGGTTCTGCGACTGCCAGCGCCAGTGGTCGGCCGCCATCTCGTCGAGGCCACGGGTGGCCTCCCACCCCAGCAGCTCGCGTGCGAGCGTCGGGTCGGCCCAGGTGGCCGCGATGTCGCCCGGGCGTCGCTCCACGATCTTGTAGGGGATCTCCCGTCCCACGGCGCGGGAGGCGGCGCCGATCACGTCGAGCACCGACGAGCCGTTGCCCGTACCGAGGTTGACCGCGGTGAACCCCGGCAGCCCCTCGCCGGCCTCGAGCGCCGCGAGGTGGCCGAGGGCCAGGTCGACGACGTGGATGTAGTCGCGCACGCCGGTGCCGTCGGGGGTCGGGTAGTCGTCGCCGAACACCCGCACGAACGGGTGCCGCCCGATCGCCGCCTGCATCGTGTAGGGCATCAGGTTGTTGGGGATGCCGGACGGGTCCTCCCCGATGCGGCCGCTGGCGTGGGCGCCGACCGGGTTGAAGTAGCGCAGGGCGAGCAGCCGCCAGCGCTCGTCGCTCGCGGCCACGTCGACGAGCATGTCCTCGACGACGAGCTTGGTGCGCCCGTAGGGGTTGGTGGCCCCCCGGCGGGCGGTCTCGTCGACCGGGATGCGCTCGGGGTCGCCGTAGACGGTGCACGACGACGAGAACACGAGGCGGCGCACGTCGGTGGCGTCCATCGCCCGCAGCAGCGACGCGGTGCCCGCCACGTTGACCGTGTAGTAGCGCAGGGGCTCCGCCACCGACTCACCGACCGCCTTCAGGCCGGCGAAGTGCACGACGGCGTCGATGCCCTCGTCGCCCAGCACCTGCGTGAGCGTGGCCGTGTCGCCGATGTCGAGCCGGTGCCAGCGCAGCGCGCCGGCGTCCGGCGCCTCGGCCGCCACCTCGGTCACGCGGTCGAGGGCCACCGGGCTGCTGTTGGAGAAGTCGTCGACCACGACGACGTCCCAGCCGGCCGTCAGCAGCTCGACCGCCGTGTGGCTGCCGATGTACCCGGCGCCACCGGTCAGGAGAACGGTGCCTGTCGTCACCTGACAACCGTTGCACACCTGGAGGGTCCGCTGCGGCGTCGACGGGCCCGGCCGCGTACGTTCGGCGCCGACGACACCGGCCCTGCCCACCAGTCCGAGGAGCCCGCCATGCCCGACCGCTACGACGCCTTCCCGCACCTGCGCTTCGACCGGCCCGCCGCCGGCGTGCTGCGCATCACGCTCGACGGCCCCGGTCTCAACGCCGTCGACCACGACGTGCACCGCGAGCTGGCCGACGTCTGGCTGGCGGTCGATCGCGATCCGGAGACCAACGTGGCGGTGATCCAGGGCGCGGGCAAGGCGTTCTCCGCCGGCGGGAGCTTCGAGCTGCTCGACGACATGATGTCCGACTACGCGGTGCGCACCCGGGTGATGCGCGAGGCGCGCGACCTGGTGTTCAACGTCATCAACTGCGCCAAGCCGGTGGTGTCGGCCATCCACGGTCCCGCCGTGGGCGCCGGGCTGGTGGCGGCTCTCCTCGCCGACGTCTCGGTGGTCGGGCGATCGGCCCGCATCATCGACGGGCACACCCGCCTCGGCGTCGCCGCCGGCGACCACGCCGCGATCTGCTGGCCGCTGCTGTGCGGCATG
>CAYUXB010000236.1:0-6238 GCA_964448525.1 uncultured Acidimicrobiaceae bacterium
GGAGCTGCTCCCGGTAGCGGGTGACGATCAGCAGCGCGTAGTCGATGCCGACGCCGAGGCCGATCATCAGCCCGATGAACTGCGCCATCTCGGGCACCGTGAACACGTGGCTGAGAGCCACCAGGATCGAGGTGCCGATCCCGATGCCCATGACGGCGGTCCCGATGGGCAGGCCCATCGCGAGCACCGAGCCGAAGGCCACGATCAGGATGACGATGGCGAACGCCACGCCCAGGATCTCGGACGACGGCTCTTCGAACTCGGCGAAGACCCAGCCGCCCGTCTCGATGCGCAGGCCCTCGACGTCGTCGGGGGCGGCCTCGAGGATGGCGTCGCGGATCTCGCCCGCCCGGGTGAAGTCGATGTCCTCGGGCAGCTCGACCTCGGCGAAGGCGATCTGGCCCTCGACGCCGGGCTGGGTCGAGATCTGCTGCTCGCCCTCCGGGCTGTACGGGCTGATGACGCGGTCGACGTCCGCGAGCTCGGCGGTCGCGTCGAACATGGCTTGCATGCCGCGCTCGACCTCGGGGTCGGTCACGCCCTGGGGCGCCTCGAAGACGATCGTGCCGGTGACGCCGGTACCGGCGCCGCCGAAGTGCTCGTCGAGGGTGTCGAAGCCGTCGCGCGACTCGGAGTCGGGCAGGTTGAACTCGTCTCGGAAGGCGTTGCCCGCCCCCTGTGCCGCACCGCCGATGAAGAACAGTACGACCCAGAGCCCGAGCACGAGCTTCCTGTGGTCGTGGCACCAGGTGCCTAGTCGAGAGAACACGGGGGTTGCCTCCTGTAGCTGCGTCTCACTTGCGACTCCGGGGGTCCAGACCGTGAGATCGCCAAGGACTCATCGATCGTGTCGACCACCACGACGATCGGGGGATGCCGGGATCGACACGAACGCTTGAGCTTTTCGCAGCACAGCCCATCAACCAAAGTGGATTTCCGCATCGGGCCGCCACCTGCGGCTGGTCAGGTTCCGGCCGCACCGCCCGGCAGGATCCCGAGGCGCCGGAACGACTCGGGCACGCCCGACGGCGGCGGGGGCGGCGACGGCAGGTCGCCGGCCGGCCGTGGCCAGGCGATCGGCGTGACGTCGCTCGCGATCGGCTCCCCCACCGCGATGCCCGCACGGTCGAGCGACGGGTGCGACCCCTCGGGGCTGCGGGTGCACCCGTCACGGAAGTAGATGACCGTGTGCACCTCGCGGGTCGAATCGGACTCGTTGGGACGGGCGAGGTGGGCTGTCAGCCCGTGGTGGAACGCGACGCTGCCCCGGGGCACCTCCACGTAGACGGGCTCGACGGCCAGCAGGTCCTGGGTCTGCGCCCGGATCTCCTCGGCCCCGGCCCGGAAGATGTCGACGAACTTGCGGATGCCCAGCCGGTGCGACCCCGGGACGTAGCCCATGCACCCCGACCGCAGCGTCGACCCGTCGAACGGCACCCAGGCCGTCAGCGTGTCGGGCTCGGCGATCGGCCAGTAGGGCAGGTCCTGGTGGGGGTCGGTCTCGCGGCCGCCAGGCTCCTTGAACAGGGCCTGATCGTGGAACAGGCGGACCGCGGGAGCGCCGATCAGCTCGGCCGCAGCCTCCGCCAGCCGCGGGTGGAACGTGAGCAGGCGGACGTCGGGGAAGTCCTCCCACAGGTTCTGGCACTGCACGAACGACTGCTCGTAGACGGAGCGCTCGGCGAAGGTCCGCCGGTCGTGCGCCTTGCGACTGGCGACGGCGGTCCGGACCGCGGCCTGGTAGCGGGTGAGCTCCTCCGAGGAGACCAGGTCGGGCACCACCACGAACCCGTTCTCGGCGAACTCGCCGACCAGCTCGTCGTCCACGACAGGCATGCCACGCTCCCGGTCGTCGCTCCTGACGCACTCTACGTCGCCGACGGACGCGCGTGGCGTGCGCGTTGCCGAGCGGTTAACCGGCGCTGGCAACCGGTCCGGCGCGCTGCGAGCGGCCCGGTGCGGACGCTTAACCGGTCGGTCGCACGGGCGACACGGGCGCGGCAGACCATCGGCCGGGGCGGTCCACCGCACCGCCACGTCCAGCGACCACCACAAGGGGATGGCGTGACCACGTCGATCGACACGACCACGGACCTCGAGCCCGTCACGGACACGGACACCGACACGGACACCGGCACCAGCACCGACGCACCGACAGCGCCCCGGCCGACGGCGCCGGCGCCGTCGCCGTCGCGCCCACGTGGCGCGCACTGGATCGACCACTGGGAACCCGACGACGAGGAGTTCTGGGAGGCGACCGGGGCGAAGATCGCCCGCCGCAACCTCGTCTGGTCGATGTTCTCCGAGCACCTCGGCTTCAGCGTCTGGGTGATCTGGACGATCGTCGTCATCAACCTGGGCAACGCCGGCATCACGATGTCGGTGTCGGAGCAGTTCCTCCTGACGCTCGTGCCGAACCTGATCGGATCGCTGCTGCGCATCCCCTACACCTTCGGTGTACCCCGCTTCGGCGGGCGGGCCTGGACGGCGATCAGCACCGCCCTCCTCCTCATCCCGACCCTGCTGCTCGCCATCGTCGTCCCGAGCAGTTGGCTGGCCTCGCAGAGCCACGGCGTGCAGCTGTGGATACTGCTGTTCTGCGCCGGCACCGCCGGCCTCGGCGGCGGCAACTTCTCGTCGTCGATGTTCAACATCTCGTTCTTCTATCCGGAGCGCAAGAAGGGCTTCGCGCTCGGGCTCAACGCCGCCGGCGGCAACATCGGCGTGGCGGTCGCCCAGCTCCTCGTGCCGCTGGCGCTGATCGTCGGCGTCTCGTCGGCGGCCGTGACCCGGCCGGTCCACCCCGTCCACCTGTCCTACGCGGGGTGGATGTGGGTCCCGCTGATCCTCGTCGCCACCGTCGGCGCGCTGGCGCGCATGAACAGCCTGACCCAGGCCAAGGCCGATCCCCGGTCCTACGTGATGGCACTGCGGGAGCGGCAGACCTGGATCCTGTCGTTCCTCTACATCGGGACGTTCGGCTCGTTCATCGGCTTCTCGTTCGCCCTGCCGCTCGTGATCAGGAACACGTTCCCCGAGTTCCTCGCCGACCACCCGTTCATCGCTACCTACCTGGCCGGGCTCGGCTTCGTGGGGGCGCTGATCGGCTCGGTGGCCCGGCCGCTCGGGGGCTGGATCGCCGACAGGATCGGCGGAGCACAGGTGACCCTCGGGTCGTTCGTGGGCATGGCGCTCGGTACCGGCCTCGCCATCTCCGGCGTGCAGGAGCGCAGCTTCCCGACCTTCTTCGCGTCGTTCATGGTGATCTTCCTGCTCACCGGCATCTGCAACGGGTCGACCTACAAGATGATCCCGTCGATCTTCGCCGTGCTCGGAGTCGAGCGGGCCCGCGCCACCGGCGCCGACGCCGGGGAGACGGCCCTCGAGTACAAGCGGCGGGCCGCGGCGGTCATCGGCATCGCGGGAGCGCTCGGAGCGTTCGGCGGCGTGCTGATCCAGGTGGTGCTCCGCCAGGCGAGCCTGGGGGTCTCGAACCTGGTCAAGGCGGCGGGGACGCCGGCGGAGAAGGTGGCGATCGCCGCGGCCAACGCCGATTGGTCGGTGCCGGCGCTGTGGGTGTTCCTCGGCTCCTACGTCGTGTTCGCCGCGACCACGTGGCTCGTGTACCTGCGGCCGGGTGCCGGTCTCAACCCGGCGCCCGCCGGCACGCCGGGCACACGCCCGAGATCATGACGTGTGAGCGGTCGAGCGAGAACCCGGTCTCGGCCTCGACCTCGGCCGCGATCGGGTCGAACAGGCCGGCCGGCGCCTCGGCGACCGAGCCGCAACGCGTGCAGACGAGGTGGTGGTGGGCGTGGTCGACGAGGTGGTACACCGCTCCGCCGACCCCGAACGGGATGCGATGGAGCACGCCCAGCGCCTCCAGTGCATCGAGGGTGCGGTAGACGGTCGAGCGGTGGACGTCGGGATGCTCGGCCTGCACCTGGGCGGCCAGGTCGTCCGCGGTGACGTGGTGGTCGCTCGCCGCCACCAGGGAGCGGACGATGGCACGTCGTCCCGTGGTGACCCGTCCGCCGTCGGCCCGCATCTCCTCGAGGATGGATTCGACGGTCGTCTCGACGTCGGCCGGGAGCGGCGAGCGTCCGGTTGCTGCCATGTCGCTCATCCTCCCATCCGGGTGGCGACGAAGGGTTCTTGCGCAACGGTTCCAGGTGCGACCCTATTGCAGTAAGGTGCGGATCCATGCACATCCCCGACGGGTTCTTCGATGGACCGACCTCGGCGGCGGCGGGGGTGGTGGCGCTCGGTACGGTCGCGGTCGCCGTCCGGAGGTGCCGCGACCAGCTCGAGGACCGCCTCGTCCCCCTCGCGGCGGTCACGGCCGCCTTCGTGTTCGCGGCGCAGATGCTCAACTTCCCGGTGGCCAACGGCACGAGCGGCCACCTCCTCGGCGGGGTGCTGGCTGCCGTGCTCATCGGGCCGTGGGCCGGTGCCCTGTGCATCTCGATCGTGCTCGCCGTGCAGGCCCTGCTGTTCGCGGACGGGGGCCTCAGCGCCCTCGGGCTCAACATCGTGAACATGGCGCTGGTCGGCTGCATCGGCGGTTACCTGGTCTTCCGGGCCATCCGGGCCGTCCTGCCCGACACCCTGGTCGGCGTCAACGCGGCCGCCGGCCTGGCGGCGTTCGCCTCGGTGCCCCTGGCCGCGGGTGCCTTCGTCGCGGAGTTCGCCGTCGGGGGCGCCGCCTCGCTCGACCTCGGCAGCGTGGGTGCCGCCATGATCGGTACCCACGCACTGATCGGCATCGGCGAGGGCCTCATCACCATGGCCGCCGTCGGCGCCGTGCTCGCGACCCGTCCCGACCTCGTCCACGGGGCGGACGGCGCCACGCCCCCGCTCGACGTGCGCACCCGCTCGACCGAGCAGGTGGCGGCGTGAGCCCCGCCCGAGCCCGCGACGGCCGCCGCTGGTGGCTGGCAGCCGCCGCGGTCGCGCTCGTGCTGGCAGCGGTCGTCAGCTTCTACGCGTCGGGCGATCCGGACGGCCTGGAGCGCGTCGCCGAGGACGAGGGCTTCAGCGAGACCGCGACCGACCACGACCTCGCCGACGGCCCGCTCGCGGACTACGGGGTCGAGGGGGTCGACGACGAACGCCTGTCGGTGGGCGTCGCCGGCATCATCGGCGTGGCCGTCACGCTCGCCGTCGGCGCCGGCCTGTTCCGGCTGGTGCGCCGCCCCGAGAGCGACGACCGCCAGACCGTCGACGTCGAAGGCTGACTCCCTCGTGGGCTCCGGCCGCCTCGCTCCGCTGTCGGTGGCCGGCCCCAGCCCGGTGCACGCCGCCGCCCCCCACGTGAAGGTGGTGGCGACGCTGCTGTTCGTCGTCGCGGTGGTGTGCACCCCGCGCCAGCAGGTGTGGGCGTTCGGCGTCCACGCCGCGCTGCTGGTGGCCGTGGCCGCCCTCGCCCGGGTGCCGGCTCGCGCCGTTCTGCCCCGCCTCGTCATCGAGGTGCCGTTCCTCGCCTTCGCGCTGTTCCTGCCCTTCGTCGCCCACGGCGAGCGGGTCGAGGTGCTCGGTCTCCTCCACGTGTCGGTCGACGGCTCGTGGGCAGCGTGGAACATCCTGGCCAAGGGACTGCTCGGCCTCACCGCCAGCCTGCTGCTGGTGGCCACGACCCCCGCCGACGACCTACTGCGCGGACTCGACAAGCTGGGGGTGCCGTCGGTGATCACCGCCATCGCGGGGTCGATGCTGCGCTACCTCGGCGTCATCGACGGTCAGATGCGCCGCATGCAGGTGGCGCGCGTCAGCCGAGGTCACGATCCGCGGTGGTTCTGGCAGGCGCGGGCCGTCGCCACCACGGTCGGGGCGCTGTTCGTCCGCACGTTCGAGCGGGGCGAGCGGGTGCACCTGGCCATGGTCTCGCGGGGCTACACCGGCACCATGCCCGCCGTGCGCCCGCTGCCGGCCGCCACGGCAGCCGGCTGGGCCGCCGCGCTCGCCGTGCCCGCCGTCGCCGCACTCACCGCCGTGGGCGCGGCGGGGTGGCTGACGTGAACGCGCCGGCGTTGCGACTCGACGGCGTGGCGTACGCCTACCCGGGCGGGCGCCAGGTGCTCTTCGGCATCGACCTCGAGGTGTCGGCCGGTGAGCGGGTGGCGGTGCTCGGGCCCAACGGGGCCGGCAAGACCACGCTGATGCTCCACCTCAACGGGGTGCTCCAGCCGGGGGCCGGCACGGTCGAGGTCGCCGGCCTGCCGGTCGTCGACGCGCACCT
>CAYUXB010000237.1:0-6233 GCA_964448525.1 uncultured Acidimicrobiaceae bacterium
GATCGAGCTCGAGGTCGCGCTCGAGGCGTCGGGCAAGCACGACCAGCTGCGCGAGATGCGGGGGCTCGCCGACCTGGCCGACATCCACTATGTGCGCCAGGGCGAGGCCCTCGGCCTCGGCCACGCCGTGTCGGTCACCCGCAAGCACGTCGGCGACGAGCCGTTCGTCGTGATGCTCGGCGACGACATCATGGACGACCGCTCGACGGTGCTCGAGGACATGATCAGCGTGTACGAGCGCACCGGGGCGTCGGTCGTCGCCTTCAAGTCGTTCCCGCCCGAGGAGATCTCCTCGTACGGGTGCGCGGCCTCCGATCCCACCGACCAGCAGAACCTGGTGCGGCTGCGAGGCATCGTGGAGAAGCCGGCGCCCGAGGATGCACCGTCCGACCTGGCGGTCATGGGTCGCTACCTGTTCACGAGCGAGATCTTCGACGCGATCGATCGCACCAAGCCGGGCGTCGGCGGCGAGATCCAGCTCACCGACGCCATCGCCATCCTCCTCGACGAGGAGCCCGTCTACGGCTGGGTCTTCGACGAGGGCCGCTTCGACATCGGCAAGAAGCTCGACTACCTGCGCGCCACCGTCGAGCTGGCGCTCGACCGCGACGACCTCGGCCCCGAGTTCGCGGCGTTCCTCGGCGAACTCGTCCGCCGCCGCGGCATCGCCTGACCCTGACGGGAGCACCGGTCCGTGGCTCCCCCGGGGTCCGGGGGCGGGTGCCCGGTCCTAGGGTGGGCGACGTGGTTCCCCTCGACGACGCCATCGCCCACGTCCTCGAGCGGTGCGAGCCGCTCGCACCCCGTCGCGTGCCGGCCGCGGCCGTGTCGGGGCTCGTCCTCGGGGCGGATGTGATCTCGACCGAGGCCGTGCCGCCGTTCGCCAACACGGCCATGGACGGCTACGCGGTGCGAGCCGCCGATGTCGAGGACGCCCCGGTCACGCTGCCGGTCGTGGCCGAGGTCGCGGCTGGGCACCCGGCCGAGCGGGCGCTCGGTCCTGGCGAGGCGATGCGCATCTTCACCGGCGCGCCCGTGCCCGACGGCGCCGACGCCGTCGTGATGGTCGAACGCACCGAGCGGCTCGACGACGGGGCCGCCGTGCGCATCGATGTCGCGGTCCCGCCGGGCAACCACCTCCGCGCCGCGGGCGAGGACCTGCAGCCCGGCGAGTTCCTGTTCGGTGCGGGCGACGAGGTGACGCCCGCCCGCCTGGGTGTCCTGGCCTCGCTGGGCATCGACGAGGTCGTCGCCCACCCGCGGCCCCGCGTGGGTGTGATCTCCACCGGCGACGAGCTCGTGGTCGGCCCGGCCCCGCTGCGCCCTGGCCAGATCCGCGACAGCAACCGCCCGACCCTGCTGGCACTCGTCGCCCAGGCCGGGTTCGAGCCCGTCGACCTCGGCCACGCCCGCGACGACGACGCGGCCATCACCACCGCCATCGAGCGGGGCGTCGCCACCTGCGACGCCGTGCTGTCGAGTGGCGGCGTGTCGATGGGTGACATCGATCTGGTCCGGGTCGTGCTCGACCGGATCGGCGACATGCGCTGGATGCAGGTGGCGATCCGTCCGGCGAAGCCGCTCGCCTTCGGCCTGGTGCCCGGGCCGGGGGGTGTGCCGATCCCGGTGTTCGGCCTGCCGGGCAACCCGGTCTCGTCGATGGTGAGCTTCGCCCTGTTCGCCCGGCCCGGGTTGCGTCGCCTGGCGGGGCATCCGGAGGAACGGCTGCACCTGCCCCGCCTGCCCGCGGTGGCCGACGAGCCCCTGCCCCGGCGTCCCGACGGCAAGGTCCACTTCGTGCGCGTGCGGGTCGCCGCGGATGCGGGTGGGGGGCCGCTGCGGGTGCGCTCGTCGGGCGGGCAGGGGTCCCACCAGCTGGGTGCCATGGCCCGCGCCGACGGGCTGGCCGTGCTGCCGGACGGCGACGGCGTCGCCGCGGGCGATCCGGTGGCGGTGACGCTGCTGGGCGAGCCGCCGACGGCGTGAGGCCCTGTCGAGCGACGACGTTCGTCGCTCCCGTCAGGGGAGCGCGGCGGTCGCGCCCAGCCCGGCGATCGGCGCCAGGGAGCACGACCGTCCCCGCGGCCTCCTAGGCTGACCGCGATGCCCGAGCCCCTCGTCGACAGCTACGGCCGTGTCCACCGCGACCTGCGCATCTCGGTGACCGACAGGTGCAACTTCCGCTGCACCTACTGCATGCCGGCCGAGGGCATGGACTGGGTGCCCCGGTCCGACGTGTTGACGTTCGAGGAGGTCGAGCGCATCGCCCGCGTCTGCGTCGAGCGGTTCGGCGTCGACAGCATCCGCCTCACCGGCGGCGAGCCGACCGTACGGGCGCACCTCCCGGTGCTCGTGGGCAAGATCGCGGCGCTGCGTACCGGGGGTGACGGTGCACCGGTGGACCTGTCGCTCACCACGAACGGCGCCACGCTGCGGTCTGTCGCCGGCGACCTGGTCGCGGCCGGGCTGCGTCGCGTCAACATCTCGCTCGACACCCTCCGCCGCGACCGGTTCGTCGAGCTGACGCGCCGCGACGAGCTCGACCACGTGCTCGAGGGCATCGACGCCGCGGTCGCCGCGGGCTTGGCCCCGGTGAAGGTCAACGTCGTGGTGATGCGGGGCGTCAACGACGACGAGGTCGTCGAGCTGGCCACGTTCGGGCGCGACCGGGGGGTCACCGTGCGCTTCATCGAGTGGATGCCGCTCGACGCGGATGAGCAGTGGCGGTCCGACGCCGTGGTCAGCCAGGCGGAGATCGTGGCCGCGATCGACGCCGTTCACCCGATCGCGCCACTGGCCCGGGGCCATCAGCCGGCCGAGCGGTTCGCGTACCGCGACGGGCGGGGCGAGGTCGGGATCATCCCGTCGGTCACCCGGCCGTTCTGCGACACGTGCGACCGCATCCGCCTCACCGCCGAGGGCCAGCTGCGGTCGTGCCTGTTCTCGGTGGACGAGGTCGACCTGCGCACGCTGGTGCGCGGTGGCGCGTCCGACGACGACCTGGCCGCGGCCGTGCAGACCTGCGTCGCCGGCAAGTGGGCGGGTCACATGATCGGACAGGTGCAGTTCATCCGTCCCCGGCGCAGCATGAGCCAGATCGGCGGCTGAGACGGGGGTGGGGCCCGGCGGGCAGGGCGTTCGTCGCCGGTCCGCCTGGAGCAACCGTCGCTCGGGCCGGCTTCTCGCCCGCCCGACAGGTCGCACGCCGGCGCTGTCGGTCTAGTGTGGCGCCATGCCGGACCGCGGACTCACCCACCTCGATCCCCTCGGCCGGGCGCGCATGGTGGATGTGACGCCCAAGGACCCGACCCACCGCCGGGCGGTGGCCCGTGGCCGGGTGTACATGAAGTCGGAGACGACCTCGCTCGTGGCCCGGGGGGCGATCAACAAGGGCGATGTGCTCGCCGTGGCGCGCGTCGCCGGCATCCAGGCGGCCAAGCGCACGCCCGAGCTCATCCCCCTGTGTCATCCGTTGCTGGTCGGGTCGGTGCTGGTGAACTTCCGCATCGAGGACGACTACATCGAGGTCGAGGCCCACGTCGAGACCGTCGACCGCACCGGTGTCGAGATGGAGGCGTTGACGGCGTGCTCCGTCGCCTGCCTCACCATCTACGACATGTGCAAGTCGTCCGACCGGGGCATGACCATGGGCGAGATCGCCCTGTGGGAGAAGACGGGCGGCCGCAGCGGCACCTACCGCCGCAGCGACGGCCTCGACGACGATCTCGGCCTGTAGCCGACGCACCCCGCACGACGGGTCCTGCACCCCGCCGCCGAGCGTCTGCCGCCTGCGGAATCCGCAGGTGACACAGCATCCACCCGCGCATTTGCGATCTCCTTTATCGTCGCTCCAAGCACTGGTCGGAGAGTGATGCCGTGGTGGTCTTCCTGCTTCTAGGGGTGATATGGGCGGCCGTGCTGGTCCCCCCGTGGTTGCAGAGCCGTCGGGAGGCGCGGCCCATCGCCTCGATCATGTCGTTCCGTAGCCAGCTCTGGTCGCTCGAGCGAGCGACGCCCCGGTACGGGGCCGACAGCTACGTGGCCTACGGCGACGACGTCTACGACGACACCTACGGCAGCGATTCCTACGGCACCGACACGTACGGCACCGACGACCTGATCGAGGATCCGGGCGGCGTGGCCGAGGTGCACGCGTTCGATCCCGGTCGCCGCTCCGACGCCGGGCGGATGCCGGCCGGCGTCGTCGGGATGCCCCTCGCCGGTGTGCCGATGGCGGCCGTGGCGCGCCGCCGGGCGATGGCCTACCGCCGGCGGCGACAGGTGCTCGCCGCGCTCGTGCTGGCGACGGTCGCCGCGGTGGCCCCCGCCGTGCAACTGGGCGGCCCGTGGCTCGTCGTGCAAGCGGTCGTGGCGACGCTGCTCGTCGCGTACCTGGGGCTGTTGATCCGCCGAGGCCGTCAGCACGCGGAGCGCTCGCAGAAGGTCCGCTACCTCACGCCGATCCGGGCGCCCCGTCCCTCGGTCGTCGTGATCGGTGGGAGCGCCCGACCGGTCGCCGGGGGCTGACCGCCCCGCGGGCGAGGGGCCTCTGATCGCGCTCGTCACCGGTCCGCGCACGCTGCGCGGCCAAGGCATGTCGGACCCGACGCGACCATGTTACGAATTGATCGCGTGCCGCCGCGGAGTGCCGTAGGGGCCTGGCTACGGTGCGATGATGCCTCCGAGAAGGCTGTCCCTGGCGCCACCCTGCCACGGGACGGTCATCACGGGTCGCCGACCCGGCTGGGACGAGAGCACCCCCGCGCGCCCTGTCATCGGTCGACACAGCAACGAGAGGGCACAGTGCGTCGAGTACCCATCCGCATCAAGTTGGCTGCCGCTCTCGCCGCACCGTTGCTCGGGCTGCTGCTCGTGACCGCGATCGAGATGTCGAGCATCGCCGAGGAGGTCGACGAGGTCCGCGATCAGATCGAGCTGGCCCGCGCCGCCGTCGGCCCCGCCGGTCTCATCACCCGGCTGCAGGACGAGCGCAGCTGGATCGCCCTCGAGATGACTGGCAACCAGGACCTGATGGAGGTCCCGGTCGAGGACACGGCCGAGACCCGCCGGCTCACCGACGAGGCCATCGTCGAGTTCGAGGCGGAGCTCGAGCAGCGCGGGAGCTTCGCGATGGCCGCCTACGCACCGGCCCTGGAGAACCTGGCTCGACTCGGGGAGATCCGGGCGGCGGTCGACGCCGATCAGAGCTCGCCCCTGCACGGCGATTCCCAGAACAGCGAGGCGACCAACGAGATCTATCGCCAGTACACCGAGGTGATCCGGCCCTTCTTCGACGGCACCGACGAGGTGGCGGCCGGCATCGCGGACGGCGATCTGCGGCGCGGGGTCGAGCTCGTGAACACGTCGAGCCGCCAGATCGAGGTCTTCGTCGCACTGGCACGGATCCAACTCGTCCACGGCACCGTGGGGGTCGGCGTCGACACCCCGCAGGAGGTCGACGACATCGTCGAGCTCAAGGTCCGGTGGGACGGCCAGAACGCGGCGATCCTCGGCGCGATGGAGCCGTACGACGCGGTGGTGGAGCAGCACTTCCCGCACCAGTTCGTCGCGGACTTCAACGCGCTGGTGGACCGGTCTCTCCAGGGCGAAGCGCTCGGCTTCTACGACCTGATCGCTCCCCTCGAGGCGCCGGACTCGGGCGGTCTCACGACGTTCCGGCTGGCGCTCACCGACGAGATGAACGCGGTGGGCGACGCTCGCCTCGACGACGCCGAGGCGAGGGAGCGCACCTTCCTCCTGCTGGCCGTCTCGACGGTCGTCGCGGCGTTCGTGCTCACCTGGCTGGTCTCCCGCTCGATCACGTCACCGCTGCGGTCGCTCACCCGGCAGGCTCGCCGCATCTCCGAGGAGACCCTGCCTGCCGGCGTCGCCGAGGTGCTGCGGACGCCGTTGGGCCAGGACGTGACCGTACCCTCGGTCGAGCCCGTGCGGGTGAAGACCCGAGACGAGGTGCGCGACGTGGCCACCGCGCTGACGACGGTGCAGGACACCGCGCTCGACCTGGCCGTCGAGCAGGCGGTGTTGCGCCGCAACCTGGCCGACAGCTTCGTCAACCTCGGCCGGCGCAACCAGAACCTCCTCGGTCGACAGATCGACTACATCACGCAGTTCGAGAACAGCGAGACCGATCCCGACGCCCTCGCCAACCTGTTCCGGCTCGACCACCTGGCCACCCGCATGCGCCGCAACGCCGAGTCGCTGCTGGTGCTGGC
>CAYUXB010000238.1:0-6183 GCA_964448525.1 uncultured Acidimicrobiaceae bacterium
CGCGACCCGGACTTCAAGATGGTCCAGGTCCGCGCCAACGGCCTGTGCGTCGTCAAGATCGACGACGTCGAGATCTTCCTGCGCGAGGTCATCGGCACCGACAGCGCCGTCGAGGCCGACGAGATCTCCGAGCTGCTCCGCCGGGTCATCACGCTCGCCTTCTCGGACATGGTGCTCGAGACGGGCCTCGGGGCGATCGACCTCCAGGGCCGCCAGGTCGAGCTGGCCGGCAAGCTGCGCGACTTCGTCGCCGAGCGCGTCGACGACGAGTACGGCCTCTCGATCCCCGAGATCACGATGAACATCTCGCTGCCGGAGGAGATCACCGCGGCGATGACCCGCGGCGTGGCCCGCGGCGTCGAGGAGGGCGGCTTCCTCGACAACGTCGGCTCGATGGACCGCTACCAACAGGCCAAGGCCGCCGAGGCCATGGTGGCCGCCGCCGGCAACCCCGGCGGCAGCGCCATGGGCGACATGATGCAGATGGGCATGGGTGCGGCGATGGCCGGGCAGATGGCCGGACAGATGGCGGGCGCCATGGCCCCGCAGCAGCAGGCGCAACCGGCTGCGGCCGGGCCGATGCCCCCGCCGCTGCCCCCGCAGGGCCAGATGTTCCACGTCGACTCCGGTGGCCAGCCGAGCGGGCCCTACTCGCTCGACCAGATGCGGGCCGGCATCGCCAACGGCCAGGTCACGGGCAGCACGCTCGTGTGGACCAACGGCATGGCGGCCTGGAGCGCGGCGCAGACCGTGCCCGCGCTGCAGGCCCTGTTCGCCACACCGCCGCCGATGCCCGCGGCGCCGCCCCCGCCCATGCCGCCCGAGGCAGGCCCGACCGACGCCCCCTCGGCATGAGCGCCGACGACGGCACTCCGCCGCTCCCGCCCCCCGGGTCGGCTCGACCCGCCCCGCCGGCTGGGTCCGGCTACCCACCTCCGCCGCCGCATCCGGCTCCCCCGCCCCTGGCCCCGCCAGCGGCCCACTCGCCGCCCCCGCCGGCCCCGCCGGCTGGGTCCGGCTACCCACCTCCGCCGCCGCACGCCCACCAGCCATCTCCGCCGGCCGGGTCCGGTTACCCACCTCCGCCGCCGCATCCGGCTCCCCCGCCCCTGGCCCCGCCAGCGGCCCACTCGCCGCCCCAGCCCCCGCCCCCGGCGGCACCCGCGGCACCCGTGGCGACCGCCGACGCGCGGGCCATGCTGCACAACACCGAGCAGACTCGCACGTACCCGTGCAGCGCCTGCGGTGGCGACCTCGAGTTCCACATCGGGCAGAACCGCCTGGTCTGTCCGCACTGCGGCAACGAGCGGGACATCGTCCACGATCCCGACCACCGGGTCCTCGAGCGCGACTTCCGTCAGACGGTGGCCGAGCTCCGGTCGGCGACGACCGACCCGGCGGTCCGGCAGTTCACCGGCGAGAAGGAGATCGTGTGCCAGAGCTGTGGTGGTCACACCACGTTCACCGGCACGCTCACCTCGACCCGGTGCCCGTACTGCGCCACCCCGATCCAGCGCGACGACGTGTACGACGCCCCCACGCGGTTGCCCGTCGACGGGGTGCTGCCGTTCGCGGTGGACGAGCGCTCCGCCCGGGAACACATCGACAAGTGGATCAACAGCCGCTGGTTCACGCCGAGCGAGTTCAAGAAGTACAACTCGACCGGCGCGTTCAACAGCGTCTACATGTCGTACTTCACCTACGACGCCGACACGACGACCGACTACGACGGTCGCCGCGGCGACGAGTACACGGTGACCGTCGGCAGCGGCGACGACCGGCGCACCGAGACGCGGGTGCGGTGGAGCCGCCGCTCGGGCACGGTGCGCAACAGCTTCGACGATGTCGCGGTGTGCGCCAACGACGGGCTCAATCGGCGCCATGTGAACGCACTCGAGCCGTGGCCCACGACCCAGGCCCGGCCCTTCAGCCCCGAGTACGTCGCCGGGCACCTGTGCCGCACCTACGACCACGAGGTCGACGAGAGCTTCACCGAGGCCCAGGGCCGGATGGAGTCCGAGATCCGCACGACGGTCAAGCGCGACATCGGCGGCGACCGGCAGGACATCAACCGGATGGACGTCCGCTACGACCGGCTCACCTTCACGTACCTGCTGCTGCCGATCTGGCTGCTGACGGTCGTGTTCCAGGACAAGCCGTTCCAGGTGATGATCAACGGCGTCACCGGCGAGGTCCACGGGCAGCGGCCGTGGAGCGCGGTCAAGATCGCGGCGGCCGTCGCGGCGGCGCTGGCGGTCATCATCGTGGCCATCGTCATCTGGAGCTCGATGGGAGGGACGTGACCGCGGTCGTGCTCGTCGTCGGGCTGCTCCTCGTCATCGCCGCAGCTGCGGCGGCGGTCGTCCTCGCCGTGCAGGGTGCGGCCCGCCGCGGCGCCCAGGTGGTGCCGGGCCACGACACCCCGGCACCGCCCGGCTGGGCGCGGGGCCACTCCCCGGAGGCACGGCTGCACCGGCGGCTCCGCGATGCGGTCGCCGCGCTGCGGGCGCTGCCCGACACCGGCGGACCGTCCGCCGCGGTGTGGGGCGACCTCGACCGGTACGCGCTGACGCTCGACCGGGTGCTGGTGTCCGTGTCGTCCCTGCCCGAGGGTGCCCGCGGACCGGTGCTCGCCCGGTGCACGGCGGATGTCGAAGCGATCGAGGCCACCGCTGGCCGGCTGGCCACCCAAGCGGCGGCCGGCAGCCTACGCGGCGTCGAGATCGCCCGGGCCCTGGATGAGCAGGTGGCCCACCTCGCCGCGGCCCGCGCCGAGGTCGACGCCATCGAATCGGGCGAGGCACCACCCGACGACGGGTGACGGTCACCGGCCCGGTGTGACCAAGCCCGACTCGTAGGCGAGCACCACGGCCTGCACGCGATCGCGCAAGCCCAGCTTCATCAGCACCCGGCCGACGTGGGTCTTGACCGTGGTCTCACCGAGCACCAGCTCAGCGGCGATCTCGCCGTTGGACAGGCCCCTGGCGACGAGGCCGAGCACCTCGCGCTCACGGTCGGTGAGCGTCGCGAGCGTCGGGGGTGGTGCGAGCGGGGCGGCGGTGCGGGACAGGTCCTCGATCAGCCGCCGGGTGACGGACGGGGCGAGCAGGGCGTCGCCGGCCGCGACGATGCGGATGGCCCGCACCAGGTCCTCGGCGGGCGTGTCCTTCAACAGGAAGCCGCTCGCCCCGTTGCGGAGCGCGGCATAGACGTACTCGTCCATGTCGAACGTCGTGAGCATGAGGATGCGGCTCGGCACCGCCGGCGAGGCCTGGGGACCGACGAGACGTCCGGTCGCCTCGATCCCGTCGAGGGTGGGCATGCGCACGTCCATCAGCACGACATCGGGCACGTGGCGCCGGGTCAGCTCGATCGCCTCGAGGCCGTCCGCCGCCTGGCCGACCACGTCGACGTCGTCCTCGGTCTGCAGGATCATGCGGAACCCGGTGCGCACCAGCTCCTGGTCGTCGACCACGACCACCCGGATCGGCGCCCTGGTCATCGCACACCACCGGCCGGGGCCGCCGCCCGGTCGAGCGGCAGCCGGGCCCGGATCCGGAACCCGCCCCCGGGGTGCGGGCCCGCGTCGAGGTCGCCGCCGTAGACGGTGACGCGCTCGCGCATGCCGGGCAGGCCGTGGCCGGTGTCGTCGGGATCGAACCCGACGCCCCGGCCGTCGTCGGCCACCACCAGGGTGAGGGCGTCGTCGTCGTAGGTGACCCGCACCTCGGCCCGGGCGGGGCCGGCGTGCTTCATCGTGTTGGTCAGCGCCTCCTGGATGATGCGGTAGGCGGCGAGCTCGACGCCTGACGGCAGCGGACGCACCTCGCCCTCCGTCCGCACCCGCACGTCGAGGCCCGCGTCACGGCAGGTGGCGACCAGCTCGGCGACATCGCCCATGCCGGGCTGGGGCTCCAACGTCGCCGGGGCACGGCTCTCGGCGGCGTCCTCGTCGCCGTCGGCCCGCAGCACGCCGATCACGCGCCGCATGTCGCGCAGCGCGGCCCGCCCGACCTCCTCCACCTCTCCGGCGGCCACCGCCGCCGCGGCCGGGTCGCGCGGGACCATTCGTCGGGCCGCACCGGCCTGCACCACCATCACGCTCACGCTGTGGGCCACGATGTCGTGCATCTCGCGGGCGATGCGGGTGCGCTCCTCCTGCACCGCCGCGCGGGCCCGCTCGTCGCGCTCGCGCTCGGCGCGTGCCGCCCGCTCCTCGGCCACCTCGAGGTGCAGCCGACGTACCCGTCGACTGTCGCCGTACACCCACACCGCGGTGAAGATGACGACCCCGACGAGGACGTCGCCCCACGAGTTGAAGTTCGGATCCTCGGGGTGGGCGACGGCCACCGGCTGGAAGGCGATGATGATCGCCAAGCTCACCCGGGCCGCCCGCGTCGAGCCATAGGCAGCCACGGCGTAGAGCGCGGCCAGCACTCCCAGGAACGGCCCCGAGCCCGGGAAGAGGAGCGCCCCGTGAACCGTCATCGCCGCCGCGGCGACGGCCATCACCGCGGCCGAATGGGACCGCCGCCACACGAGGGGAACCGTCGCGGCCAGCGCCAGCGCGACGCTGGCGGCCGTGCCATCCCGGTAGCCCTCGGTCTCCGGCAGCTTCACCAGCTCGGTGGCGACGCCGATGACGGCGAACACCGCCGCCAGCAGCACGTCGACGGCCACGGGATGCGGGTCGCGCACCTTGGCGTACATCGCACCGGGCCGGACCATGGCCCCAGACGCTACCGAGGTCTGTCCTGTCGCGGATCGTGCCCGGTGAGGACCGTGCCTCCTCCCCCGGGATGAGCCCGCCACATGGGCGTGACCCCCTCCCCGGGTCGCAGTGCGGAATCGACCGGGGGCTGACCTGCCGAGTGAGCTACTCGGCGCCGCCGTCGGTCAGCTCTTCGAGCTCCTCGACCGTCATGAGCACGGCGCGGGCTTTCGAGCCCTCGGACGGGCCGACCACGCCCCGCTGCTCCAGCAGGTCCATCAGCCGGCCGGCGCGGGCGAAGCCGACCCGCAGCTTGCGCTGCAGCATCGAAGTGGACCCGAGCTGGCTGCGCACGACGAGCTCCATCGCCTGCCACAGCAGGTCGTCGTCATCGTCGCCTCCGCCGCCCCCGCTGCCGGACGACGTGCCGCCCTGGCCGTCACCCTCGCTGCCCTGCACCGAGTCGTCGAAGCGGACCTCGGGCGCCTGGCGCTTCCACACCGAGGCGATCTTGCGCACCTCGTCCTCGGTGACCCAGGCACCCTGGATGCGGCGCGCGACCGAGCTGCCGCCGTCGAGCACGAGCATGTCGCCCTTGCCGATCAGCCGCTCGGCGCCACCCTGGTCGAGGATGACCCGGCTGTCGGTCACCGACGAGACGGCGAACGCGATGCGGGCCGGCACGTTGGCCTTGATGAGGCCGGTGATGACGTTCACCGACGGGCGCTGCGTGGCGATGACCAGGTGGATGCCGACGGCGCGGGCCATCTGGGCGATGCGGGCGATCGACTCCTCGACGTCGCGTGCGGCGACCATCATGAGGTCGGCCAGCTCGTCGATGACCACGAGGATGAACGGCAGCCGCGGGTACTGGCGCCCGCTCTCGGCCGAGTCGCTCTCGCCGTCGCCGTCCTCGTCGGTGTAGCCCGCCACGGTGCCCGTGCCGTCGCCGTCGAGGTCGCCCTTGTCGACGGCGGCGTTGTAGCCGGTGATGTCGCGGAAGCCGACCTCGGCGAGCAGGTCGTAGCGCCGCTCCATCTCCTTGACCGCCCACGCGAGGGCGTTGGCAGCCTTCTTCGGATTGGTGACGACGTTGGTGAGCAGGTGCGGCAGCCTGTCGTACTGGCCCATCTCGACCCGCTTGGGGTCGACCAGGATCATGCGCACCTGGTCGGGCGTGGACCGCATGAGGATCGACGTGAGCAGCGAGTTGAGGCAGCTCGACTTGCCGGCCCCGGTCGCGCCGGCGATGAGGACGTGGGGCATCGCCGCCAGGTTCATCATGATCGAACGGCCGTTGATGTCTCGGCCGATCGCCACCTCGAGCGGATGGGAGGCGCGGCGGGCCTCCTCGCTGATGAGGATGTCGCCGAGCGCCACGATCTGGCGGCGGGCGTTCGGCACCTCGACGCCGATCGCCTGCTTGCCCGGGATCGGCGCCAGGATGCGCACGTCCGGCGTCGCCATCGCGT
>CAYUXB010000239.1:0-1588 GCA_964448525.1 uncultured Acidimicrobiaceae bacterium
GCCCCCGCGATGTCGGGCACGAGCTGGAGGACCCACACGATCGCCGCGTTCGGCACGGCCCCGTCAGGAACCGGTAGGCGGTAGGCGTCGGCGACGGCCACGCGGGGGCCGAGCCGGGCGTGGGCCGTGCGCAGCATCGCCGCCGACAGGTCGACGCCGACCACCGGGTGGCCGGTCTCGACCAGTGGCAGCGCCACCGCGCCGGTGCCCACGCCGATCTCGACCACCAGACCGGGCCGGAGGTGCCCGGCGATCTCTCGGGCCAGCTCGCCACCACGCTCGACGCCGCCGCGCGTGTCGTCGTAGGTGTCGGCGACGCGGTCGAACGGGACGGAGCTCACGGCCGGGACGGTGTGACGGGGCGAGCGGGCGGGCCGGCGTCAGCGCAGGAGGTCGGACGCGGCGAGCGTGGCCGGGAACGGCGCCGTCACGGTGCAGGGCTCGTCGCCCGCCACGTCGGCCCGCTCGACGAACCGCCCGTCGACCAGCTCGAGCACCGTGAGGCGCGGCTCGAACGGGTCGACCAACCAGTACCACGGCAGGCCGGCGTCCTCGTAGGCGTGGAGCTTCACGCCCCGGTCGACCCGGGCGGTGCCGGGCGACAGGACCTCGACGGCGAGCCGGGGCGTCGCCGCCAGCCGCTTCGGCCCCACGTCGGCCCGGCGGAACACGACGACATCGGGCTCGACGCACGTCATGTCGTCGACCAGCCAGTCGAACGGCGCCGGCAGCACGTCCAGCTCCGGCGGGACGGCGGCCGCCAGCAGCACGATCAGGTTCTTCACACACCTCTGGTGCGCCGTGTTGGGGGCGGGCGTCACGAGCAGCACTCCGTCGACGATCTCGTACCGGAGGCCGTCGTCGGGCAACCGCTGCAGGTCCGCGAACGTGAGCGGACCGGTGTGCTCGGGAGGATGGCGGACAGCGAGCGCCATGCGTCCACTGTAGATCAGCGGTATGACAGCGAGTCCGCCTCCGCAGGGCTTCGCCGGTCAGGAGCCGACCTGCGAAGAGTTGTGGTTGGCTGGCAACCACAAAGTCTTCCGAGAACCGATCGGAGCCCGGTGGCGTCCGCCTGGTGCGGCGCCGGTCTCCCACGTGAAGGTATGTCATTTCGCGGTGGATACCCCGCGTCTGCTGTGCAGATGTGGGACGATCGGTCCGAACCACCCGACTGATCGTCCAAGGGAGTCGAGATGGCGAACACGCCGAGGCAGCGGGCTGGGCTTCGCCGGCGTCCGGAGACGAACGGCCACGACGGGCACGGCGTCCACGACGGGCACAGCGTGACGGATGGTGCGTCGGTGGCGCCGAGTGGCGTCGCGGCGCTGGGCGCTGCGGGCATCGCCATCGACCTCACGTCACCGTCCGGACCCCGGATCGAGCCGCTGGTGGACGCGGAGGGTGGCACGCCGGCCGGTCCCACGGTGAACGGCGACGCGCCCCGGGCCCCCGAGGCGGCGCGGGAGGTGGACCGCCAGGCGAAGAAGGCCGGCGGGAAGAAGGCTCGTAAGGACCGGAAGGCCGACGGAAGCGCGGCGAAGAAGGCGGCGGCGAAGCGCGCCCGCAAGGCCGAGAAGGCCGCGGC
>CAYUXB010000239.1:1688-6178 GCA_964448525.1 uncultured Acidimicrobiaceae bacterium
GGCGAGGGCACGGCGAGCCGGGGTGCCGGGGTCAGCGGCAGCGAGGTGGCGGCAGGCCGCCGGGCCGAACGGTCGGAACCGCCCACGACGCGCGAGCGTCGGAGGCAGGCGACGGCGCGGGCGGACAGAGCTGCGTCCCTGGCCGAGCGGCTGGCCGCGTTCGATTCCGACGAGCTGCGGGAGGACCTGCGCCTCGCCTGCATCTCCCGCGCCATCGACGATCGCGAGATCTCGCTGCAGAAGCAGAGCCGGGTGTTCTTCCAGATCTCCGGGGCCGGCCACGAGGCGCTGTACCTCGGGTTCGCCCGCGAGCTGCGGCCCGGCTACGACTGGTTCTTCCCGTACTACCGCGACCTGGCGCTGGTGCTCGGCCTCGGCGTCTCACCCACCGACGTCTTGCGCCAGGCGGTCGGCTCGGCCGACGACCCGGCGTCCGGGGGCCGCCAGATGCCGGCCCACTGGGGCGACCGGGCCCGCAACATCGTCACCCAGTCGAGCCCGACGGGCAGCCAGTGCATCCCCGCGGTCGGCTGCGCCGAGGCGGGCCGGTACATCGTCCGTCGTCCGGACCTCGGGCTGCCGGCGCACGGCGACGAGATCACCTACGTCAGCCTGGGGGAGGGGGCGACGTCGGAGGGCGAGTTCTGGGAGAGCCTCAACACGGCGTGCACCGAGCACCTCCCGGTCCTGTACATCGTGGCGGACAACGGGTACGCCATCTCGGTGCCGTCGTCCGAGCAGTCGCCGGCGCCGATCAGCGAGCTGGTGAAGGGGTTCGCCGGGTTGCAGGTGTGGTCGATCGACGGCACCGACTACGCGACGGTGCGCGAGACCGCCCGCGAGGTGGTGAGCCACGTCCGCGCCGGTGTCGGTCCCGCCCTGGTGCACGCCCAGGTGACCCGCCCGTACTCGCACTCCGCGGCCGACACCCAGAGCAAGTACCGGTTGCCGGAGGAGCTGGAGTGGGAGGCCGAGCACGATCCGGTCGACGCACTCGCCCGCGCGATGGTCGAGGCCGGGGTGGTCAGCCAGGACGAGGCCGACGCCATCCGGTCCGACGCCCGCCAGACGGTCGCCGACGCGGCCAAGGAGGCCCTCGCCGGCGCGCGGCCGCGGGTCGACTCGGTGCTCGACAACGTGGTGGCGCTGCCGGACATCCCCGATCCCGGTGAGGTCCCCACCGGTCCCGAGGGCGACGACGTGGTGGCGCTGGGCGAGTCGATCCGCCGGGCGCTGCACGAGTCGATGGCCGCGGACGAGCGCATCCGGGTGTTCGGCGAGGACGTGGCCGACGCCCGCGAAGCGATCATGGCCGACGTCGAGGGCAAGGGCGGTGTCTTCGGCACGACCCACGGGTTGCAGCGCAGCTTCGGTCGGGCCCGTTGCTACAACACGCCGCTGGCCGAGGCGAACATCATCGGTCGGGCGGTCGGGCAGGCCGTCCGGGGTCTGCGGCCGTCGCCGGAGATCCAGTTCTTCGACTACATCTGGCCGGCCATGCAGCAGATCCGCAGCGAGGCGGCGACGATCCGGTGGCGGTCGAACGGCACGTTCACCTGCCCGACCGTGATGCGGGTGCCGATCGGCGGCTACCTGCAGGGCGGATCGATCTGGCACAGCCAGTCGGGCGAGTCGATCTTCGCCCACATCCCCGGGCTGCTCGTCGCGTTCCCGTCGCGGGCGAGCGATGCCGCCGGGTTGCTGCGGGCGGCGTTCCGGTGCGAGGACCCGGTGCTCTTCCTCGAGCACAAGCACCTGCTCCGTCAGCCCTACACGCGAGACCCCTACCCGGGGACGGATCACGTGGTGCCGTTCGGGCGGGGTCGCTACGTGACCCGGGGTTCCGATCTCACCATCGTCACCTGGGGGGCGACGGTCGAGCGCTCGCGCCTGGCCGCGCAGCAGCTGGCGGACACCGATGGGGCCTCTGTCGAGGTGGTCGACCTGCGCACGCTCGTTCCCTGGGACGAGGAGATGGTCGCCGAGTCGGTCACGAAGACCTCGCGCCTGCTGGTGGTGCACGAGGACGTGGTGCGCGCCGGGTTCGGCGGCGAGATCGCCGCGTGGGTGGCCGAGCAGTCGTTCTGGCAGCTCGATGCGCCCATCGGTCGCGTCGGCGCCCAGGAGTGCCACGTCGCCTACGCCCCCGAGCTGGAGAGCGCGATCCTCCCCCAGGTCGACGACATCGCCACCGCCGCCCATCGCCTGCTGTGCGAGTAGTGCCCGACGACCAGGGCGGGCCCGGGTCTCGCTCCGACGGGCGGGCGCAGCGACGCCCCGCCGCCTGACGGGGCAGCGGGGCGTCGGCTAGACAGTCGGGGTGTGGATCAGCGCGTGGGGAGGCTGATCACCCTTCGACGTAGGACGACAGGTCGTCGCGATCGACCAGGCGACCGAGTAGCCCAGCCATGGCGATCACGACTGCGATCGCCACCAACCCGATCAAGAGGATCTCGTTCATCGTGATTCGCCACCTTGTTCAACGCCCGCTGATGGGCGATGGAGACCCGGCCTGGTCGGCGGGCCACCCGAGCCATCCGGGGAGGGCGGATCGGGTGAAACGATCATTACCCAGCTCCGCCCGTCGGGTGTGCGACAGTCCTATGACGATGTGCGACATCTTCACCGCGGTGCGTGGCATGGGGGTCGGAGCGTGAGGGGCGGCCTTCCCTCGCCGGTCCGCCTGCTGGCCGTCCTGGTCATCGCCCTCCTCGCGCCCGTCGGCGCGATGGCCGCGACCGGTCTGAGCGGTGGCACCGACGACGATGCGGTCGAGACGGCTGCCGATCGTGGCCCGCGCGGCCGTGGCGACAGCGATCAGGGCAGCTCCGCGCTGCGTGGCGACCGCGACGGTTCCCGCGGTCGCCGCGGCACGACCACGTCCTCGACCGTGCCGACGACCACCACGTCGTCGACCGCGCCGCCGACGACCACGTCCACCACCGCGCCACCCACCACGTCGACCACGGTGCCGCCCACGACCGCGCCGCCGCCGACCCCGCCTCCCACGCCGGCACCCACGGCCCCGCCCGCTCCCGCTCCGACCGAGGCTGGCCAGGTGGTCGACCTGGTGAACGCCGCACGCTCGCAGGCCGGCTGCGGCGCGCTCACGGTGGACGACCGCCTCACCGCTGCGGCCCAGGGCCACAGCGACGACATGGCGGCCAAGGGCTACTTCTCGCACACGTCGCAGGACGGTCGCTCGTTCGCGGACCGGGTGCGGGCCGCCGGCTACCCCAGCCCCGGTGGGGAGAACATCGCGCAGGGCCAGCGCAGCGCGCAGGCTGTGCACGACGCGTGGATGAACTCCGAGGGCCACCGCCAGAACATCCTGAACTGCGGGTTCAACACGATCGGCGTGGGTCTCCACGCCTCGACGTGGACGTGGACCCAGAACTTCGGTTACTGACGGCGACGAGCCGCTCGCCGAAGGCGAAGCTCGTTCGAGAACTCCCGAGGGGCGCCCTCGCGTCTCCCCAGCGCAGGGGCCTTTCTCGCCCGCAAACTTGAGATCGGCCCCGGGGACCTGCCTAGGTTCGCTGGCGTTGTGCCAGTTCGAAGCGGACCTCCGGGAACGAGCGACACAACCGGGCCGGAGGTCCGGTTCCGACCGCCGACCGCCCACGACGGACAGGCTCTCTGGCGGCTCGCCGACGAGGTCGGCCTCGATCTGAACTCCCCGTACTTCTATGTCCTGTGGGGCGACCGGTTCGCGGGCACCAGCACGGTGGCCGTCACCGGAACGGGCGAGGTGATGGGCTTCGTGGCGGGACTCCGCGTCCCGGATGATCCCGACACGCTGTTCGTGTGGCAGATCGGGGTCGCCCCGTCCGCCCGGCGCGCGGGTCTCGGGGGACGGATGCTCGACGAGCTCGTCGACCGCACGGGCGCACGCTGGCTCGAGGCGACGGTCACCCCCACCAACGGGGCGTCCGCCGCGTTGTTCACCGGCGTGTCCGAGCGTCGCGGCACCGAGCTGGTCGTCAGCCCGGCGTACGGCTCCGACCTGTTCCCGCCGGGCCACGAGGCCGAGCTGCTCTACCGCATCGGTCCGTTCGCGTGAGGGTTTCCGGCTCGTACGGCACGACATCTCTTGTCAGCCAACCGAAGGACGTGATCTCCAAGTGCAGACGTTCGACCTCCTGGAATCGGAGGTCCGGGGCTATTGCCGCTCCTGGCCCGTCGTGTTCTCGTCCGCAGAGGGGTGCACCCTCGTCGATGAGCACGGGCGCCACTACGTCGACTTCTTCGCGGGCGCGGGCGCCCTCAACTACGGCCACAACCACCCGACGCTGATCGATGCGCTGCTCGGGCATCTCGCCCGCAACGGTGTGGTTCACGGCCTGGACATGGCGACCACGACGAAGCGCGACTTCCTGGTGAAGTTCGACGAGATGGTGCTCGCTCCCCGCGGGCTCGAGTACAAGCTCCAGTTCCCCGGACCGACCGGCACCAACGCCGTCGAGGCGGCGCTCAAGCTGGCCCGCAAG
>CAYUXB010000240.1:0-6160 GCA_964448525.1 uncultured Acidimicrobiaceae bacterium
GCGACGTGATCATCGGCGGGATCATGGAGCACGTCGAGGAGGCCGGGGTCCACTCGGGCGACAGCGCCTGTGCCATCCCGCCCACCAGCCTCAGCCCCGCGGCGCTCGCCGCCATCGACCGCCACACCCGCGCCATCGCCGACGCCCTCGACGTCCGCGGCCTCATCAACGTGCAGTACGCCGTGAAGCAGGGCCAGGTCTTCGTCATCGAGGCCAATCCCCGCGCCAGCCGGACCGTCCCGTTCGTGGCCAAGGCCACCGGTGTGCCGCTGGTCAAGGTCGCGGCGCGGGTGATGGTCGGCGCCACCCTGGGCGAGCTGCGGGCGGAAGGCCTGCTGTGCGCCCCGGTCGACGGCGGCCACATCGCGGTCAAGGAGGCCGTGCTGCCCTTCAACCGGTTCCCCGACGCCGACACGGTGCTCGGGCCGGAGATGCGCTCGACCGGCGAGGTCATGGGCATCGACCGCACCTTCGGCCTCGCCTTCGGCAAGGCGCAGATCTCGGCGGGCGACAAGCTGCCGGCCAGCGGGCTCGTGTTCCTGTCGCTCGCCGACCGCGACAAGGCGGCGGGCGTGCAGGTTGGCACGCAGTTCGTGGACCTCGGCTTCGAGATCGCCGCGACGACCGGCACGGCCGACCACCTGGAACGCCACGGCGTCCCGGTGGCCCAACGGGTCGGCAAGGTGACCGAGGACGCTCCCGTGACGGAGGGGGCTGCCGTTGGCGGCGCCGCGCCCGCCGGGACCGACGGCGCACGGACGCCCGACGGCTCGCTGCCCACCGCGCTCGACCTGATCGAGGCCGGCAAGGTGGCGCTCGTGGTCAACAGCCCGCGGGGCCGGGGCGCCCGGGCGGACGGCGCGTACATCCGCCGCTCCGCCAACGTGCACCGCATTCCCTGTCTCACCACGGCGGCGGCGGCCCTGGCGGCGGCCGAGAGCACGCTCGACCGGTCCCGCCACGACCTGCGGGTCCGCACCCTGCAGGAGTACCACCGGCCCGGTGGACCCGACGGCAGCGGCAGCACCGACGGTGGGGGAGCGTGACCGGCCCGTGAGCCGTCGCACGCTCCGCCCGTCCCGGCACGGTCGTCCCGGCCGGGCGTATCGCCGGCCGGGTGCCGCGCCCGACGGCCCGGCGGTCGACATGGCGGTCGCCGTCGGCAGCGTCCGGCTGGACAACCCGGTCATGACCGCCTCGGGTACCGCCGGCCACGGCGCCGAACTGGCGCCCTACCTCGACCTCGCGTCGCTCGGGGCGGTGGTCGTCAAGTCGCTCCACGCCGATCCCTGGCCCGGCAACCCGCCGCTGCGGGTGCACGAGACGACAGCCGGGATGATCAACTCGGTGGGCCTCCAGGGGCCAGGGGTCCAGGTTTGGCTCGACGACGACCTGCCGGACCTGATCGCCACCGGAGCCCGGGTGGTGGCGTCGATCTGGGGCCGAAGCGTGGAGGAGTACCGGCGGGCGGCCGACCTGCTGGCCGCGGCCCCGCCCGAGGTGGTCGCTGTCGAGATCAACCTGTCGTGCCCCAACACCGAGTCGGGTCGCGACCTGTTCGCCCACTCCGCCGACGCCACCCGGTCGGTGCTCGACGCGACCGCCGGGTGCGGACGCCCCCGCTGGGCCAAGCTGAGCCCCAACACGAGCCACCTCACCGAGATCGCCACGGCGGCGCACGCCGCAGGCGCCGAGGCGGTCACCCTCGTGAACACGGTGCTCGGCCTGGCGATCGATCCGGAGACCCGGCGGTTCCGCCTCGGGTCGGGGCCGCGGGGCGGTGGGTTGTCGGGCCCGGCGATCCATCCGGTGGCCGTCCGCGCGGTGTTCGACGTCCACCAGGCGGCGCCCGATCTGCCGATCGTGGGGGTCGGCGGCGTGGCGACCGGGGCCGACGCGGCCGAGCTCATGCTCGCCGGCGCGACCGCCGTACAGGTGGGCACGGCGACGTTCGCCGACCCGCGGACACCGGCCCGCGTGCTGCACGACCTGGAACGCTGGGCCGCCCGCCAGGGCGTGTCCCGGATCGACGACCTGATCGGAGATGTCCATGGCTGACAAGGCGACCGACGACACGACGGGGGCGGGGGCCGCGACGGACGTCGCGACCACGGCGGAGCCAGAGGGCGCTCCGGCCGAGATCCGAAGCCGCCTGGCGCTCGCCCTCGACGTCGACGACATCATCCCGGCGCTGCGGCTCGCCCGCGACCTGAGCCCCTGGTTCGGCACCATGAAGGTCGGGCTCGAGCTGTACAGCGCCACGGGTCCCGAAGCGATCACCACCCTGGTCGACCTCGGCGTCGACGTGTTCTGCGACCTCAAGATGCACGACATCCCCACCACGGTGGGTCGGGCGGCCCGCGTGGTGGGCTCGCTCGGTGCCCGCTACCTGACCCTGCACACCGCGGGCGGTCCCGCCATGGTGCGCGCCGGGGTCGAGGGGCTGCGAGAGGGCGCGGCGGGCTCGGGGTCCCCCGACCCGGTCGCGTTGGGCGTCACCGTGCTCACGAGCGAGCCAGAGGCGTCGACCCACCTCGTGCACCAGCGGGTGACCGCCGGCCTCGACGGGGGATGCCAGGGGTTCGTGTGCGCCGCGCCCGACATCGCCACGGTGCGCCAGCTCGCCCCGAGCGCGCTGGTCGTCACCCCCGGGATCCGGCCCGAGGGCGCGCCGGCCGACGATCAGGGTCGGGTCGCGACGCCGCGCCAGGCGATCGACGCCGGTGCCGGTCTCCTCGTCGTCGGGCGGCCCGTGACGCAGGCGGACGATCCGGTCGCCGCGGCCCGCGCGCTGGTCGCTTCCCTGGTCTGACCGGGGACGTCGCGCCGGAGTGTCACGATCCGGGTGCATCGGCGCGCTAGGTTGACCCTCATGCCGCAGCCACCGCAATTGACTCCTGAGCAGCGCGAAGCCGCACTGGCCAAGGCCGCCGAAGCACGCCGTGCCAGGGCCGAGCTCAAGGAGAAGCTCAAGCTGGGTTCGCTGAGCCTGAGCGATCTCCTCGACTCGGCCGACGGCAACGACACGGTCGGCAAGATGAAGGTCTTGGCGGTCCTCGAATCGCTCCCCGGCGTGGGCAAGGTCCGCGCCCGCCGAGCGATGGAAGAGATCGGCATCGCCGACACCCGCCGTGTCAAGGGCCTCGGCGATCAGCAGCGCAAGTCGCTGCTCGAAGCGTTCTCAGGCTGAGTCCCGAAGCAACAGTTCCTTGCTCATCACGGTTTCCGGTCCTCCCGGGTCGGGCACCACGACCACCGCACAACACGTCGCCGCCCGGCTCGAGGTCGAACTCGTCCCGGGCGGCGAGGTGTTTCGGGCCATGGCCGCGGAGCGCAAGCTCACGTTGGCGGAGTTCGGTCGCTACGCGACCGACCACCCCGAGGTCGACGCCGAGCTCGACCGTCGCCTGGCCGATCGGGCCAGGGCGGGCGACGTGATCATCGAATCGCGTCTCGCCGGCTGGATCGCCCGCAACGAGGGCCTGACCGCGGTCACCGTGTTCATCGACTGCTCGCCCGCCGAGCGGGCCCGCCGCGTCGCCGGACGCGAGGCCATCGATCTCGAGCAGGCCCTGGCCGACAACACCGAGCGCCAGAGGATCGAACGCGCCCGCTACATCGCTCTCTACGGCATCGACATCGAGGACCTTTCGGTCTACGACCTGGTGCTCGACTCGGGCGTCCTCGCGCCCGCCGAGCTGTCGACGCTGGTGGTCGACGCCGCGAGCGCCCGCTTTCCGTGACGGGTGCGGCACGGAGGTGCTGCACCAGGGATTTCACGGTGGGCGGCGTTCGCCCGGTAGCCTTGTCGATCGACTCCCGACTCGGTTGCACGAGGTGCGCGCCCTCATGGCTTCACGCCAAGACACGATGATGAACCCGTCGATCGAAGACCTCTTCGAACGCGCGGGTTCCAAGTTCTCGCTGGTCACGCTCAGCGCCATGCGCGCGCGGCAGATCAACGCGTACTTCAACCAGCTCGGCGAGGGTCTCGGTGCCATCGTGCCCCCGCAGGTGACCTCCGTCGCCCGCAAGCCGCTGTCGATCGCCTTCGAGGAGATCGCGGGCGACAAGATCGTCATGACCCGGCCCAGCGAGGCCGGTGACGACGACACGGCCGGGGCAGCCGACGCCGAGTAGGGGCGAGCGCATGCTCGAGGGACGACGCATCGTCCTGGGGGTCTCGGGAGGCATCGCGGCCTACAAGGCCATCGAGGTGTGCCGGCGGCTGGTCGACGGGGGAGCCCACGTCGTGCCCGTCATGACGCGCGGCGCACTCCGCTTCGTCGGTGAGACGACGTTCTCGGCCCTGGCGTCCGAACGGGTCCGCACCTCGCTGTTCGACGACGCCGACCCGATCCCGCACACGCGACTCGGACAGTCCGCCGACCTGGTGGTCGTGGCCCCGGCGACGGCCCGCGTCCTCGGCTCGTACGCGGCCGGCATCTCCAACGATCTGCTCACCGCCACCCTTCTCGCCACCGAGGCGCCGGTCGTCGTCTGCCCCGCGATGCACACGGAGATGTGGGAGCACCCGGCCGTCCAGGAGAACATCGCCACCCTGGTCCGCCGAGGCGTGCACGTCGTTCCCCCCGAGGAGGGCCGCCTCGCCGGTGGCGACAGCGGGAAGGGGCGCCTCGCGTCGCCCGAGCTGATCGTCGCCGGCATCGAGTCCGCCCTGTCCACCCGCCGCGACCTGACCGGGCTGCACGTGGTCGTCACCGCAGGCGGCACCCGCGAGCCGATCGACCCTGTCCGCTTCGTCGGCAACCGTTCCTCCGGGAAGCAGGGCCACGCGCTCGCTGCGGAGGCCGCCGCCCGCGGGGCGAAGGTCACCCTGATCACGACCGTCGCCCTCGCCGCCCCGGCGTCTGCCGACGTCGTGCGGGTCGAGACGGCCGCCGAGATGGACGAGGCGGTGCGCGCTGTCGCCGCCGGAGCCGACGTCGTCGTGATGGCCGCCGCGGTGGCCGACTTCCGGCCCGCGGAGGCGGCCGAGCGCAAGATCAAGAAGCACGGTGGGGTACCCGAGATCGTCCTCGAACCCACCGTCGACATCCTCGCCGGCCTGGGTCGACGCAAGACTCCCGGCCAGACGCTGGTCGGGTTTGCTGCAGAGACCGATCAGGTGAGGCAGAATGCTTCGTCCAAGCTCGTGGCGAAGGGTGCCGATCTGATCGTCGCCAACGACGTCACGGCTCCGGGCGCTGGGTTCGAGCACGACACCAACCATGTCGTGATCCTGAATGCCGACGGCACTGAGCGCGAGGTGCCATTGGCCGACAAGCGGGCCGTCGCCCGCGCCGTGTTCAATGCCGTCCTAGACAGGAGAGATCAATCGTGAGCAGTTGGACCTTCACGTCCGAATCCGTCACCGAGGGCCATCCCGACAAGATGGCCGACCAGATCAGTGACTCGATCCTCGACGCCATCCTGGCGCAGGATCCGATGGCCCGGGTGGCCTGCGAGACCATGGTCACCACCGGCCTCGCCATCGTCGCCGGTGAGATCACCACCTCGGCCTACGTCGAGATCCCCTCCATCGTCCGCGAGACGATCAAGGGCATCGGGTACGACCGCGAGTCCGTCGGCTTCGACGGCAACACCTGCGGCGTGATGACCTCGATCGACCCCCAGTCGCCCGACATCGCGCAGGGCGTCGACACCGCCTTCGAGAAGCGCACCGCGGGCGCCGAGGAAGACGTCGACAGTCAGGGCGCCGGCGACCAGGGAATGATGTTCGGCTACGCGGTCGACGAGACCGAAGACCTGATGCCGCTGCCGATCTGGCTGGCCCACCGCCTGGCCCACCGGCTGTCCGAGGTGCGCAAGGCCGGCATCCTGCCCTACCTCCGCCCGGACGGGAAGACCCAGGTCACGTTCGACTACGAGAACGGCGTCCCGACGGCCCTCAAGACGGTGCTCATCTCCACCCAGCACCAGCCCGGCCTCGACGCCGAGACGCTCATCAAGCCCGACCTGATCGAGCACGTCATCCGCCCGCTCGTGCCCGCCCAGTTCCAGGACGACGACTTCGCCGTGCTGGTCAACCCCACGGGCAGCTTCGAGCTCGGCGGCCCGCACGCCGACTGCGGGCTCACCGGCCGCAAGATCATCGTCGACACCTACGGCGGCTGGGCCCGCCACGGCGGCGGCGCCT
>CAYUXB010000241.1:0-2191 GCA_964448525.1 uncultured Acidimicrobiaceae bacterium
AGCTGGTCGACGTCGACGCCGGCGACGGCGAGGCCCTCCAGATCGCCTGCGGCGCCTTCAACATGGCGCCCGGCGACCTGGTGCCGCTGGCGACGCTCGGCACGACCATGCCCAACGGCATGGAGATCGGCCGACGCAAGATGCGCGGCGAGTGGTCGAACGGGATGCTGTGCTCCGCCCGCGAGCTGGGCCTCGGCGGCGACCACGCCGGCATCCACATCCTGCCTGCCGGGCTCCCGGTCGGGGCGCCGTTCGTCGAGGCGATGGGCATCGAGTCCGACGCCCTCTACGACCTCGAGATCAACCCCAACCGGCCCGACGCCATGTCGGTCGCCGGCGTCGCCCGCGACCTGGCGGCGCGCCTGGGCGTGCCGTTCACCCTGCCGGAGCCGGCGATCGACGAGGTGCCGGCCGCCGCGCTCGACGACGTGTCGATCGAGATCGACGCACCCGACCTGTGCGGGCGGTTCGTCGCCCGCGTGCTGCGGGGGGTCACGGTCGGCGAGTCCGACCCGGCGATCGCCCGCCGCCTCACGCTGCTCGGCATGCGGCCGATCAACTCGCTCGTCGACGTGTCCAACTACGTGATGCTGGAGCTGGGCCAGCCCAACCACCCCTACGACCTGGCGAAGGTGCGTGGCGGGGGACTGCGGGTGCGGCGGGCCCTTGCGGGCGAGACGATGGTGACGCTCGACGACGTGACTCGCACGTTCACCGGCGACGACCTGCTGATCTGCGACGCCGAAGATTCGCCGGTCGGCATCGCGGGCGTGATGGGCGGGGCCGACACCGAGATCGACGCCTCGACCACCGACGTCCTGCTCGAGATGGCGTGGTTCCTGCCGATCGCCATCGCCAAGACGTCCCGCCGCCTGCGCCTGCGGTCGGAGGCCTCGGCCCGGTTCGAGAAGGGCACCGATCCCGACGTGATCGACCTCGCCCAGCGACGCTTCGCCGAGCTGGTGGCCCCCTCCGGCGCCCGCATCGAGGCCGGGTCGGTCGACGTGCGGGGCGAGCTGCCCGACCGTGGCCCGGTCCGGGTCCGCACCGCCCACCTCAACCGGCTGCTGGGCACGGAGCTGAAGGCCGACGAGATCGCCGGCCTCCTGGCCCCCATCGGCTTCGCCGCCACGGTCGAGGGCGACGACACCGCGGTCTCCATCCCGTCCTGGCGCTACGACTCCACGGCCGAGATCGACGTCGTCGAGGAGGTCGCCCGGCTCTACGGCTACTCCGCCATCGGCACGCGCCTTCCGCCCTCACCGCACGCGGGACGCCTGACCCCGCGACAGCTCGACCGGCGGCGCCTGCGGTCGCTGCTGGTGGGCCGAGGGCTCTCCGAGGCCATGCCGCTGCCGTTCCTGGCCCCGGGCGACCTCGAGCGCAGCGGTCTGTCCGGCGACGGCATCACCATCGCGAACCCGCTGGTGGCCGAGGAATCGGTGCTCCGCACATCCCTGCTTCCCGGACTGGTCAAGGCACTGGCCACCAACGCCGCCCGCCGCAACACCGGGGTGGCGCTGTGGGAGATCGGCCACGTGTTCCGCCGCCCCGCAGGCGCTGACACCCCGTCTGACGCGCGGGCGCACGCCGCCGACGACGGCGGGTGGGGGTCCGACCGCCGTGACACCCCGCTTCCCGACGAGCGCGAGATGCTCGGCATCGCCCTCGGCGGGCGCGACGCCAGGGCGGCCGTCCACGAGTGGCGCGCCGTCGCCGACCTGCTCGCTCTGCGGGGGGCCACCGTGCGCAACGGCGCGGTTCCGGGCCTGCACCCCACACGATCGGCACGCCTGGTGGGTCCCGGCGACGAGGCCCTGGGGGTGGTCGGCGAGGTCGATCCGGTGGTCCTCGAGGCCCACGGCATCGACGAGCGGGTCGGGTGGCTCGAGGTCGATCTCGACGTCGTCGCCGCCCTCGACCGCGATCCGCACCTGTACCGACCGGTGAGCGTCTACCCGTCGAGCGACATCGACCTGGCCTTCGCGGTCGACGACGCCGTGCCGGCGGACGAGGTCGAGCGGGCGCTGGTGGCCGCAGCCGGCGACCGGCTGGCCTCGCTCCGCCTGTTCGACGTCTACCGCGGCACAGGCATCGCCGAGGGTCGCCGCAGCCTGGCCTACACGTTGCGGCTGGACGCACCGGACCACACCCTCACCGACGACGAGGTCGCCGAGGTGCGCCGCCGGTG
>CAYUXB010000241.1:2291-4470 GCA_964448525.1 uncultured Acidimicrobiaceae bacterium
CCGACCGTGTGTCACCCCGACCGTGTGGCCGCAGCGGTGGTCGGGAGCGGACGCCGCGGCCGTCAACGGCGGGGGTCGGCGAGACCGACACGGACGGCGAACAGGGCGGCCTGCGTGCGGTCCCTGACCCGCAGCTTGGCCAGGATGCTCGACACGTGCGTCTTGACCGTCTTCTCGGAGACGTAGAGCTCGGCCGCGAGGTCGCGGTTGCTGAGGCCCCGGCCGAGCCCCTCCAGCACCTCGCGCTCCCGCACGGTCAGGCGGGCGAGGTCGGGATGGTCGACGGGACCCTGCGGACCTGCGGGCGCCGCCGGATCGGTGTGGGGCGCGGCGCCGGCGCCCGGCGACGTGGACGGGTTCGGGGGCGCGTCCGCCCGTGAAGCCGCCGTGACCGCGGCCGACCTGGTCGCTGATGCGGACGGCGACGGCACCTGTGGGGGTTCGGCGGCGACGCGGGCCATCACGACGGCGGCGGCCTCGGGCGCGAGCATCTGCTCGCCCCTGTGCACCGCTCGGATGGCGCCCGCCAGTGCCGCCGGCCCGGAGTCCTTGAGCAGGTAGCCGTCCGCTCCTGCCTGGATGGCCGGGATCACCTGGTCGGCCCCGCTGAAGCTCGTGAGCACCAGGATGCCGAGAGGCTGGCCCTCCGCGCGCAGGCGGCGGATCGTCTCGATGCCGTCGACGCCCGGCATCACGAGGTCGGTGAGCAGCACGTCGGGACGGAGATCCCGAACGACGTGGATTGCCTCGTTGCCGTCGGCGGCCTCCCCGACGACGTCGAAGCCCTGCGACTCGAGGTACGACCGCAGGCCCTCGCGGACCACAGGGTGGTCATCGCTGACCACGACTCGGATCCCTTCGTCGGCTGGGGCACCGCCGGTCATGCGGGGAACCGGAGCTCGACGCTCGTGCCGTTGCCGGGGGCGGAGGTGACCGTGAGGGCGCCGCCGAGCGACGCGGCCCGCTCGTGCATCGACGTGAGGCCGAGCCGGCGCGCCCGCACGCCCCGGGCCTCGGGGTCGAACCCCTTCCCGTCGTCCACGACCCGCAACGTGATCTCGACCGGGTCCTCGGCGGTGCCGGCCCCCCGCGTCTCGGCGCGCAGGGTCACCTGCACCCGGCACGGCCCGGCGTGGCGCAACGCGTTGGTGACCGCCTCCTGGGCGACGCGCAGCACCTGGTGCTCCGCAGTGGGGTCGAGGTCGGGAAGCTCCCCGATGTCGAGGTCGAGGGGCACCTCGTGGGCGCGGGCGGCGACGAGCAGGTGGTCGCGCAGGGTCGCCACCAACCCGTCGCGCTCGAGGTCGGCGGGCCGCAACCCCTCGACCGTGCCACGCAGCTCGCCCGCCAGCCGGGCGGACAGGGTGCCCACGACGGCGAGTTGGCCGGCGGCGGCCGCCGGATCGTCCTGCAGCAGCCGGGTGGCGGTCTCGGCGGCGAGTTGCAGGCTGAACAGGGACTGGCTCATGGCGTCGTGGAGCTCGCGCGCGAGACGGGCGCGCTCCTGCACGAGCGCCAGCTCGCGGCTGTCCTCGAACAAGCGGGCCTGGTCGATGGCGATCGCCGCGTGGGACGAGAGCAGCACCACCGCGTCCTCGTCGGCGGCGCTGAACTCGGGGGCTCCCTCCTTGTCCGTCAGGTAGAAGGCGCCGACGATGTCGCCGGCCGACACGATGGGGACGCCGAGGAACGAGCGCATCTCGGGATGGGCGTCGGGCCACCAACCGCGAAAGCGCGGGTCCTGGGTGATGTCGGGTGCCCGGTAGGGCGAGGGGTCGACGAGCATGGCGTCGAGCAGCCCGTGGGTGCGGGGGAGGGGCCCCAGCTCGGCGATCAGGTCGTCGCTCATGCCGACGGTGATGAACTGGGCGAACTCGTCGCCGTCCGGCTCGGGGATGCCGATGGCGGCATAGCGGGCGTCGACGAGCTCGCGGGCACGGGCGGCCAGTTCGGCGAGGACGCGATCGAGGGAGGAGCCGAGGGTCACGGCCCGCACCGCGGCCGCCAGCGCGGCGAGCACCTCGGCCGCGGCCTCCACGGTGGGGGCGGGCCGCTCGGTCGCGGATGCGGCTCGTCCTCGGTCGTCGGCGGTCGGCACCGACCTCGACGCTACCGGCCTCCTCGGGCGGCCTTGCACGCGGCCGCGACCGTCCCGACGCTCCGACCGCGGCCGACGCCC
>CAYUXB010000241.1:4570-6068 GCA_964448525.1 uncultured Acidimicrobiaceae bacterium
CGGGGGCGGGGCCGCGAGGAGGGGATCAGTCGCCCGGCGGGGTCTCGCCCATGTAGCGGGCCGACGCCGTGGCCTTCGCGGGCGCGTCGTCGAGCCGGTCGGGCCAATAGGGCGGTGGGTACACGAGCCGGTCGTCGCCCACCGGCTCGGCGTAGAACTGGGCGGCCCACTTGCGGAACTTCATGAACGGCCCGTCGTTGTCGGCCAGCGCGGGGCGCACCAGGTGCGCCTTGTGCTCCCAGATGGGCTGGTCCTCGCGCACCTGCTTGTCGACCTCGGCGACGAAGGCCCGGCCCACGTTGCGGGTCGTCTTCTCGTCGCCCATCGTCTTGAAGCAGAAGTTGAACCGCACGATGCAGCGATCGGCCTCGATCGGCGTCGTCACCGCGTAGTTGACCGTGTCGACGATGCCGCTGAAGTTCACGAGCGAGATGCCCGGACCCCAGGCGTGGGTGTCGATCTTGCCCTCCATGACGCCGCGCGGCGTCGGGAACTTCTGGGAGGACCGCATGATCGCCTCGGGGAAGCCTGTCGTGTACTCCTCCAGCTCGGGCACCTCGGCGGTGTTGTGCACGTAGCGGAAGTGGGCGGAGTCGACCGCGTTCTCGGCCATCTCCTGCACCGAGGCCTCGATCGTGTACTCGGTGCGGATCACGGTCGACCAGTCGGGGTGGCCGCCGAGCTCGGGCACCTCGGGGACGTCCCACATCGGGGCCTCGGCGTCGGGGTGGTACCAGGCGAGCACGACGCCGTTGCGCTCGAGCGTGGGGTAGGTGCGCAGCTTGGCCTTGCGGTTGATGCGCTCGCTGTAGGGGATCGCGGTGTTGGCGCCCTCGGCGTCGAACTGCCAGCCATGGAAGGGGCAGCGGATCTCGCACCCCTCGACGCTGCCGCCGTGGCCGAGGTGCGCCCCGAGGTGCGGGCAGAAGGCGTCCTGCACGTGCACGGTGCCCTCGTCGTCACGCCAACCGACCAGATGTTGCTCCCAGTAGTACAGCGGCTTGGCCTCCCCGGTGGGGAAGTCCTCCGGGTAGCCCACGCAGAACCAGCCGAAGGGGACGGGGAACGGGTACCGGTTCTTCATCTCGGGCTCCTCACGGCCGGCGGTCACCGGGCGGTTGCTCGCACCCGATACTAGAACACGTTCCATTTCTGGGTCGAGTGCGTCGACACCGAACGACCGGTTGCGCCCAGCGTCGACGATGGTTCACGGTAGGTGGGACATGACTTCGGCGTCATCTGTTACGAGATCGCTCCACCTGCAGTTGAGCAAACCTGCGGGTGTCCTGGTCTGACATGATTGGAGCCCTATGGGTACAACGTCTGCGCCGTCACCCGCCAACGGCGGAACTCCCGATTTCACGATCGTGCTCCGGGGCTACGAGCGCACCCAGGTCGACATGTTCATCGAGCGGCTCCACGCCCGCATCGACGAGCTCAGCGACACGGTGTCGAAGTCGAAGAACGGCACCACCGACGCTCGCGACCGCATCAACGA
>CAYUXB010000242.1:0-6035 GCA_964448525.1 uncultured Acidimicrobiaceae bacterium
TGTTGCTCGTGCCCGCCACGATGGAGCTGCTCGGCGACAAGAACTGGTGGCTGCCGCGGTGGCTCGACCGCATCCTGCCCAACCTCGACGTCGAGGGGCACGCCGAGCCGGTCGTGGTCGACGCCACGACCCCGCTGCTGGTCGACAGCGAGCAGGAGTTGGTCGACTCCGGCCGCGACTGACGTCTTCGGACCGGGAGACCACCCCGACCCCCGTTTGCGAGCCCCCGGACACCCCTCCGTCCGGGGGCTCGCCCGCGTCCGGTCTCGCCGAGGATGGTGGCGTGGTCGAACGGAACCCGCTCAGACGCCGGTGGTGGCCGGGAAGCGGCCCGCCTTGGCGAGGAGGCCGGGCACGGTCTTGCCGAGCTGCGCCTCGATCCAGGGCACGGCGGTGGTGAGCCGGTCGAGGTCGAGGCCCGTGCGCACGCCCATGCGGTCGAGCAGGTACCCCAGGTCCTCGGTCGGGATGTTGCCGGTGGCGTTGGGAGCGAAGGGGCAGCCGCCGATGCCCCCGAGCGAGGCGTCGAGGGCGTCGATCCCGGCCTCGACGGCCGCGTAGGCGTTGGCGAGGCCCGTGTTGCGGGTGTTGTGGAAGTGGGCCCGCAGCGCCACGCCGTCGGCCAGCACCGGGCGGACGGCCGCGATGCGCTCGGTCACGTCGGTCGGCACGCCGACGCCGATCGAGTCCGCCAGTGCCACCTCGGCGGTGCCGGCCTCGACGGTGCGGCGGGCGATGTCGACGACCCGGTCGACCGGAACCTCGCCCTCGTACGGGCAACCGAAGCTGGCGGCGATCGTGACGGTGGGGCGGATGCCCGCGGCGCGGGCCCGCGCCGCGATGGCCTCGAAGGCGGCGAGCGAGTCCTCCGTGGACATGCCCTGGTTCTTCTCGGAGAACGTGTCGGTTGCCACCACGACGCAGTTGATCTCGCGCAGCCCGGCGGCCTCGGCCCGGGCGAACCCCCGCTGGTTCAGCACGAGCCCGACGTAGCGGACATCGTCCCGGACCGGGAGGGCGGCGAGCACCGCCTCGGCGTCGGCCATCGGGGGGACCCGGTCGGGGCGCACGAACGAGCACACCTCGACGCGCCGGATGCCGGCCTCGACGGCCCGGTTGATCAGCTCGACCTTGGCGTCCGTCGAGAGCAGTACGTCCTCTGCCTGCAGGCCGTCCCGCGGGGACACCTCGACGACCTCGACCTGTGCCTGCGTCATGGGTGACAGGATCGCGCGGCGGTCTCCTGTCTCCACCACCACCGGCTTTCCGCTACACAGACGTGCTGTCCACATCGTCGAACCTTCGGAGACCGACCATGCCCGACCTGCCTCTCAGCGACATCCGCGTGGTCGAGATGGGGCAGTTGCTGGCCGGCCCGTTCTGCGGGCAGGTGCTCGGGGACTTCGGGGCCGAGGTCATCAAGCTGGAGCCGCCCGGGGAGGGCGACCCGATGCGCGAGTGGGGCCGGGAGAAGCCGTACGGCCTGTCCCTGTGGTTCCCGGTCGTGGCCCGCAACAAGAAGTCGGTCACCCTCGATCTGCGCACTCCCGAAGGCCAGCGCATCGCCCGCGACCTGATCGCGACGTCCGACATCGTCGTCGAGAACTTCCGCCCCGGGACGATGGAGAAGTGGGGGCTCGGCTACGACGAGCTGGCCGAGATCAACCCCGGGCTGGTGATGATCCGGGTCACGGGGTTCGGCCAGACCGGGCCCTACGCCAGCCAGCCGGGTTACGGGGCCATCGGTGAAGCCATGGGCGGCCTGCGACACATCTCCGGCGACCCCTCCACGCCACCGTCCCGCCCCGGCATCTCGCTCGGCGACACGCTGGCCGGCACCTACGCCGCCATCGGCGGACTGGTCGCCATCCACGCCCGCGGCCGCACCGGCAAGGGCCAGGTCGTCGACTCGGCGCTGTACGAGGCCGTCCTCAACGTCATGGAGTCGCTCATCCCGGAGTACGTGCTCGGTGACTACATCCGGGAGCGCACCGGGTCGATCCTGCCCAACGTGTCGCCGTCCAACGTCTTCCCCACCCGCGACGGCCTGATGGTCCTGATCGCCGGCAACCAGGACACGGTGTTCAAGCGGCTGGCCGAGGCGATGGGGCGGCCGGACCTGGCCACCGACGAGAGGTACGCGACCCACTCGGCCCGGGGCGCCCACCAGCCCGAGCTCGACGCCCTCATCGCCGAGTGGACCGCCACGATGGACGCCACGGACCTCGAGACCCTGCTGATCGAGCACGCGGTCCCGACCGGCAAGATCTTCCGGGCGCCGGAGATGCTGGCCGACCCGCACTTCGCGGCGCGAGAGGCCATCGTCACCCTGCCGCACCCGACGCTCGGCGACTTCCCGATGCAGAACGTGATGCCCAAGCTGTCCGACACTCCCGGCTCGGTGCGCTGGGTCGGGCCGGAGCTCGGTGAGCACAACGACGAGGTCTACGGCGGCATCCTCGGCCTCACCGACGAAGACCGCGCCGAGCTGGCCGAGGCCGGCGTGATCTGACGTCGGCCCAGGTCCATGACGGACCCGAGCACGCAGTGCGTAACGCGGCTGGGCCGATCAGGCCACCGTGGAGATGATCGCCGACGAGCCGGAGGAGATCTGCCGCGCCGCCACGGCCTGTCCGGGCCGGCTCACGTCTCGGCGCGGTACGCCTCCAGGCGCTCGGCCAGCGCGCGCGGTCGGGCGAGCGCGGGGACGTGGGGGCCGTCCATCTCGTCGGGGGTGATGCCCAGGCGCTCCTGCACGACCCGCCGCATGAAGGGCAGGGGGAAGAACCGGTCCTGCCGGAACGCCAGCGCGCGGGTCGGCACGTCGGGCCAGGCCGCGAGGGGCCACGGCGTCTCGAACGGTGTGCCGGACTGGCCCCGGGGCTCGCGGGCGAACGCCTCGGCCACGACGTCGTCGGGCACGCCGTTGAAGAACTCCTCGCGCGGGTCGAGCCCGTCGCCGAGCGTTCGCCCGTCCCGCTCGGCCTGCTCGCGATGGGCGGCATCCCAGCCGGTGTTGGCCCACCAGTCGCCCGCCGACTCGCCGGGGGCCGGCACCATGGCCGCCACCAGCACGACGAGGCGCACCGGCACCCGCTCGCACACCAGCGGTGCGGTGAAGCCGCCGAGCGACTGGGCGACCACCACGACGTCGTCGCGGTCGCCGATCGCCTCGCTCACCACGTCGGCGTACTCGGCGAAGCCGGCCGTGTCGTCCTCGACAGGCAGGTCGGGGGCGACGACGTCGTGGCCCCGGTCGGTGAGCTCCGGCACCAGACGGTGCCAGTACGAGGCGTCGCCGCCTGCACCGTGGATCAACGCGTACGTGGCCATCGGCGACCCGGTCCTCTCGTCGTGACGTCAGCACCGGTACGACCGGACGGGGGGTCGGTATTCATCGGTGCTCCCCCGGTGTCGATCGCGGCGGGCGTGGTGGTCCGAGGCGCCGGTGACGAGCGCTAGTGCAACGCTTGGGTCCCGCCGGTGCGTGCCCCGGCCTTGCCGGGCCGGGCCTTGCCGCCGCCCGCCTTCGTGGCCCGAGCCACCTTGCGTGCGGGGTGGCCGTTGCTCGGCAGCAGCTCGGTCACCCCGTGGTCGATGCCGGTGGCGAGCACGTCGATGTCGGACGCGGTGTCGTAGTCGCCCGTGATGCCGAAGACGAGCTCGCCGTCGTAGCTGAAGATGGCCACACCCACGCGCAGCGGCGCGGCCAGCGGCACGTACGGGCAGGCCCGCAGCAGGCGGCGGCCACAGGAGTAGAGCGGGAACTGGGGCCCGGGGACGTTGGTGGTGACCGTGTCGAGGTTGCCCATGCGGCGGGCCGCCCGGGTGGCGACGCGCATGCCGAGCGTCAGCAGCATGGGCGGCGCGAATCCGCCCAGCGAGGTGATGGCCTCGCCCGCGAGGGCCTGCTTCGACTCCTTGAGGTCGTCGAGCTGGGCGCTGATGGCGTGCAGCCGCTCGACCGGGTCGTCGATCCCGACGGGCAGCTCGGCGAACATGGCCGACACGCGGTTCTCGAGCGTGCCGTCGCCCTCGGCGGGGCCGGTGGCGCTGCGGGGCCGCACCGACACGGGCACCAGCGTACGGATGACGCGGTCGTCGGTGCTCTCGCCCCGCGCGTGCAGCAGGTCGCGGAACCCCTTCGTGACCAGCGCCAGGACGACGTCGTTGACCGTCCCGCGGTGGGCGAGGCGGATGGCCTTCACGTCGTCGAGCTGGACGCTCGCCCACACGTAGGTGCGGTGCGGGCCGATGGGGCCGTTCAGGCTGCTCGGCGGCGTGGGCCGCACGATGCTCGACAGCGCGAGCGAGCCCTTGGCCAGCTCGCGGGCGGCATCGAGGGCGCGCCGTGGGCGACGTAGCAGCGAGCCGGCCGCGCGCACCTGCTCGTACGGGCTGCTCGCGAGCCCGAGCGCGGCGTCGCGGGTGAGGTCGATCGCGGTGGGTTCCGGGGCGGGGGTCCAGTGGTCGTCGACCGGTTCGGGCACCTCCGGCGACAGGTCGAGGATGACGGCCAGGAGCTCGGCGCCCGACACGCCGTCGACCAGGCAGTGGTGCACCTTGGACACGAGCGCCCAGCGGTCGTCCTGCAACCCCTCGACCATCCAGATCTCCCAGAGCGGCTTGCTGCGGTCGAGCTGCTGCGACATCACGCGACCGACCAGATGGCGGAGCTCTTCCTCGCCGCCGGGCGACGGCAGGGCCGTGTGCCGCACGTGGTACTCGATGTGGAAGTGCGGGTCGTCCACCCACGCCGGGCGAGCCAGCGCCAGGGGGACGGTCGCGACCTTCTGCCGGTAGCGGGGCACCAGGTGCAGACGACCCGCGATCGTGCGCGTCAGCTCGGCGTAGGCCGGCGGCGGCCCCTCGAAGGTGCCGATCGACCCGATGTGCATGTGGTTGACGTGATCCTCGACGTGCAGGAACGATGCGTCGAGCGGGCTCAGCCGGTCCATGGACCCCTCCTCCGGCGGAGACGCGGTGCCTCCGCGCTCATACAATCACGCTGAGCGCGGGGCGTGCCTCGGATTGTGCGTGTGATCGGTCACTTTCGCGACCGATCACACTGCGATCGTTCCCGCGAGGCGCGGGCCTCAGACCTTGGCGGCGGCGAAGCCCTGCTCGAGGTCGGCGATGATGTCGTCGATCGACTCGAGACCCACCGAGAGCCGCACCAGGCCCGGGTCCACGCCCGCCGACTGCTGCTCCTCGTCGCTGAGCTGGCTGTGGGTGGTCGTCGCCGGGTGGATGGCCAGGCTGCGGACGTCGCCGATGTTGGCCACGTGGCTGTGCAGCGTCAGGCCCTCGACGAACCGCTGGCCGGCCTCCTTGCCGCCCTCGATCACGAAGGCGGGCACCGAGCCGAAGCCCCGTTCGCGGCCCAGGCGGGTGGCCCGCTCGTGCCAGGGTGAATCGGGCAGGCCGGCGTACTGCACGGCGCGCACCTGCGGGTGTCCGGCCAGGAAGTCGACGACCTTGCGGGCGTTGTCGTTGTGGCGTTCGACCCGCAGGCTCAGCGTCTCGATGCCCTGCAGCAGCAGGAACGAGTTGAACGGGCTGATGGCGGGACCGAGATCGCGCAGCAGTTGCAGGCGTGCCTTGAGGATGAAGGCGCCGGGCCCCAGCGCCTCCCAGTACTTGAGGCCGTGGTAGCTGGCGTCGGGCTCGGTGAAGCCGGGGTGCTTGCCGCTGGCCCCGAAGTCGAAGGAGCCGGCATCGGCGATGATGCCGCCGATCGAGGTGCCGTGGCCCCCGAGGAACTTGGTCGCCGAGTGCACCACGATGTCGGCGCCCCACTCGAACGGGCGGACGAGCCACGGCGTCGCCACCGTGTTGTCGATGATCAGCGGGACGCTGTTGTCGTGAGCGACGCCGGAGATGCCCTCGATGTCGAGGAAGTCGTTGCGGGGGTTGCCGATCGACTCGCCGAAGAACGCCTTGGTGTTCGGGCGCACCGCGGCGCGCCACTGGTCGAGGTCGTCGGCGTCGGCGACGAACGTGACCTCGATGCCGAGCTTGGGCAGCGTGTGGTG
>CAYUXB010000243.1:0-6005 GCA_964448525.1 uncultured Acidimicrobiaceae bacterium
GCCGAGGGTGGCACCGACCGGGTCGATCACGATGCCTTCCCACCGCAGGATCGTCCCGGTGGGATCGGTCGGGCGGGCCAACCGCAGCAGCGGTCCGACGACCGTGGGTCCGGACACCACGAGCACCGCACCGAGCAGGAGCGACAGGCGCACCGGTTCGTCGAAGATCAGGTGGGCGGCCGCCGCGGTCAGAAGCCACGTGGCCAGCGCCCCGACTGTCACGAGGCGCAGCACCGGCCCGCGCGCCGCACCCCGCAGGTCGGCGAACCGCAGCTCCATCCCGCCGTTGAACAGCAGGATGCCGACGCCGAGCGAGACGACCGGGAACAGCGTGTCGCCGAACACCTCGTCGGGATCGAGCCAGCCGAGCCCCGGGCCGACCGCGAGCCCTCCCGCCAGCAGCAGGATGATGGACGGCACACGCAGCCACCGGGCGATCCACTGCAGGCCGACCCCCGCGACGATGACGAGGCCGATCCCCTGCACGATCTCGCTGCTCTCCACCATGCCCTCCTGTGAGAGCCCAGCGCGCCAGACGGTACCGCCGGACGCACCACCGGTGGCGGGTGTCGCGTGACGGAACGGAGGGTACGGCTCGTGATGACGACGACACGGGAGCGAACCCATGGCGCGATGCGAGGTCTGCGGGAACGACTACGACAAGGCGTTCGAGGTGGTGGCGGCCGGCCAGAACCACACGTTCGACAGCTTCGAATGCGCCATCCACCTCATGGCGCCGATCTGCGAGCACTGCGGCTGCAAGGTCATCGGCCACGGCACCGAGGTCGACGGCCGGTTCTTCTGCTGCGCCCACTGCGCCAAGCAGAGCGCCGGCACCGACGAGGTGGTCGACCGCGTCGACACCGGCGCGCCCTGACCCGTCAGCCCACCGCGGCGGGATCGCGGCCCGTGAACCCCGCCAGCCGGTCGATCACCGGCGCGTCGCCCGGGACGGGAACGACGAGCGCCCCCACGTCGTACTCCGGGCACGGCGTTTGGGCATCGAGCTGGTCGGGAGACACTCCGGCAACGAGGTCACCGGTCTTGGTGAGGATGCCGGACAGAAGGTCGATCTCGCGCATGGAGTCAGCGTACGAATCCGGTCACCGACCGTCTTGAAGGAACCCGACCGGGTCGATTTCGACCACCTGCTTGCTGGTGAACACCTCGCCGAACTCGTCGAGCAGCGCCAGACGGCGCTCGTCGGCCATGTAGGCGTCGAACGCCCGGCGGTGGGGGAAGCGGGTCACGTGCACCTCCAGCGGCGCGGTCGGCTCCTCCCCCGCGGCGCGCACGCCCCGGAACTGCAGCTCCGCACCGTGGTCGGCGAGCAGGGGCAGGACGCGGTCCTCGTAGGCGGACGCCCGCGCGGCCAGCTCCGGGTCGGCGTGCCCGATGAACACGAGCGTGAAGGGATCGTCGGGGTCGGTCATCCGGTCAGCTTGCCGGTCCCCGAGGGGCGGTGATCACCGAATTGCCCCCTCGGCAGCGAGGATGCCGCCGAGCGCGACGAGCTGGCGGCTCGCACCGCCGAGCGACAGCTCGAGCTGCTTGGCCACCAGGAAGTACCGGTGCAGCGGGTAGTCGCGGTCGACGCCCGTGCCGCCGTGCAGGTGGGCGGCGGCGTGCACGACGCGCTGGCCCGCCAGCGAGGCGAAGTACTTGGCCACGGCCACCTCCCGGTCGGCCGGGACCCCGGCGGACAGGCGCCACGCCGCCTGGAGCATCGTGAGCCGGATGCCCTGGGCGTCGACGTAGGCGTCGGCCGCTCGCTGGCCGACGGCCTGGAACGTGGCGATCGGCCGGCCGAACTGCTCGCGTCCGGTCGTGTACTCGCCCGTGATGCGCACCGCCTCGGCCGCCACGCCGGACATGACCGCGCACGTGGCCACGGTGGCGTGCTCGACGAGCCAGCGCAGCGCGGTGCCGTCGCTGTCGACCGGGCCGAGCACGCCCTCGGCGCCGATCGTCACCCCGTCCAGAGCCAGGTGCGCCTCGGGCGTTCCGGAGGTGGTGTCCTGGCGCTCGCGGCGCACGCCGTCCGCGTCGGTCGCCACCAGGAACAGCCCCATCTCACCGTCGTCGGTCGTCGCGGGGACGATCACGAGGTCGGCCACCAATCCCGCCGGCACGTTGGTGCGGATGCCGTCGAGCACCCAACCCCCGTGGCCGGCGCCGACGTCGGCGCCGCCCTCCCGCCGGGCGGTGACCGACGGTCGGAGCACATCGCCGAGGGGCTCCACCAGCGCGGCGGTGAGCACCGTCGTGCCCCCCGCGAGTCCGGGCAGGATCGCGGCCTGCTGCGCGGCACTCCCCCACCGGGCGACGGGCAGCCCACCGAACGCCAGCGCGGCGAGCGCGGGGACGGGCGCCGTGTGGCGGCCCACCTCCTCCAGCACGAGGGCCAGCTCCAGCACGCCGAGGCCCGCGCCGCCGTGCTCGGAGGGCACCGCGATGCCGAGCAGCCCGGCGTCGGCCATCGCGGCCCACAGGTCGCGGTCGAAGCGCAGGTCGTCCCGGTGTTCCAGGTCACGGATGGCGTCCGGAGTCGCCTTGTCCCCCAGCAACTTGGCCGCCACGTCGATGGTGGCCTGCTGCTCGTCGCTCAGATCGAAGTCCATGTGGTTCCTTCAGCTCAGCGCTTCGCCATGGGCATGCCCATGCCGAAGGCGGCGATCAGGTCGCGCTGCAGTTCGTTGGTGCCGCCCCCGAACGTGAGGATCAGCAGGCTGCGGTACATCGACTCGAGCCGCGAGCTCAGCAGGGCGCCGGGGGCGTCCTCGGTCAGGTAGGACCGCTCCCCCAGCACCTCCATGAGCAGGCGGAACGACTCGAGGTAGTGCTCGGTGCCGAACACCTTGATCGTGCTGGCGTCGGCCACGTCGAGGGTGTCGCGGGTGGCGTCCCAGGCGACCTTCCAGTTGGCGAGGCGCAGGAACTCGAACCCGGCGTACGCCTTGGCCAGATTGATCTGCACCCACTCCTGGTCGACGACCCTCCGACCGTCAGGAAGCAGGGTGGTGCGCGCCCAGTCGATCGTCTCGTGCAGCAGCTGCTCGGCCATGCCGGGGCTGCACAGGGTGACCCGCTCGTGGTTGAGCTGGTTGACGATGAGGTTCCAGCCCTCGTTCTCGCCGGCCACCAGGTTCTCGGCGGGGATGCGCACGTCGTCCCAGTAGACGGAGCAGATGTCGTGCGACGACAGCAGGTGCAGCGGGGTGCGCTGGATGCCGGGGCTGTCCATCGGGGCGATGAAGATCGAGATGCCGCGGTGGCGGCTGTCCTCGTCGCCGGTGCGGGCGGCGAGCCAGCAGTAGTCGGCGTCGCTGGCCAGGCTCGTCCACATCTTCTGGCCGGTGATCACGTAGCTGTCGCCGTCGCGCACGGCCTTGGTGCGCAGAGAGGCGAGGTCGGTGCCGGCTCCGGGCTCGCTGTAGCCGATGCAGAAGTGGATCTCGCCGCGCAGGATGGCGGGCAGGAACCGCTGCTTCTGCTCGTCGCTGCCGAAGTTCATGAGGGTCGGTGCGACCGAGTTGATGGTGAGCATGGGCACCGGGGCGCCCGCCCGCATCGACTCGTTGAAGAAGATGAACTGGTCGATCGGCCCCCGGCCCTGGCCGCCGTACTCGGTGGGCCAACCGATGCCCAGCCAGCCGTCGGCGCCCATCTGGCGCACGACCCGGCGCATCACCGGACCCACACCCTCGGCGTGGCGCAGCTCGCGGATCGTGTCGGCGTCGAGCAACTCGTCGTAGTAGGCGCGCAGCTCGGTGCGCAGCTGCTCCTCGGCGTCCGTGTAGGCCAGGTGCATGTGCCCCCTCCAGCTCTGGTCGGGGCAAGTATGGCCGGAAACGAGAACGCGTTCTACCCCGCGTCGGCCGCGCCACCGCCCGACCGGAGCCGACCGAGCGGACGCCGGGGTCGGCGCGGTCGACGACTGCGGCGGCGGGCGATCAGCGCATGGGCCTGCGCCGGTGTGAGCCGGGCCCGCGGGCGAACGATGATCCACAACGTGCGGCCGATGACGGCGAGGTCGAGCCCGATCGTGTAGTGGGCGGCCACCGCCTCGACGTAGGCGGCCTCGAGCGCCAGGCGCTCGGTGTCGGAGATCCGGCTACGGCCGACGAGCTGCACCGGTCCGGTGAGCCCGCTCGGCACCCGGAACCGGGTGTCGACGCACGGGTGCGCCTCGCGCAGGGCGGCGATCACGTTCTCGGGCAGCGGCCGGTTGCCCACGATGCTCATCTGGCCCCGCAACACGTGCCAGAGCTGCGGGAGCTCGGTGAAACCGACCCGGTCGATCGCCCGGCCCACGGGGGTGTAGAGAGGCGACGAGCGCGGGATGTTGAGGAAGCGCACGCCGTCGACCGGCACCGTGTCGCGGTTCGCCACCTGGTCGGCATGGCGCCGCATGGTGCGGAACTTGGCGAGGCGCACCGTGCCCGCGGGGCCGACGCGCCGGGCGGACCAGTACAGGACCGGCCGGCCGTCGAGCGCCACGATCGCCGCCGCGCATGCGACAGCCGCCGGCGCCCACACGACGACGCCCACGGCTATGACCACGAGATCGAGCGCCCGCTTGCGCGCGGGGAGCTCGACGCGGTCGGGCGGCAGAGCGTCGGGGCCTCCGGCCGTCCGCCGGCGGGCTCGTCCCCGCACCGCTCCGGGGCTGTCGATCAACGAGGACGCGTCCATGACGCCGCCAGCTCCTCACCGCCCCCGGTTCAACTGTGCCGTCGGATCCTAGTCACCACGTAGCGGGGTGCGGAGACTACGCGCCCGCACCACCTGGCGAGCGGGCGGTTCAGCCGCCGGCGAGGGCGCGGGCGAAGCCCTGGTAGAGGGCGATGGCGTCCGGCATCGGGCGGCCGATCTCGGCGAACGACTCGCCTGCCGTGGTGGCAAGCGTGATGACCGCCCGGGCCGCCTCCCGGGGCTCGGTCGTCGTGAACAGGCCCGTCGCGACCCCCGACGCGATGATCCCGGCCACCAGGTCGAGCAGACGGGAGCGCAAGGCGTCGACGCCGTAGCGGGCCGGGGCGGGCAGGCGCGTGTGCTCCCGCCAGGCGACGTTGGCGGCCAGCCGGGCGAACTCGTCGTGCACGACCGACGCGACGAGCGTGGCCACGGCCTCGTCGAGCCGGGGGCCCGCGGCGTCCCCGACGAGGGCCAGGCGTCGGTCGAGACGCGCGAGCACCACCTCGTACGCCTCCTCGATGAACTCGCGCAGCAGGTCCTGCTTGGAGGGGAAGTGGTAGTAGAGCGCGGCCACCGACACCCCGGCCTGTGCGGCCATGTCGCGCAGCGAGGCGCCCTCGTAGCCATCGCGCCCCATGACCTCGACCGCGGCACGCAGGATCGCCGCCTTGCCCGGTCTCTCTCGCCGGGGCGGAACCTCGGCCGCCGTCATCGCCAGGACTGTAACGGCTGTCACAGCGCACTGAACGAACGCTAAGTTACGGGCACCTCCTCGCGACCGGAGAGCCAGCGCTGTGGACTTCGACATCCCCCCGGACCTCGCCGACTACCTCGACGAGCTCGACGACTTCATCGAGCGCGAGATCCGCCCGCTCGAGGAATCCGACGACAACATCCGGTTCTTCGACCACCGACGGGAGGACGCCCGCACCGACTGGGACCGCGGCGGCCTGCCGAACGAGGAGTGGGAGGCCCTCCTCGCCGAGGCCCGCCGCCGGGCCGACGCCGCCGGCCACTACCGCTACCCGTTCCCCGCCGAGTACGGCGGCCGCGACGGCACCAACCTCGGCATGGCCGTGATCCGTGAGCACCTGGCCCGCAAGGGCCTCGGCCTGCACTGCGACCTGCAGAACGAGCACGCCATCGTCGGCAACAACGTCGGGCTGCTGCTGATGCTCGCCCACGGCAGCGAGGATCAGCAGGCCGAGTGGGTCGACGACCTGGCCGCGGGCCGGCGGGGCTTCGCCTTCGGCATCACCGAGCCCGCCCACGGCTCCGACGCCACACACATGGAGACCACCGCCGTC
>CAYUXB010000244.1:0-5997 GCA_964448525.1 uncultured Acidimicrobiaceae bacterium
GACGGCGCGCCGAACGTGTTGGTGGTCGTGCTCGACGACCTCGGGTTCGCGCAGTTCGGCTGCTACGGCAGCGACATCGCCACCCCCGCCATCGACGCGCTCGCCGCGGACGGCCTCCGCTACCGGCGCTTCCACGTCACCGCCATGTGCTCGCCCACGCGGGCGTGCCTGCTCACCGGACGCAACCAGCACCGCGTGGGCATGGGGTTCGTCGCCGACCTGCCGATCGGCTTCCCCGGCTACGACGGCCGCATCCCCCGCACCGCCGTGGGCATGCCCCGCCTGCTGCGCGACGCCGGCTACAGCACGTTCGCCGTCGGCAAGTGGCACCTGGCGCCCCGTTGGGAGCAGAGCGCGTCCGGGCCGTTCGATCGCTGGCCGCTGGGCCTCGGGTTCGAGCGGTACTACGGGTTCCTCAACGGCGACACGAACCAGTGGGCGCCCGACCTCGTCAGCGACAACGGGTTCGTCGAGCCGCCCCGCACGCCGGAGGAGGGCTACCACGTCACCGAGGACCTGGCCGATCGGGCCATCCGCCTCATCCAGGACCAGCAGCAGGCCACCCCGGGCAAACCGTGGTTCACCTACCTGGCGACGGGCGCCGTGCACGCGCCCCACCACGCGCCGGCGGAGTACATCGACGCCTATCGCGGGCAGTTCGACGACGGCTGGCAGGCCTGGCGGGAGCGCACGTTCGCCCGGCAGGTCGCCCTCGGCATCGTGCCGGAGGGGACCACGCTGACCGAGCGGCCCTCCTGGGTGCCCGACTGGGCGGGGTTGTCCGCCGACGAGCGCCGGCTGTACGCCCGGATGATGGAGGTGTTCGCCGGGTTCGTCACCCACACCGACGCCCAGATCGGCCGGGTGCTCGACTTCCTGCGTGCCACCGGCCAGCTCGACGACACGCTCGTGATGGTGCTGTCCGACAACGGCACGAGCGCCGAGGGCGGCCCCACCGGGTCGTTCAACGAGCACCGGTTCACCCACGACCGGGTCGACGACGTGGCCGACACGCTGGCGCGCATCGACGACCTCGGCGGGCACCGGGCGTACAACCACTACCCGTGGGGCTGGGCGTGGGCGGGCAACACGCCGCTGCGCCTGTGGAAGCGCTACGCCTGGCTCGGTGGGGTGCGCACGCCGCTGATCGTGCACTGGCCGGGAGGCATCGACGCGGCAGCCGCCGGCCAGGTGCGCGACCAGTTCGTCCACGCCGTCGACCTGCTGCCCACCGTGCTCGACGTCACCGGTGTCGCCGCGCCGGCCGGTGTCGACGGCATCGACCAGCTCAACCTCGACGGCGCCAGCCTGCGGGCCACCTTCGACGACGGCGACGCCCCCGACCCCCGCACGACGCAGTACTTCGAGATCATCGGCTCACGCTCGATCGTCCACGACGGCTGGAAGGCCACCACCGACCACATCGGCGCCCAGATCAGCGTCGAACGCGAGCAGGTGCCCGGCAGCCATGACTACGCCACCGACCGCTGGTCGCTGTTCGACCTCGCCGCCGACTTCGCCGAGGCCCACGACCTGGCCGACCGCCACCCCGAGTGGGTGGCCGAGCTCGAGGCGCTGTGGTGGCACGAGGCGGGGCGCAACCAGGTGCTGCCGCTCGACGACAGCCTGATCGGCCGGGCGGTGGCGATGGAGCCCCGGCCGTTCGTCCCCGCGGCCCGCACGGTCTACCGCCCGGGCGGTGGCGGCATCGCCGAGGACTTCCTGCCCCCGATGGGCGGCGGCTTCGCGCTCACCGCCGACGTCGACGTGCCCGCCGACGGGGGAGCGGGCATCGTCTGCGCCCTCGGCGACTGGAACAACGGCTGGGCCTGGTACCTCCTCGAGGGGCGGCCCGCGGTCGCGTTCAGCCTGTTCGGCGAGCTCCACCGGGCGGTGGCGCCCGACCCGCTGACGGCGGGCGCGCACGACCTCGGCCTCGCCTACGCGCGGGATCGGGCCGGGGGCGGGCCGGTCACGTTGCTGGTCGACGGCGTCCCCGTCGGCGAGGTGGCGCTCCCGGAGGACCTGCCCTTCCGCTGGCAGATCGGGGGCGCCGGCCTGCGGATCGGGCACGACGCCGGGTTCCCCGTGTGCGACGACTACCGCCCCCCGTTCCGCTTCACGGGCACGATCGAACAGCTCGTCGTGGAGTCGGCCGCGCTCGCCCCGCGCCCGTCCCGTCCCGGCGCCGCGGGCGCCGAGGGTGACCCGTCCGACGCCGAGGGCGTGCCCGACGAACCCGTCGCCGAGGTCGCGCAGGCTGTGCGGCACGAGTAACCACCAGCCGGGTGGACAGCGGGCGTAGCATGCTGCCCATGCCTACGGACGACCGTGACGATCCGGGCGCGGACACGGCGATGTTCCGAGCCTTCGTGGACGAGCCCAGCGAGCCGCCCACAGCTCCGGAGACCAACCGCACGCTGATCATCGGCTTGGTCGTCGCGATCGTGGTGCTGGCGTTGATCGCCATCCTGCTGGTGGCCTGACTGCCGGTCGCCTGACCGTTGGTGCCTGATCTGCTGGTGGCTGGACACCCGCAGGTCGGGCGGCGGGCACCCTGCCGCGCGCGCCCCATCGGGCTGACCGGTGCGGGCGCCGTCGGTGTCCGGGACACCTGCGCCGTGTGACACGCTTTCGGTGATGCCCACGCCGATCGACCCGAGCGACCACCGCTGGTACCAACGAGCCGTCTTCTACGAGGTCGCGGTACGCGGCTTCTCGGACTCGGACGGCGACGGCTTCGGTGATTTCGTCGGTCTCACGAACAAGCTCGACTACATCGAGTGGCTCGGCATCGACTGCCTCTGGCTGCTGCCGTTCTTCCAGTCGCCGCTGCGCGACGGGGGCTACGACATCAGCGAGTTCCTGACCGTGCTGCCGGAGACGGGCAAGGTCGACGACGTGGCGGTGTTCCTCGACGAGGCCCATCGCCGGGGCATCCGGGTCATCGCCGACATGGTGATGAACCACACCTCCGATCAGCACCCCTGGTTCCAGGAGTCGCGGCAGGACCGCACCAACCCCCGGGCCGACTGGTACGTGTGGGGCGACGACCCGGAGCGCTGGAGCGAGGCCCGGGTGATCTTCGTCGACAGCGAGCCGTCGAACTGGTCGTGGGACCCGCAGCGCGAGCAGTTCTTCTGGCATCGCTTCTTCCACCACCAGCCCGACCTCAACTACGACAACCCGGACGTGGCCGAGGCGATGCTCGACGTCGTGCGGTTCTGGCTGGGGCTCGGGCTCGACGGGTTCCGGCTCGACGCCGTGCCCTACCTGTTCGAGCGCGACGGCACCAACGGGGAGAACCTTCCCGAGACGCACGAGTACCTGCGGCGGGTGCGCAAGACGGTCGACGCCGAGTTCCCCGGCAGCGTGCTGCTCGCCGAAGCGAACCAGTGGCCCTCCGACGTCGTCGACTACTTCGGCGACGGCGACGAGTGCCACATGTGCTTCCACTTCCCGCTCATGCCCCGCATGTTCATGGCGGTGCGCAAGGAGCAGCGGCATCCGATCACCGAGATCCTGGCCCAGACGCCCGAGATCCCCGACGGCGCCCAGTGGGGCATCTTCCTGCGCAACCACGACGAGCTCACCCTCGAGATGGTGAGCGACGACGAGCGCGACTACATGTACAGCGAGTACGCCACCGATCCCCGGATGAAGCTCAACCTGGGCATCCGCCGCCGGCTGTTCCCGCTGCTCGACAACGACGAGGGCAAGGCCGAGCTGTTCCACGCCATGCTCTTCTCGATGCCCGGCAGCCCGATCATGTACTACGGCGACGAGATCGGGATGGGCGACAACATCTACCTCGGCGATCGCGACGGCGTGCGCACGCCGATGCAGTGGAGCCCCGACCGCAACGCCGGGTTCTCGACTGCCGATTTCGCCCAGCTCTTCCTGCCGCCGCTGATGGACCCGGTGTACGGGTTCGCGGCGGTCAACGTCGAGCAGCAGCAGCGCGACCAGTCGAGCTTCCTGCACTGGCTGCAGCGCATGATCGGTGTGCGCAAGCAGCATCCGGTGCTCGCCATCGGCGAGTTCGAGGTTCTGCACGCCCAGAACCCGTCCGTGCTCGCCTACCTGCGGCGGGGCATCGGCGAGGACGGGGAGGAGGACATCGTCCTCTGCGTCAACAACCTGTCCCGCTTCCCGCAGCCGTGCGAGCTGATGCTCGAACAGCTCGCCGGCAAGGTGCCGATCGAGCTGATGGGCCGCGTGCCGTTCCCGCCGATCGGCGAGCTGCCGTACTTCGTCACCCTCGCGGGCCACGGGTTCTACTGGTTCGAGCTGGTCGACCAGCAACTCGACGAGGGGCCCGGCTGAGCGGGGAGTGGTGCTACGTCGTGCGACGGGGCGCTACGATGCCGCCATGACGCGGACGATCACGCAGCGCGAGCTGCGCAACGAGTCTGGCGCGGTGCTGCGGGCCGTGCAGGCGGGTGAGACCGTGACGGTCACGAGGAACGGCACGCCGGTCGCCGAGCTGCGTCCGGTCACGCGTTCACGCATGGTGCCCCGCGAGGTGATCGCTCGGGCCGGCCGAGCCGCCCCCAGCATCGACGCCGACCGGTTCCGTGCCGACATGGACGCGGTGATCGACCCGTCGCTCGATGACTGACGTCACCAGCGGGCTCCTCGACACGTCCGTCGTCATCGACCACGACGTGATCGATCCGGCGAGCCTGCCCGACGAGGCGGGGATCAGCGCCGTGACCCTGGCCGAGCTGTCGGCTGGACCGCACACGACCACCGATCCCGCCGAGCGGTCGCGCCGGCAGGACCGTCTCCAGTGGGCGGCCTCGACCTTCGATCCCTTCCCGCTCGACGCGGACGCGGCCCGCGCCTATAGCCGACTGGTTGCCGCCCTGCGCGCCTCGGGCAGGCGGGAGCGAAGCCGGGTCGCGGATCTGCTCATCGCGGCGACCGCCGTGGCCAACGACCTGTCGCTGTACACCCGCAATCCGGACGACTTCGCTTGCCTCGACGAAGTCGTCGAGGTCCACGAGGTGTGAGCTGGGGCTTGGCCGCCATCGTGGCCTGATCGCTTCGAGGCAGTCGAGTCGACGGCGACGGCGCTCGGGCCGGCGTTCGGCCCGGGGACAGGGCGTTCTAGCCTGGCGGCGTGGTCGACATCGACGGTCAGCCCGGTCAAGCGAGCGTGCGGCGGTTGCTCGACGCCGTCCTGTCGGTCGGCGCGGGCCTCGATCTGCCGGTCACGCTCCAGCGCATCGTCGAGGCCGCCACCGAGCTCGTCGACGCCCGCTACGGCGCCCTCGGCGTCCTCGACGCCAGCGGCACCGGTCTCGCCCGGTTCCTGACCGTGGGGATCGACGACGAGACCTACCGCCGCATCGGCGACCTGCCGGAGGGCCACGGCATCCTCGGTCTGCTCATCGTCGATGCGACGCCGCTGCGCCTCCCCGATCTGACCAAGCACCCCGACAGCGCCGGGTTCCCCCCGCACCACCCGCCGATGACGTCGTTCCTCGGCGTACCGATCCGCGTCCGCGACGAGGTGTTCGGCAACCTCTACCTCACCGACAAGACGACGGCGCCCGCGTTCACCGAGGCCGACGAGGAGTTGGCCGTCGCCCTCGCCTCGGCCGCCGGTGTGGCCGTCGAGAACGCCCGCCTCCACGCCCGGGTGCGCGACCTCGTGCTCGCCGAGGACCGCGAGCGCATCGCCCGCGACCTGCACGACACCGTCATCCAGCGGCTGTTCGCGATCGGGCTGTCGCTCCAGGGCACGACCCGGCTGATCGAGAGCGACAGCGCCACGGCGGTGGCCCGCATCGGGACGGCCGTCGACGAGCTGGACATGACGGTCAAGGACATCCGCTCCGCGATCTTCGGGCTCGAGTCCAGCCTGGCGGCGGGGCCGGTCTCCGGGGTGCGGACCCGTCTGCTCGCACTGGTCCGGGAGTCCGCCTCCTCGCTCGGGTTCGAGCCCCGCCTGGTGTTCGACGGGCCGATCGACACGTCGGTGGACGGGCC
>CAYUXB010000245.1:0-5991 GCA_964448525.1 uncultured Acidimicrobiaceae bacterium
CGACCACCGCTTCGGGAGCGAAGCCGACGCATGCCGATGGATGCTCCACCACCTGGTGTCCCACCACGTGACCTCGATGGGCACGACCATGGTTCCACCCCACGTTCGAGCGGGATTCGAGGAGCGGGTGTTGGACGCCTTGGAGGAGGTCGCCACCCTGATCCGCCAGCGGCGTGGAGCCGACGCCTCCGGATAGCGCCCAGCGGCCGGTATGTTCGGAGATGGACGCCCCGCCAGTCCCGTGGCCCCTGGTCAGGCTCCGTGCTGCCACCGTCACCCGCTTCACCCGGACGTCATGTGGCTCGGTCAGCCAACCAGAGTGAGGCAATGGGGAGAGCAGAGATCTTGTCCGCGAGCGCGAATGCGGACGGCCCGGTGTGGAAGACCACGCCGGTGAGGAACCGGTCTCCGAGGCGGTCCCGCATCCATTCGAGGTGTGCTGCGATACTCAAGCGGACCGCGTGACACTCCCCATCAAGACCATCGGGCCGTTTCACCTGGACGACGGGCCGCCGCTCGAACTCGTCAGACATCGAGCGGTCTCCCCCATCCGCCACCGCCGGGGGTCAGCATCCGCAGGACGTCGCCGGCCTTCAGCTGGATCGTGCACTTGTCGGGCAGGCGCTCCGCCCGGCTCTCGTCGCCGCCCGGCAGCAGCCAGTTCTCCCCGACCACCCCGGGCTCGCCTCCGGCCAAGCCCCAAGGCTGCGAAACCCGGCGCTCGGTGATCAGGCTCACCGTCACGTCTTCGAGCATCAGCAGGTCCCGCTCGATGCCCTCACCGCCCGGCGCCGACCCGGCACCGCCGCTCCCCTGGCGCAACCGGTAGCGCAGCACCCGCATCGGGAACGCCCGCTCGAGCGCCTCGATGGGTGTGTTCCGTGTGTTGGTCATCGCGGTGTGAATTCCCGATTGGCCCGGACGGGGTGACGCCGACCGGCCCGCCATCCGAGGTCCGCCGGGGCGACCGCCCTGCCCGCCCCCGACCGTCTCGTAGTACACCCACGGGCCACCGCTCGCGCCCGCCCCACCGGACTCGGCCGCTCCGGATCCGCCGATGAGCAGGTTGTTCATCGTGCCCTGGCCGGCGGCCGGAACCCGGGCCACGCACGGCGCCGCGAGGGCGCCCAGGCACACGTCGGCCACCCGCTGGCTCACCTCGACGTTGCCGGCCCCCACGGCCGCGGGCGGCCGGGCCGCGACGATCGAACCCGGCGGGGCGACGACCCGCACCGGGCGCATGGTGCCGCCGTTGGCCGGCAGCGTCGGGTCGACGGCGGACCGCAGCGCGTACGCCACCGCGGAGACGGTCACGGCCTCGACGGCGTTGACGTTGCCCCGTGACTGACCGCCGGTGCCGGTGAAGTCGACGGTCACCTGGTCGCCGGCGATCGTCACCTCCACGGTGATGCCCACGGGCCGCTGCTGGTCGGAGGCCGACCCGGTCGAGTCGATCACGTCGTCGCAGCGCCAACTGCCGTCGGGCAGCGCGGCCAGGGCGGCCCGCATGCGTCGCTCGCCGTAGTCGACCACCTCGTCGAACGGCGCACCAGCCATCTCGGCCAGCCGCTCGGCCCCGACCACGTTCGCACCCTCCTGCGCGGCGAGGTCGCCGACGCGCTCGTCCGGCGTCCGGGAGTTGGCGAGCAGCAGGCGCCGCAGGCCGTCGTCGAGGAGGGTCGGCGGGATGCGCAGGCCCTCCTGGTGGATCTCCGTGGCGTCCGCGGGGATCGAACCCGGCGCCGCTCCCCCCACGTCCGCGTGGTGCGCCCGGTTGGCCGCCCAGCCGACGAGCCGCCCGTCGAGGATGCAGGGCATGACGAGGGTGATGTCGTTGAGGTGGGTGCCCCCGGCGAAGGGATCGTTCACCACCACCTGGTCGCCCGGCCCCAGCCGATCGCCGAAGGCGTCGATCGCCGCCCGCACGCTCGCCGGCATCGACCCGAGGTGCACCGGGATGTGCTCGGCCTGCACGAGCATCTCACCCGCCGGCGTGAACAGCGCGGCCGAGCAGTCGGCGCGCTCCTTGATGTTGGGGCTGAAGGCAGCGCGGCGCAGGACCGCCCCCATCTCCTCGGCGATGCCGGTGAGGCGCGAGATCAGGATCTGCAGCTCCGCGGGGTCGAGCGTCACGGAGCCTCCCCGGTGCGCCGGATGACGATGGCGCCGGCTGCACCGTCCGAGGCCGTCCACCCGTCGGCCACCCAGATCGTGCAGTCCGGCTCGGCGATCACCGCCGGGCCGGTCACCTGCCCTCCGTCCAGTCGAGACGGGACCGGCAGCGCCTCGGCGTCGACCGCGGGCGGGCGGCTCGCGGTCGCCCGGATGGCCACCACCTCCACCGGATCGCCGGGGCGCGAGTAGCCGTTGCGGCGACGGTGCTCGTCGTGGAAGGCGGCGATCGTCGGCACGGTCAGCTCGTGGCTCTGCCCCCGATAGCGGCAGTCGAGGGCGGTCGTCATGGCCACCTCGCCGCCGGTCTCGCCGGCGGTGTCCCGATCCGCAGCGACCAGCGATCTGGCCTCATCGGCGAGGGCCGCCAGCGCCCGCGGCAGCCCGGCGTGGTCGGCCGGCGTGGGCCACGAGCGCACCAGGTCGCGGCGCCGCGGGGCGGTCAGCAGACCCACCGCGGAGAGCACCCCGGCCCGGGCCGGCACCACCACCGCCTGCATGCCCAACGAGTCGGCGAGGGCGCAGGCGTGCAGCGGCCCGGCGCCACCGAAGGCCACCAGCGCCAGGTCCCGGGGGTCGACGCCCCGCTCGACCGACACCGCCCGCAGCGCCCGCTCCATGTTGGCGTCGACGACGGCGAGCACGCCCTCGGCCGACAGGCCGGCCCGATCGAGTGCGGCCACGGCTGCGTCCCGGTCGAGGCGCAGATCCCCGAAGGCGGCCGAGCCCGGGATGCGTCCCGCCACCAGGTTCGCGTCGGTCACCGTCGGCTGATCACCGCCGCGGCCGTAGCAGGCCGGCCCCGGGTCGGCCCCGGCGCTCTGCGGCCCCACCACGAGGGCACCGCCCGGGTCGATGCGGGCGATCGACCCACCGCCGGCGCCGATCGTGTGCACGTCGAGCGACGGGAACCGCACCGTGAAGCCCGCGACCTCCCGCTGGGCCGCGGGGGCCGGCGCTCCGTCGACGATCAGGCAGACGTCGGTCGACGTGCCCCCCATGTCGACGGTGATCGCCCCGTCGAACCCGTTGGCCGCCGCCGCGGCCGCACCGGCGCGCACCCCGCCCGCGGGCCCCGACAGCAGCAGCGATGCGGGGAGCTCCGCGGCCTCTCCGGCGGGGACGAGCCCACCCGCCGAGGTCATCACCAGCACCTCGTCGGCGAGGTCGTCGATGCCCCGGAGGTAGGCGCGGCACCGCGGTCGCAGGGAGGCGTTGATGACGGTCGTGATCGTGCGCTCGACCTCCCGCATCTCGGGCGAGACGTCGTGCGAGCAGGTCACGTCGTGGCCTCGCGCCCGCAGCGCGGCGGCGACCGCTCGTTCGTGCGCAGGTTCGATGTCGGCGTGCAGCAGGCAGACGGCCACCGCCTCGGCCTCGTCCCCGATGGCCGGCACGCCCGCGGCGTCGACGGGCGTCAGCTCGCCCCCGTCGGCCCCGAGGCGGCCGGTCACCTCGTAGCGCAGGTGCCGGGGCACGAGCGGCTCTGGCCGGGACGCGAGGTGGTCGTAGAGCGAAGGCCGGTCCTGGCGGGCGATCTCGATGACGTCGCGCAGGCCCTCGGTGGTCACGAGGGCGACGGTGGCACCGCGCCGCTCCAGCAGCGCGTTGGTGGCGACCGTGGTGCCGTGGGACAGCAGCTCGAGGCGGAGCGCGCCGTCGGACCCACCGGCAGGCCCCGCATCGCCCGCAGTTGCGACCCGCCCGGCACCGACTCCGAGGCCGTCGGCAGCGGGCGGCTCGGTCGCCTTGCCGACCGCCGAGCGGATCGCCCGGGCGGGGTCGTCAGGCGTCGACAGCACCTTGGCCACACGGCCGTCCGCGACGACCAGATCGGTGAACGTCCCTCCGGTGTCCACGCCGACCTGCACGGTGCCGGAACCTACTGCCTCGATGTCACCTCGGCGCCCGACGCGCCACGTCCGGTCAGGCCGCGGTGCCGGTGCGGCCCTTCTGGCGCTGGGCGGCCTCGACCGCGAGCTGGTCGACGAGGTCGTTCATCGCGTCTCCGGAGTGGCCCTTCACCCAGCGGAACGTCACGTCGCCGCGCTCGCGCACCAGCTCGACGAACGGCTCCCACAGGTCGCGGTTGGCGACCGGCTTCTTCGCGGTGTTCTTCCAACCCCGCTTGATCCACCCCTCCCACCAGCGGTCGCGAAAGCAGTTCACGACGTAGGTGGAGTCGCTCACGATCTCGAGCGGGCCGGGGTTGGCCTTGACCGCCTCGAACGCGGCGGTGATCTCCATGCGCTGGTTGGTGGTGCGACGGTCGGCCCCGCTGGCGAACGCCCCACCCGGCTCGGCCCACGCCCAGCCCCCCGGCCCGGGATTGCCCAGGCAGGCGCCGTCGGTGAACACCACCGTGCGCGGGGTCGAGGGTGACCGCGGCCTCGACCCGGTCGGCGACGGATCGTCGGGCGGGAACAGCTCGGCGGGAGGCACAGCCGGAACCCTACGCGCGTGACCGGCTGTCCCCGAGCGGTCCGAGGCCCCACGACCATCCCACGCGGCGCGTGAACTGTTCTCGCCGTCCGTTCAACGTTCCTTTTCGCGCCAACCGGTGCCAGCATGGGCGCATGATCATCGACGGGTTCGTTCACCAGCTACCTGACACCGACCCGACCGAGACCGACGAGTGGCTCCAGTCCCTGGATGCGGTCGTCGACGCGCACGGCAAGGCGCGCGCCCGCTTCCTCATGTCCAAGCTGCTGGTGCGCGCCCGCGAGCTGCAGGTCGGCGCCCCTGCCACGGTGTCGACCCCGTACGTGAACACGATCCCGCCGGAGGAGGAGCCCTGGTTCCCCGGTGACGAGGAGCTCGAGCGCCGCATCCGGGCCTACATCCGCTGGAACGCGGCGGTCATGGTGGTCAAGGCCAACAAGAAGGCCGACGGCATCGGCGGCCACCTCTCCACGTTCGCGTCCTCCGCGGCGCTCTACGACGTCGGGTTCAACCACTTCTTCCGGGGCAAGGCCGACGGCCTGGCAGGCGACGCCGTCTACATCCAGGGGCACGCCGCGCCCGGCATCTACGCCCGGGCGTTCCTCGAGGGCCGGATGACCGAGGACGACCTCGACCAGTTCCGCCAGGAGGTCGGCGGCGGCCTGTCGAGCTACTCTCATCCCCGGCTCATGCCCGAGTTCTGGGAGTACCCCACGGTCTCGATGGGCCTCGGGCCGCTCAACTCGATCTACCACGCCCGGTACCTGCGCTACCTCCACAACCGCCGCATCGACGACACCAGCGGCACTCGGGTGTGGTGCTTCATCGGCGACGGCGAGGTCGACGAGCCCGAGACCCTGGGCGCGCTCACGCTGCCCGCGCGCGACCAGCTCGACAACCTGACGTGGGTCATCAACTGCAACCTGCAGCGCCTCGACGGGCCGGTGCGCGGCAACGGCAAGGTCATCCAGGAGCTCGAGGCCGTGTTCCGCGGCGCCGGCTGGAACGTCATCAAGGTCGTGTGGGGCTCGAAGTGGGACGAGCTGCTCGCCAAGGACCGCGACGGCGTGCTGCTCAACAAGATGAACACCACCGTCGACGGCGACTTCCAGCGCTACGCGGTCGAGGACGGCGGGTTCGCCCGCGAACACTTCTTCGGGCCCGACCCCCGCCTGCGCAAGATGGTCGAGCACCTCTCCGACGACGAGATCCGCAACCTGCCCCGCGGCGGTCACGACTACCGCAAGCTCTACGCCGCCTACAAGGCCGCCACCGAGCAGAACGGCGCCCCCACCGTCATCCTCGCCAAGACGGTCAAGGGGTGGACGCTCGGCCCCGACGTCGAGGGCCGCAACGCCACCCACCAGATCAAGAAGA
>CAYUXB010000246.1:0-4273 GCA_964448525.1 uncultured Acidimicrobiaceae bacterium
TCGTGTCCAGCTGCTGCGAACAGCTGGGCGACTCTCGGGAGAGTCCCTCGTCGAGCAGGAACCTCAAGCGCCGAGTCGGAGCGGTAGCTCGCGTTCGCGGACGGTCTCGGCCGCGTACTGCAGCGCCTGGCGCACGTCGTCGGCCTCGAGGTCGGGGTAGTCCGCGAGGATCTCCTCGACGGACATGCCTTCGGCAACCATCCCGACGACGGTGGCCACCGGGATGCGCAACCCGCGGATGCAGGGGACTCCGCCCATCTTGTCGGGCTCGACGGTGATGCGGTCGTAGCGCATGGTCCAAGGCTACGCCCCGACAACCGCCCCGGGGTCACCTCGACATGGTTCGTCGACCGCTCATCACGCCCGCGGCGTGGCGTTGGCGAGTCGAGCCAGCCGTCCGAGCCATCGTCTCCCACTCGGTGATCCGCGCATCTGTGGTTGCCCCTTCATCGCCAGGCTCGTCGGTCCACCCGGGGAGCCAACGGCGTCGGCCGGGCCCTCGTCGGTGCGCCCCGCGGTGATCAGCAGGTCTTCGTGATCGTGAGCGTCGGTGCAGCTGCCGCGCCGGCCTCGCTCATGCTGAGCCTGAACGTGTCCGAACTCACGGCCGCTTCAGGTTGCACGATGAGCACCACGGGCAAGGCCGGGTCGACGGTCAACCCCCGCGACGGGAACGGCCCGCCTGCGGCCCAGGTTCGTACGAGCTCGGTCACATCCGCGACCGAGGTCTCGCCGTCCAACTCGAAAACGCCTCGGGGCCGGTTGTCGAGAAGTGTCTGCCAGGACGGCAGTTCCTCGCCGTCGGCGCCGGCCGCGAGCGTCGGGTCGCCTGGATAGACAGCGGCGGGAGTACTCGTGCCGCCAGCGGCGATCGTGACACGGAGGCTGGCGCTCGCGATGCAGGACGCGGGCGAGGCGATCGGCGGGAACCGCAGGACGGCTGGTCCCGGACGCGGGTCTTCGGCGAAGACGAAACCGACCTCGACCTCTGCCGCGTCGCGACCCGCGATCCGACGGCCCTCGTGATCGACCGTTCCGTGGTCGTCGATCGGGCTCAGCTCCGTCAGCTGCACGGGTTCTGTCGTGGTCGATGTCGCGTCCGCGTCCCCGTCGCCTGACGACGTTCCGCCGACCGCCGAGCATGCGGCCACGCCGAGGGTTCCGAAAACCGCGCATGCACGGCACATCCACCGCACCCAGCCTCCGAGACCCGCCCTCATCGCCACCATCCTGCCCGTCGACCAGGTCCCCACAGCCACACCGGCGGCCCCGACGCATGGCGCGACAGCGAAGATGAGCCCGTCGTCCCATCTCCGCAACTCGTCATCCGTCGACTCGGTGGACCTGGAGGCAGTGATCGACGCCGAACAGGCGGTGGGTCCGTCGCTCGCTCGCCGGGAACAGCTCCTCGACACGTGCCGTCGCGACGACCTCTGGTCGGTCCACCGTGTACGTGGTGCCCTCGGTCACCAGGACAGCGGAGCCGTGCGCCAACACGTTCCTGACCCAGTCGGTGCCGGGCCCGTAGGGCAGGCTCACCAGGAAGCCGCCATCGGTGGCGAACGGGACGATCGGTGTCTCGTACGACCGGCCCGACACGCGGCCCCGATGCCGGATCAGCGAGGTGGACACACCCGGCTTGCCGGCGGACCGCTGGAGCTTGTTGGTGACGTCGCGGTTGAGCCGGCGAATCGCGCCGAGCATCTGGGGTGACTTGGTCCTCATCGCGACGACGATGAAGGCGAGGAACAGCAGGAACCCGCCGACGAGGACACCGACCACACCCAACATCCACCGGATCATCTCGGCAGCCTGCCACAGGCTCTGCGTCGGTCGGGCCCAGCACGGGGACTCGTCGCGACCTCGTCAGCCCCCGCGTAACGTCGCACGCCGGCTCGCGGCCGCGTTCGCCAGCTCGTACAGCTCAGGTCACCGTCGCCCGGCCCCGGCGGAGAGCGAGGAACGCTTCGGCGCTGTCCCACACCTCGACGGCGGCGACGAGGACGATGGGGATCCAGGGGGAAACCGTGGGGACCTGGTCCAGGTCGCCGCGCTCGGCGACGACCTCGAGGAGCCGCGTGTTGACGAGCCGCTCGTCCAGGGCGGCCCAGGCGACGACGCCCAGGAAGCCGGCGTTGGTCACGAGGTTGGCGATCGCCAGCTGACGGGACCAGCCGCGCCGCACCAGCACGATGATCTGGATGACGAGCGACACCCCGAGCAGCCCGATGAGGACCTGTCCCGGTCCGCTCCACAGGTCGGGATCGAGCACCGGCACGCGGTCGCCGTCGGCGTCCCGCAGCCACGGCCACGCCTGCTGCCACACCATGGCAACGGCGGTGAGGACCGTGACCACGATCCCGAACGTCATGTCCGCGATGCCGGGCTGCCGGCCACTGGCAGGTGCGTTCGGGAGCGCCTCGGGGGTCCACGGGTCGTCGGCCTTCCAACGGTCAGCGAAGGCGTAGACCACGGTCACCCAGAACGCCACCTGGATGCCCGCCATGAAGGCGCCCGACAGCCCGCTTCCGAGCACCGACCAGGCCGTGGGGTCCTCGTCGGCGGCGGCACCGAGCGCGGCCAGGGCGGCGACGAGCGGCACGACGATGACCAGGACGAGCTTGAGCACCCGCAGGTACTCGAGGAAGTGCTCGGGGCCGATGAGCGCCCGCGGGCGTTGCGCGTAGCGTGCCGCCAGCAGGCTGGGGTCGCCGAGTTCGACGAGCACGCCGCGCTCGACGCTTGCCGGATCGGGCTCGGGATCGGACCCGTTGCCGACGGTGCGGGTGTCGACCATCTCCGCGACGAGGGAGCGCACCTCACGGTCGATCTCGGGGCGCTGGGGCTCGGGCAGGAGCCGCACGACAGCCCACACGTAGCGGTCGGTCAGGGTCGGCATCAGTCGGTTCCTTCTCGGTCGGAGGTGACGGCGCTGACGGCGGCGCCGATGGCGGACCACTCGGCCAGCAGGGCGTCGAGGACGGCTCGGCCCGCCGGGCTCGTCTCGTAGAACTTGCGGGGCCGGGCTTCGGCGGTGTCCCACTCGCTCGTGAGCAGGCCCTGACCCTCCAGGCGACGCAGCAAGGGGTAGAGCGTGTTGCCCTCGATCTCGATCCCAGCGGCGGTGAGGTCGTCGATGAGCCGGTAGCCGTACCGCGAGCGACGCAGCGCGGCCAAGGAGGCCAGCACGACCGTGCCCCTGCGCAGTTCGTGCACGTGCCCGGCCAGCACGGCGGGATCGAACCCGTCATCCGTCATGCGTCGCACTATACAGTGCGACACACACTAATGGTTCACGACGGCCGTGCCGCCCAGCGGTGCCCCGGAACCGGACCGGGAACCGTGCACGCCACCGCTCACACGGGACGGGGGGCGTACATGATCACGCCGACTCCGGCGAGGCAGATGAGCGCGCCGGTGATGTCGAAGCGGTCCGGTCGGAAGCCGTCGACCACCATCCCCCAGGCGAGCGAGCCGGCGACGAAGATCCCCCCGTACGCAGCCAGGATCCGTCCGAAGTTCGGGTCGTCCTGGAACGTGGCGACGAAGCCGTAGGCCGCCAGGGCGGCGACCCCGGCGCCGACCCAGACGAGGCCGCGGTGCTCGCGAACGCCTTGCCAGACCATCCACGCCCCACCGATCTCGGCGATGGCAGCGATGGCGAACAGCGCAATGGACCGCAGGACCGTCATGGCGGGGCACGGTACCTGAGCAGGGTGTACGTAAACGGACCGTAGATTGGGCTTGACCTTCATGTCGGCTTCAACCCTTACGGTCGTCGCATGAGCACCACACTGCGGATCGCCGAGGTGGCGCAGCGCTCGGGGTTCACGCCCGCGACGTTGCGCTACTACGAGGACATCGGGCTGCTGACACCGCCGGGTCGCACCGAGGCGGGCTATCGGCTCTACGACGAGACCTCGCTCGCGCGGTTGCGCTTCATCGCTCGCGCCAAGCAGCTCGGTTGCAGCCTCGACGAGATCGCCGACCTCGCCTCGGTGTGGGATGGCGGCCGATGCGTCACGGTCCAGCAGCACCTCCGGACCACCGTCGACAAGAAGATCACCGAGGCCCACGCGCAGATCGCCGCGCTGATCACCCTCGCCGCGGAGCTCGAGCACGCGGCGGCTGCCCTGTCGGCGGAACCGCTGGACGGGCCCTGCGACGACACCTGCGCATGCACCACCGCCAGCTCCGCGAGCGGGACGACCGCGGCCCCGGCGCCGGTGGCGGTGCCGCTCGTCGCGAAGCCCGACGACCCCACAGGCGATGC
>CAYUXB010000246.1:4373-5975 GCA_964448525.1 uncultured Acidimicrobiaceae bacterium
GGGTCGCGGACGCTGCTCCGACGAGCTCGGTCAGCCCGTGGGCTTCGGCATCACGTCGTGGTCGACGTGTCGGTCGCCCCGCTGCTCCGAGACGATGTTGATCGCCACTCGCGCGCCGTCGCCCGCGGTGACGATCGTGTGCACGCTGACGCCGCCCGCGGTGCCGGCGGCCCAGACGTGCTCGACGTTCGTGCGTCCCTCGGCGTCGACGTCGACGACCGAGGCGATCCGCGGCTCGGTGCCGTCCTTCGTCGCGATGCCGGCGCCGGCGGCCAGCGACGGCTTCAGCCCGACCGCGAGCAGGACGTCCCGTGCCTCGTGGCGCTGGCCGTCCTCCGTCACGACACCGATGGACGCACCGGCGACGTCGAGCTCCGTGACCGAGCCCTCGGCCCAGTCGGCACCCGCCACCTCGGCGTGACGCCGGCCGAGATCGACCAGATCCGGTCCGGTGATGCCGTCGGGGAAGCCCAGGTGGTTGTTCACCATCGCCATGCGCGTCATGCCCTTGTCGGCGTCGATGACCAGGGTGCTGAGTCCGGCGCGGCCCGCGAACACCGCCGCGGACGCGCCGGCGGGGCCACCGCCGATGATGATCAGGTCGTACATGGACGGCGACCTTAGGCCGGGTCCTGCGACTCATGGCGCACGTCTCTCCGGCCAGTGACGCCGCTGGACGTCGTCCTCGTCGTCACCGCAGCCTCCGGATGCGCCGTCCTCGTGCGTCCTCGCCAGCGACGCCCCTGACTCGGAGATCCGCCCACCGGATTCACAGGACACGGCCGAGGAGTCCTGCTGGGCTGGCCGCGACCGTTTCCGGCGACCGCGATCGTCCTCGGCCGGTGGAACGACGTCCTCGTCCGCCGTGGGCCCAGCCGTGACGAGTCGGGACCAACGGCCCTGTCGGAGGGCCTGCCGACCCGCCACGCTGGCGCTCACCATGCCGTCGACCTCCCTCGTGTGTCCGACCCTCGCGCGCACGGCGCGGTGCCACGCGACCGCGCGGATCGGGCTCGGGGCGTGAAGGCGATCGACAGGGGCGACGACCTGTACGTGCCGGGCGCGGCGCGGCCGTTCGTCGTCGTCGGTGGTGTCGCGATCGTCGTCGGTGGACTGGTCGCTGCGGTGACCGGGCCGACCGGCTTCGACGAGGGCTCCTGGCTCGCTGCCTACCTGGTGCTCGTGGGCGGCGTCGCGCTGATCGCCCTCGGCTTCGGCCAAGCCAGCTTCGCGAGTCGCCCGCCGTCGTCCTCGACGATCACCGGTCAGCTCGCGGCGTGGATCCTGAGCACAGCCGTGGTCGTCGCCGGCACCTTGGCCTCCCGCCCGGCGCTCACGGCGGTCGGGGGCGGGGTGCTCGTCGCCGTGTTGGTCAGCTTCGTGGCATCGGTCCGCGGATCGGGCACCGGCGGTCGACTGGTCTGGCTCTATCGGGGCACGATCCTGGTCCTGCTCGTGAGCATCCCGATCGGCCTGGTGCTGGCCTGGCAACGCCACGGCTGAGCCGGCCGAGTGTCGGCCGACGTTCCCGCCGGCGGAACCGACGGCCCGCCTCGAACTGGCGGCTCTCACCAGCACATGGCCTTCTGAGGGACGCCAGAA
>CAYUXB010000247.1:0-5974 GCA_964448525.1 uncultured Acidimicrobiaceae bacterium
TGTAGCGCAGCGGCAGGGCGTTGCCCGCACGGATCTCGGAGCCCTGGCCGTTCTGCAGGCGGTCGCCCACCTTCAGGTCGCGGGGCGCCAGGATGTAGCGCTTCTCGCCGTCGAGGTAGTGCAGCAGCGCGATGCGGCACGAGCGGTTGGGGTCGTACTCGATCGACGCGACGACGGCGGGGACGCCGTCCTTGTTGCGCCGGAAGTCGATGACCCGGTACCGCTGCTTGTGGCCGCCGCCGCGATGGCGGGCGGTCTTGCGGCCGTGGACGTTGCGTCCACCGGTCGAGCTCGTGGGGCCGGTGAGCGACTTCTCCGGACGGTCACGGGTGACCTCGGAGAAGTCGGCGACGGTCTGGAACCGACGACCGGCGCTGGTGGGCTTGCGCTTGCGGAGTGCCATTGCGGAGCCTCGGCCTAATCCTGGAAGAGGTCGATCGTCTCGCCCTGGACCAGGGTGACGATCGCTCGCTTGGTGTCGGGACGCTTGCCGTAGGTGAACGTCTTGCGGTTGCGCTTGCGCTTGCCGAGACGGGTGAGCGTGTTCACCTTCGAGACCTTGACGCCGAAGATGCTCTGCACGGCGTCGCGGATCTCGGGCTTGGAGGCCGAGGGGTGCACGGTGAACGTGTAGACCCCTTCCTCCATCAGTGCGTAGGACTTCTCGCTCACGACCGGAGCGACGATGACGTCACGAGGGTCCTTCACGGGGTCTCACTCCCCTCGGAGTCGGTGGCCGCATCGGCGGCGACGCGGGTGGCGGGCAGCGAGGCCTTGGTGAAGACGACCCAGTCGCTGACCAGGACGTCGTAGGCGTTGAGCTCGCCGGCGGTGAGTACGTGGACGTCCTGCAGGTTGCGCAGGCTCTTCCACACGGCCACGTCGGCCTCGTCGCGGCTGAGCACCACGAGCACCCGGCCGTCGACGCCCAGCTTGCCGAGCACCTCGACACCGGCCTTGGTGCTCGGGGCGTCGATGCCCCAGCTGTCGAGCACGATGACCTTGTCGTCGGCACGGCGGTCGGACAGGGCCGAGGCCAGCGCCAGGCGGATCATCTTCTTCGGGGTGCGCTGCTTGTAGCTGCGCGGCTTGGGCGCATGCGTGACGCCGCCGCCCCGCCAGTGCGGTGCCCGGATGGAGCCCTGGCGGGCCCGGCCGGTGCCCTTCTGGCGCCACGGCTTGGCGCCGCCGCCCCGTACCTCGGCCCGGGTCTTGGTCGACTGCGTACCGGCCCGCTTGGCGGCGAGCTGCGCGGTGACGACCTGGTGCATGACCGGGACGTTGGGCTGGACGTCGAAGTAGCTGTCGTCGACCTCGACGTCGCCGGACGCCTTGCCGGCAGCGGTGGTGAGCTTGAGGGTCGCCATCGTCTACTTCCCCTTGACGGCGTCGCGGACGAGGACCATGCCGCCGTTCGGCCCGGGCACGGAGCCCTTGACCAGGAGCAGGTCTCGCTCGGCGTCGGCCTGTACGACGGTGAGGTTGAGGGTGGTCGTCTTCTGGCCGCCGGTGCGGCCGGCCATGCGGGTGCCGCGGAAGACGCGGGACGGCGTGGCGCACGCGCCGATGGCGCCGGGTGAGCGGTGGACCCGGTGGGCGCCGTGGCTGGCGGGCAGGCCGGAGAAGCCGTGTCGCTTCATGACGCCGGCGAAGCCCTTGCCCTTGCTCACCGAGGTGACGTCGACGAGCTCGCCCTGCGAGAGGACGTCGGCACCGATCTCCTGACCGACCTCGTACCCGCTGACGTCGTCAAGTCGCAGCTCGACGAGGCGGTTGCCCGGGTCGACCCCGGCGGCCTCGTACTGCCCGGCGACCGGCTTGGTGAGCTTGGAGGCCTTCTTCTGACCGAAGGTGACCTGCAGCGCGCTGTACCCGTCGCGCTCATTGGTCTTGACCTGCACGACTCGGCACGGGCGCACGCGCAGGACGGTGACGGGCACGACGCGGTTGTCGTCGTCCCACACCTGCGTCATGCCGACCTTCTCGCCGACGATCGCTCTTGTGGCCATGGCGGCTACGTCTTTCTCTGCCTGGTGCCCTGCTCGCCCGCGGCTGTCACTGCGGAGGTGACGCGGCGAGCGGTCACGGAATGGCTACGGTTCACGAGAACGCTCCGCACGGGACCAGCCCGGCGGAGCGCCTGTTTCGGTTGTGCCACGCGGTTCCCAGCGGACGGGCCTGCGCGGACGTCAGTTGGACAGAACTTCAGAACTCTCGCCTGCGCTCGACCCGGGGGAACGGCTCCGCGCAAGGCCTGGAGATGATAGCGACGATGCCCACCACAGTCCAACGTGGCGGCTCGTCGACCTGGGGGAAGCGTAGCGGACGACGCCCAGTGGTCGCACCCCCACAACTTTGTGGCTGGGTCAGGGCTGTTCCACTAGGGTCCTCCGTCATGCCGTTCGGCCGCCGCAAGCCTGCGCACAAGAGCCGCGCGACCAGCGCGCGCGATCCGTTCGAGCACCTGGCCGACGAGCGCCGTGCCGCCGAATCCGACGCGTGGTTCCTGGAGCCCGACGACGGCCCCGAGCTCGACGTGCAGGCCGGCGTGTCCTCGAACCTGAGCGACGACGACCTCGACGACGAGCCCGAGCGGGTCTGACGCTCGCCGGGGCCCGGGCGGGGGCCCGAGCCGTCTCCACCCCGCTCCGCTCCACCCCGCTCCGCTCCGGGTTGGTCTGACCTGAGCAACCTGCATGGACAGGCGCGCCGCTGCTGCACAAGTCGCCCAACAAGCCCTGGTACCGGGGCGCACTCTGCCGTAACGTCACGCCCGCACCTGGACGTTGGGGGCCGCCGCGAGGTCGGTGGGGAGGCGACCAGGAGCATCGCTCGCCGCGCACGCCCGTGCCGGGGGGCCACCGCAGGGCGGACGCCGTCCACAGCAGGAGGAACGATGCGCAAGACCATGGCCGGTCTGGTGGCGTGCGGCTTGGGGGTCTCCCTCGTCGTGGCCACCGTCGCACCGGCGGGGGCCGCCCCGTCCGAGGCGGCACCGCCGCCGGGTGGGCCCACGCTCGACCCCGTGGCCGCCCCCGCCGACGAGCTGCCCAACCCGCTCGAGGACAAGCGCCGCGAGCTCCGAGAGCAGGGCCTCACCCAGGTCATCAACGGTGAGGCAACCGCGACCGAGATCAACGGATCGACCGTGGTCCACGTGGGGGCGACCCCCGGATCGGCCGAGACCAGGACCTCGCGCCGCGGCGGCCACCGAGGCCGTCACCAGCCCAAGGACCAGTACGTCGAGCTCGCCCGGGAGGCGACCGACCGCGTGTTCGTCCTCCTCGTCGAGTTCGGCAACGAGCGCCACCCCGACTACCCGGACCAGGACACCGATCCGACCACGCCTGGCCCGGTGGTCTTCGACGGGCCCCTCCACAACGCCATACCGGAGCCCGACCGCAGGGTCGACAACACGACCATCTGGCAGCCCGACTTCAGCGCCGAGTTCTTCCAGGACCTGTACTTCGGCGAAGGCGACGGCGTCGAGTCGATGAAGACGTACTACGAGCTGCAGTCCTCGGGCCGCTACAGCATCGACGGCGAGGCCACCGAGTGGGTGACCGTCCCCTACAACGAGGCCCGGTACGGGCGGTCCAACGGCTACCCGTGCGGCGGCGCCGTGTGCAGCAACAACTGGTACCTCGTCCAGGACGGCATGAACCAGTGGGTCGCGGACCAGCAGGCGGCCGGGCGCAGCGACGCCGACATCGCGGCCGAGCTCGCCAGCTACGGCGTGTGGGACCGCTACGACCACGACGGCGACGGCGACTTCAACGAGCCGGACGGCTACATCGACCACCTCCAGATCGTCCACGCCGGTGGCGACCAGGCCGACGGCGACCCGTGGCAGGGCGAGGACGCCCTCTGGAGCCACCGGTGGTACGCCTTCGTCTCCGACCAGGGCCGGACCGGCCCCGCCGACAACCCGCTCGGCGGCACGCAGATCGGCGCCACGGGCCTGTGGGCCGGCGACTACACGGTGCAGCCCGAGAACGGCGGCCTGTCCACCATCGCCCACGAGTACGGCCACGACCTCGGGCTCCCCGACCACTACGACACCGCCGGCGGCCAGAACGGGGTCGAGTGGTGGTCGCTCATGGCCCAGAGCCGGCTGTCCGGCGAGGGCGAGCCGATCGGCACCCGGGCCGGCGACCTGTCCGCGTGGGACAAGCTCCAGCTCGGCTGGCTCGACTACGAGGTCACGGTCGCCGGCCAGAACCGCACGCTCACCCTCGGCCCACACGAGTACAACACCGACCGGCCCCAGGCCGTCGTGACCGTGCTGCCCGACAAGGAGGTCACCGCCGACTACGGCGAGCCGTTCGCCGGCGAGCGGTTCTGGTGGTCCACTCAGGGCGACGACCTCGCGACGTCGATGACCCGCGACGTCGATCTCACCGGGGCGACCACCGCCGCGCTCGACCTCGAGGCCCGCTTCGAGATCGAGGCCGACTACGACTACCTCTACGTGGAAGCATCGACCGACGGCGGCGACACCTGGACGAGTCTCGACGGCACCGTCGGGGGTGAGCCGTTCGTGCGGGACGGCAGCGACGAGCCCGCCATCTCCGGCTCCTCGGACGGCGCCTGGGTGCACGTGAACGTTCCGCTCGACGCCTACGCCGGCCAGGAGATCGCACTGCGGCTCCTCTACCGCACCGACGGAGGCGTCGCGCCGCTCGGGTTCTTCGCCGACGAGATCGTCGTGAGCGCGGACGGCGAGGCGGTGGTGACCAGCGGGGCAGAGAGCGGCGACGAGGGCTGGACACTCGACGGGTTCCGCTCGACGACCGGCACCGAGGTCAGCGCCTACGACAACTTCTACATCGCCTCGCACCGCTCGCACACCGCGTTCGACCGCTACCTGGCAACGGGACCGTACAACTTCGGCTTCCCCGACCGGCCGGACTGGGTCGAGCACTTCAGCTACGAGCAGGGACTGCTCATCTCGTACTGGGACACCTCCCAGCGCGACAACAACACCAGCCAGCACCCCGGCGAGGGGCTGATCCTGCCGATCGACGCCCACCCCCGGCCGATCTACAACCTGGCCGGGCAACCGTGGCGATCGCGGATCCAGGTGTACGACGCGCCGTTCTCGCTCACCCGGCCTCGGTCCTTCACGCTGCACATCGGCGGACGACCGAGCTACATCCGGGGCCAGCGGGCCCAGCCGGTGTTCGACGACAGCAGGGACTACTGGTTCTCCGATCCTGACTTCCCGCAGGTGGCCTGGATGGGGGTGAAGGTCCCCGACGCCGGCGTGCGCATGCGTGTCGTGAGCGTCGACGGCACGACGCTCCGGGTGCGCATCACCGGTACCTGACACGGGGACGCAACGACGTCGCCATCACATCCGCAACGCCGCCCGGCCGGGACCACCGGACCGGGCGGCGGCGCGCCCGGGCTGCGCCCGACCCCCGGGTCGGCGGCGGTGCCGGCCCCGGCCTCCCCCCACCGGGTCGGAGGCCCTCGCCCACACTCGTCCGGGCAGAACGTCGTGATCCGTGCTTCGATGTGCGCGTGATGTGTCAGCTGGCGTCCATCTGTTGGTCACATCGACCATGCCCGGGCGACACGCTCGGCCATTAGCGTCCCGCTTCCTCCACGACTCGAAGGAGAGCGCCGTGGCTCGTTCACGCACGATCGTCCGGCTGGTCAGCCTCTTGCTGGTGGCGGCCGCTCTGGCCGCCTGTCGCCCGGGATGGCCCGGCGGTGGCGGTGGCGGTCACCACCGACCGCCGTCCGTCGAGGTCCAGATCCTCGGCATCAACGACTTCCACGGCAACCTCGAGCCGCCGGGCGGGTCCAGCGGCCGCATCGAGGGCATCGACGCCGGCGGTGCCGCATACCTGGCCTCGCACGTCGCCGCGCTGGAGGCGACCAACCCTCGCAACACCGTCGTGGTGTCGGCGGGTGACCTGGTGGGCGCCAGCCCGTTGCTGTCGGCCCTGTTCCACGACGAGCCGAC